>JAISRZ010000064.1 GCA_031273455.1 Deltaproteobacteria bacterium | reverse complement strand
TTGAGGGCAAAAACGGTGAAGGACTTTGAGCGGCTTAGATCGATGAACTCACCGGAAATATTAGAGGTGATAAACGTGTATGATAAAGTAGTCGCGTCCCCGAAATTTAAAAATTTGATGGATATGCGCGAAAAGGCGTTAGTTACCGAAAAATTAGAGCTGGCCGAAGCGTGGGAAGGTGCGAGAAAAGCTAACTCCATTGAACTAGCCTTATCGTTCTTTGATAAAGGCGTTGAGATCCCTGTGATTCTCGAATGCTCTAAACTTACGGAAAGAGAGTTTAAGGCGGCTCTGGAGAAGAGGAAAGGGCGCCAGTAAGACAACCTTCTTTTAGGCCTTTAAGCGCGGCTCTTCTTTAAGCTCTCTTCACCTTATCCAGTTCTAGGGCCGTCTTGTCAGCTGGTCTCCAGGCTGTTTTTTTCCGAGGTCAGATCGGCCAGTTCTTTGGTTAGACCTTTGACCCTGTCCCTATCTTGGTAAACCGCGATGTCGCTTAAAGCCTGGAATATCTCCAGGGCGCTTAGACCTAAGACCTTAAGCTTCTCCTCAAGGTCTCGCCTAAACGCTTTTCCAAGGGTTTAACCTTCGATCCTCAGGCTTTCCGGGTATCGCTGTTTTCCCCGTTCGAGCTTGGGGGTTTCCGCCAATTCGCTCCCGCGCGCCAGACGCTTCCTTATCTGTTGGCCCCGCTCGACCTTTGGGGATCCCCAGTCCGAGGGCTTAAATTCCTTAGCTTCTTTGCCTAAATATTGGTAACTTGGCCTAATGAGGTTTCCAGCCAGCCCCGCCCGGGGCTCGCGGCTGGCCAAAGGATAATTTGGCTGGAGAAAAGCGCCGCCGAATGAAGGCGCTTAAGGGGCCACCTATGGTCGGCTAGCGAACGGTTTTCGCTAAAAGAAATTGTTTTAGGAAACATACCGATTTCTTAGGTGGCGGCGGAAAATCCTTTTGACTCTAAGTATAGCGGCGCGGCTAGGCGCGGCCAGTCCACTTTAGGGGTCTAGGGGTTTAGGGGGCTAGGGGTTTTTTTAGGGGGTTTTTAGGGGGTCTAGGGTTCCAATCGCGATTACCATCCTGGTTAAAAACCTGGTTAAAAACCCTGTTCAACCAGGACCAGCTGAAATTTACCATTATGACATCGGTGATTATCTAACCAGGGAACAATTCATCCATTCATCCATAATTAATTATTTCAGCGTATTTACCGTTATTTATTATGTTAAAGATTTGTTAAACGCATATTTAGCATCCTACAATGTGAATAGTAGAACCTTTATACTGGATTGTTTCCCAAGTTTTTTTATCGGCGATGTTTTTACTCCAGTCTAAATCGAAAACGACTAGCCATCCTATTTTTGATCCACATTTATTCATGTATGAATATAATTGTTCCAAACTCTCTTCCCTGACTTTGTCCGTGAATTTGTGTTTAGGTTTTGAAGTCTTTAGCTCCACTGGATAAGAAACTCCTTGGTAACGGGCGTAAAGATCGACTCGTTTTCGGCCAAGGGCGTACTCCCGTTTGATTTCGTCAACATAGCCGTTTAGAGTTTTTTGGATAAAAGTGAAACTTACCAAATGCGGGGTTGTTTCGGTCAGGCGGTCAGGGGCGCCCAACATTTCCGAGTTCTCGCGCCAATAATCTTGGAAAGCTTTCAAAAGGCCAGTCATGTCCAATGTTTGCCCATCGACCCAGCGGCGAACATAATCTAGAGGAACTCTCTGCTCCATTCGCTTGGTCAATTTTCGGACTATAACTTCGCTATAGATGGGGTTAGATGGCTTATAGACCTCGTTTTCGTTCTTTAAAAGCCCTAAATCCAGGATGTACTGAATATCCTCATCGCTTATCGTAGTTTCATCAAAGCCCTGAGCCCCAGCGATAACCGCGTCCATTACCCGCCTGACTCTGGGTTCCTCAAGTCGTTTCATAAGCGAATCAATATGGACGGGTTGTTTCAGGATTATTGACTTGGCGGCCGCGTCAATGATTTCCGCTGTTACAGCTTTAGAAAAATCATTGTTTAGGATGCTGACGACCGCCTCATAGGCCAAGGCGTTGACTAGCCAAGGCTGGCCTTCCGACCAATACCAAGCCATTTCAATGGCTCCATCCTCAAAAATCTGACCACTAGCCTCAGTGTGCTGGCGATAGAGAATTCCGATTTCCTCTGGGGTAAAGTTAGGGAGTGTCAAGGCGTCTTTTTTAATGTTAAAAGGACTGGCCAGACCTTTTGACTCATTATCCGGCCTAACCTGGCTTAGGTAATCCCTGATATCCCTCATACCCACCAGAGCCATTGACCTGGGGAATTTGGATTTTGGGTTACGGTGACGCTCGTTGTAACCATCACGAACCTGGGCCAAAAAAGTGACCAGAGGAGATGGTTCCAAACAATCGGCCTCATCAAAAAAAATCACCAATTCTTTGTCTAAATTAACAGATAAATAATTTAAAAATTTACGTATCTTTACAGATGGGTTTGATTGTGGTAACGAATCATCTGGAAAAGCTAAATCTTTAAAGGCTTTAACGCCAGATATTTTTAAAGCTCGATTTATTTGGGCCGCCATTCTGGTCATGGCCACTTCGCTATCCTCTAGTGTTCTGAGGGTCGCCAGGGAACACGTCAGAGCGTACATCCGCTCTTTCGCGTTGATTCTATCAGCGTAAAACCGCAAAAAAGTGGTCTTTCCAGACTGCCTTGGCGCGTGAAGGACGAAATAGTTTTTGTCCTCAATCAGCTTGTTAATACCCGGCTGGCGTTCCAATACCGGTAGCAAGTAGTGTTCTTCAGCGACGCATGGGCCAACTGTGTTAAAAGTTTTGACAACGGATTGACTCATGGGTTTAGCTACCCCCCCAGGTTAAGCGTCCCTTAATTGATTAGCCCAAAAAGACCATTTGGATTCCCAGTAAGGTTAAATAATCTTAAGCTATTTTCCCCCTGGCCGCGACCTTAAAAACCGACTAACCAAATCGCTAAATAGCTTCACGGGGGCGCTTGGTACGGAGCGGAAATGAAAAATAATAAATAGAGAAATAACTTGATATAACGCATAAAAGTATGTAAAATTAATATTAAACAATAATTATTATTTTTATAATAATTTTAAGATGATATATATTAAAATAAATTACTAATAAAGTGTAATAGTTAATTAATAAAATTTTAAATATTATTAATTGATAAAAAAAAGAATGTAATTCTAACTTATCGTTCAAATTAGCGCATAATGTTATATGTAATTTTTAATTATTGATTGCATCAATAAGTCTTTTAAATAAAATATTTTTCTAACAATCTAACGAACGATATTTGTATAATTTTATTGGTATATATTTTATTTTTAAAGCAAAAGACTCTAATAAATCAGTATCTGGACCTGATGAAAGAAGATTCTCCAATTCATTTACCCATTCATCCATAATTAATTATCCAACTTAATTGACATTTTTTACGAGGTTTAAAGGTTGATTAAACGCATATTTAGCATCCTACAAGGTGAATAGTGGAACCTTTATACTGGATTGTTTCCCAAGTTAATTTATCGCCACTATTTTTACTCCAGTCTAAATCGAAAACGACTAACCACCCTGTTTTCGATCCGCGTTTATCCATGTATGAATATAATTGTTCCAAACTCTTTTCCCTAACTTGGTCCGTGAATATGTGGCCAGGTTTTGAAGTCTTTAGCTCCACTGGATAAGAAACTCCTTGGTAACGGGCGTCAAGATCGACTCGTTTTCGGCCAAGGGCGTACTCCCGTTTGATTTCGTCTACATAGCCGTTTAGAGTTTTTTGGATAAAAGCGCAACTTACCAAATGCGGGGTTGTTTCGGTCAGGCGGTCAGGGGCGCCCAACATTTCCGAGTTCTCGCGCCAATAATTTTGGAAAGCTTTCCAAAGGCCAGTCATGTCCAATGTTGGCCCGTTAGTCCACCGGCCTACGTAATTCTGAGGAACTCTCCGCTCCATTCGCTTAGTCAATTTTCGGACGATAACTTCGCTATAGATGGGGTTAGATGGCTGATAGACCTCGTTTTCGTTTTTTAAAAGCCCTAAATCCAGGACGCGCTGAATATCCTCATCGCTGATCGTAGTTTCCTCAAAGCCCTGAGCCCCAGCGATAACCGCGTCCATTACCCGCCTGACCTTAGGTTCCGCCAGTCGTTCCATCAGCGAATCAATATGGCCGGGTTGTTTCAGGATTATTGACCTAGCGGCCGCGTCAATGATTTCCGCCGTTACAGCTTTAGAATAATCATTTTTTAGGAGACTTGCGACCGCCTTATAGGCCAAGGCGTTGACTAGCCAAGGCTGGCCTTCCGACCAATACCAAGCCCTTAGAATGGCTCCAGCCTCAAAAACCTGCCCACTGGCTTCGGTGTGCTGGCGGTAGAGAATGCCGATTTCTTCAGGAGTAAAATTAGGGAGCGTTAGAGAGTCTTCTTTGATATTGAAAAGGTTAGGGGGTGGCCCTTTCGGCTCCGCTCCATCCTCGTTAGCCAGATAATCCTTAATGTCCCTCAGGCCCACCAAAGCCATGGATCTGGGGAATTTATCGCCAGGTTGGCGCCGCGTTTGGTAGGAGTTTCTAATTTGCGCTAAAAACGCAAGAAGCCCAGGTCCAGTTAGACAATCAGCCTCGTCAAAAAACAGCGCCAGGTCTTTATCAAGATCCTCGCATAAACTATTCAAAAAAATACTTAATTTAGTTGTAGTGTCATCCATTCCAGGGATAGTATTATATAAATACGCTTTTTCCTTAATTGATTTAACTTGAGATCCCATCATATAAAAATTAAGATTTTCTATAATTGTTGTTATAGCTAAATTTTGATTATATTTACCTATTAAAGCCGTTAAAGAACAGGTTAAAGCGTAATACTTTCCCTCAGAATTAATTTTATCGGTCAGGGCGCGCAAAAAAGTGGTCTTTCCTGACCGCTTAGGCGCGTGAAGGATAAAATAATATTTCCCCTCAATCATCTCGTCTATTTTCGGTTGACGTTCCAATACCGGTAGCGTGTAGTGTTCTTCAGCGACGACCGGCCCAACAATGTTAAAAGTTTTGACAACGGATTGACTCATGGGTTAGCTACTCCCCCCAGGTTAAGCGCGCGTTAATTGATTAGCCTAAAACGCCATTATAGTTTCTATAAGGTTAAATAATCTTAAGCTATTCGCCCCCTGGCCGCGACCTTAAGAACCGACTAATCAAATCGCTAAATAGCCTCACGGGGGAGCTTAGCGCGGCCCGGAAATGAAAAATAATAAAAGAGAAATAACTTGAGATAACGCCTATAGGTGGGCTTTTAACGGCTCAGAAGTCAAACTAACTTCTTTCTTAATGGCTAAAGACGGGGACCTTTATACACTAGCCTCAACCAAAAACTATTCCTTTAACCACGCTAAAAACTCTTCTTTTCAACCAAGATCAAGCCCAAAAACTAGCCTCCCTAAGGTCAATTAAAGAAAAAGGTCATGACGCGTCCGCAATCCCGGCAATAGATGGTTTTCTGGCCAATAATCGGCTTACTTATGAGGGGTTGGGTTAAGCGGGCTAAACCAAAGGCGATCTTTTTTAAGATGGGTGGTTTGACGTGGGCTAACATGGGGGAGCCAATAATCGTGTTGTGGGAGCCACAATGGGGGCAGGGGAACTTCATGGTTGGTTATCCCTTTAAAGAGGGCCTTAAGTTAGCTGGTCGCTGGTTAGCTGGTCGCTGGTTAGCTGGTCGTTAGTCGCGAGTAAAATTGGGGCTTATAGGGCTCATTTAGGGGGCTGTCAGCTCCGCATCTTTAGCGGTTAAATCCGCCGCCCGCTCCTCGGTCCGCTCCGCGGCCCCAACCATTTCTTTAAGCCGAGGGCTAGGGTGGAAGAGAAGCCCAATCTTTTTGCGCTTAGCTTTGGGGTAGTGCCGAGGGATAAACCGGCCAAAACCCCGTAAGCAGACCTCCTGGCCCGCGGCCAGGGTGTCGGCGATGGAATCCAAGATGATTTCCACCGCCAAATGGACTATTTCCGGGGTCAGCTCGTTTAACCGCTCGGCGACCTTATCTTCCAGCTCTTTTTGGCCTAAAGAGGGTTTGGTCACTTATAAGCCAGGCCGGTAAAGGTACTTTAGCCCGCCCTTAGGGAGGAGGGAGGAGGGCGAAAAACTTTCCCCGGAAAGGAGCCGCTGCAAAAAGCCGCCTTTGCCGTCCTCAAAGATGAGGTGTGGGGGTTCGGTCGGTTGGGTCCCGGTGGCTAAAACCATGGCTTTGGTCACGGCCTTCTCAAAGCCGCCCAATTCGTCAATGAGACCTAAACGGTTGGCCTCTTCGCCGTTAAAGACCCGGCCATCGGCCAGCCGCCGGATTTGGGCCTCAGTCAGCTTGGGCCGTCCTTTAACCACCTCAGCCACAAACTGCTCATAAACTTCCATGACCATCTTCTGGAGAAGAGCCCTTTCTTCGGGGCGCATATCCCGAAAGGGCGAAAAAATGTCTTTAAATTGGCCGCTGGTGATGGTCTCGGATTTAACGCCCAGCTTTTCCATAACCCCGGTGACCTGGATGGTCTCCATGATCACCCCAATGGACCCGGTTAAAGTCCCGGGGTTGGCTAGGATATGGTCGCCGGCCACGGCGATGTACACCCCGCCCGAGGCGGCCACTGACCCCATGGAGACGACCACGGGTTTTTTTAGCGACCGGATGGACTCGACAATCTCTTGGCAGGGGGCCACGGACCCGCCCGGGGTGTCCAAGCGGATGACAATGGCTAAGACGTTCTCGTCGTCCTGGAAGCGGTTTAAAGTCTGGACCACCCACATGGAGGAGACGATTTCCCCCTCTAAGGTCAAAACCCCCACGCTGGGGCTCTGGGACCGGGCCATGGCCTTAGGGACGCCCTCAATGGACTCGGCGATGTTTAAAGCGCTAAAGTGACAGCTCCCGATCACGGCTAAACCCAAAAGCAAAAAGACTAAAGGCCAACCCTCTAAGCGCGAGCTGGTTTTAGCGACCGCTGGGGGGAGTAGCGGCGGGAGCCCTTTCCGGCCATTGGGCCGAGCCGCTTTAGCGTTTAGAAGCGGTCTTTGGGGGCGATCGGGATCGGAATTGTCCTCGGGGCGAACGGCCTTAGAGGGATCGCTTTCCGGGCGAGCCGCTAAAGGGTCGCTTAAAGGGTCGCTTAAAGAGGGCTCAGGGTTCAGGGGATCGGTTGAGGGGGGGTTGTTTAAGCCCGGGTCCAGGCCGGAATCGGCCGGGACCGGGGCGGAAGAGTCGCGGTCGGGCTCAAGGTTAGCCGTGGGGCTAACCTTGAGGTCAGGCTCTAGAGCCTCATCCGCCGCCGGGTCTAGAGGTTTAGTTTCGTCCGCCATGGTTAGGAGGGTTTCTCAGTTTCCGCCTCAGGCTCGGAAGATTGTTGTTTTTCCGCCAAGAGTTTATCTAAGTTCCCAAAAGCCGCCCCAAAAGAAGAGCTGGCGTTGGAGGTTGAGGCCCCCGGGGCCGCTGGCCGGCTTTCCCCGCCAAACTCCTTGTAATGGAGCTCTTCCTCGTCCTTCAGGAGGCGCTTAATGGACAAACCAATCTTGTGATCCCCAGCTGAGACCGTGACCACCTTGGCGGTGATCTCATCGCCTAAGTTAAAGGCCTCGGCCAAAGGTTTCCCTTTGGGCAGACCGGATTCGGAGACGTGGATGAGGCCCTCAATGCCATCGGCCAGCTCAATAAAGACGCCAAAATCAGTGATGTTGGTGACTTTGCCGGAGACTTTGGCCCCCACCGGGAAGTTACTCATGGCCGCGGACCAGGGATCTTCCTCCAGTTGCTTAATGCCTAAAGAAAAGCGCTCTTGCTCGCGGTCAATGGCTAAGATCAAAGCCCGCACGGAATCGCCTTTTTTAAAGATCTCCGAAGGGTGTTTGTACCGCCTGGTCCAGGAGATATCGGAAATGTGGACCAGCCCGTCAATGCCTTCGTCAATGCCAATAAAGGCCCCAAAGTCGGTGATGTTTTTGATCTTGCCCTCAATGATGGTGCCAATGGGGTAACGCTCCGCCACGGTGGCCCAGGGGTTGGGCTCCACTTGCTTCATCCCCAAGGAGATCCTTTTAGCCGATAAATCCATGTTGAGGATAACGCTCTCCACCAGATCCCCGACCTTTAAAACCGTTGAGGGGTTCCGGACTTTCCGGGTCCAGGACATTTCCGAGACGTGGATCAAGCCCTCTAAACCGCGCTCCAGCTCGACAAAGGCCCCGTAGTCGGTTAAAGAGACCACCCGGCCATTGACCTTGTCGTTGACTTTAAAACGGGCCGAGGCCGTGACCCAGGGATCCTCTTGGAGTTGCTTTAGGCCTAAAGAGACCCGGCCATTGTCCCGGTTAAAGGACAAAACCTTGACCCGGACTTTTTCGCCCACCGTCAAAAGCTCTGAGGGGTGACCCAAGCGGCCCCAGGACATGTCGGTGACGTGCAGAAGGCCGTCTAAACCGCCTAGCTCGACAAAGGCCCCGTAATCGGTCAGATTTTTAACCGCGCCCTCGACTATGGCCCCGACCTCTAAGGCGGCCATGGTCTGGGTCCGGATTTTCTCCCGCTCGGACTCTAAGATGACCCGACGGCTTAAGACCACGTTGCCGCGTCTTTTATTGTACTTTAAGATCTTAAAGTCGTAGGTTTTGCCCACTAAGGCCTCAAGGTTCTTGATGGGCCGGGTGTCCACTTGGGAGCCGGGCAAAAAGGCGTTAACCCCGATGTCCACCGAAAGCCCGCCTTTAACGCGGCTGGAAATAAGGCCGTTAATAACCCCGTCCTCGTTGTAGACCCGAGCGATGTCGTCCCAGATCTTAATCTTGGCGGCTTTATCCTTGGAGAGAAAAATTTCCGACTCGTCCTCGTCCATCCTGGTGATCTGGGCCTCAACCTGATCCCCGATGTTAGCGGTTAGTTCCCCGTTCTCGTCATAGAACTCCTGCAAGAGGATCCGACCCTCGGATTTGGCCCCGATGTCCAGCATGACGTATTCCTTGGTGAACTGAACCACGGTGCCCTTGACTACCTCGCCCTCAGACAAGCTCCGAAAGCTTTCCTCATAGAGCTGATCCATATGATAGTCTTTGTCTGACTGGCCATCACCCAGCGAGCCTAAGTCCCCGTCGTCCAGCCCATCCGCGGAGTCATCGGCGGAATCGTCGAAAGAGTCATCCGCGTCTTGGGCGTCTTTGGGAAGGGTGGTAGGCTCGTCGTAGGCCGGGTCAGAACAAGACGAGGAGATGTTGTTTTCTTCGTTGGTGGTGAGACTGTGATCCATGATATCCCCGAACAATAATATTACAGCGGCCAAACGTAAACGTTTTCCGCCCAGATGATCCAACGCGATAGAGGGCGTAACCGCCCCCTTCCTGACAGGCGCCGGATATCCTTTTCATAGTACCATAAATAATAACGATTTTTCCAATTATTTTTGGAAAAGCTTCATTGGGTTCTTTTTCAGCTTGGGAAAGATCGGGGATGAAAAGGAGGTAATAATTTATATTAGCGTCTGGATTATGTCAAACCGGATCGACTATTATAATGGTCTATGGAGTAAGATACATGGTAACGATTTAATCATTAAGCTTTTTTTTGTCATTTAATCCAATTATTTCTTTTTTCATACTTAAGACCTTTATAAATAGGTCAAAAATTGGTTAAGCGGGGGGCTGTCCGTCAAAGAAAAAAGTTCCATTTATTGACAAAAAATTTACCGTAAATCCGAAAAAAAACCGGCCTTTGGGGCCTTTAGCCCCGGATAAAATCCCGGAGACCTAATGGACGTCAGTCGAGCCAGGATTAGAGTTGATTTAAAAATAAATTAAGTCCAGAAGGTTATAGCTCTTTAAAGTTAGACTTTCTAAATAAAAGATAGACCATTAATAACTAAAAATCCCTAAAAACCTCTGGCTCTGGTCAGTCGCGGAGCCAGGGGTTTAGGTTCGGGTTTAGGGTTTAGGCCCGGGGTTACCCCCCCGGGTTACCCCCCCGGGTTACCTCTCCGCGGGTTAACCCCTCCAAGGTTCGGGGGTTGGTTAGGGGTTCCGCGATTAAAGCTCTAGGGTTAGGGGTTAAGGGCTAGGGGGTTTAGCCCCTAGCCCCTAAAGGCCCTAGTTTTAGTCTTTGGCTAAGGCCCTAAAGGTTAGCCTTTGGCTTTTTTCCGCGATTTGCCCCTTGGGGGATCCGGCTTAGCCCCTGGGGAAGACCGCCTTAGTTTAGCGAGGGCCGTGGCCTCGATTTGTCGGGCCCTTTCCCGGGTGACCTGAAACTCGCGGCCCACCTCCTCCAAGGTAAAGGGCGACTCATAGCCAAGGCCGTAGCGCATCCGAATGACTCGCTCTTCCCTGGGGGTTAAGACCTTTAAGATCGCTTGGGCCTCGGCCTCTTGACTCCGCTCCATGATGGCCTCGGCGGCGTTGACCGCTTTTAAGTCCTCAATAAAGTCCCCTAAAAAGTTGTCCTCGTTCCCCTTAACCGGCGTCTCTAAGGAGATGGGCAAAATGGCCGTTTTTAAGGCCTCCCGAATTTTCTCCAAGGGCCAAGCGGTCCTTGCGGCCAACTCCTCTTCCGTGGGCTCCCGACTTAACTCTTGGCTTAAGGCTCGTTGGGTCTTATTTAAGCGGTGAATGAAGTCCATCATGTGGACTGGGACGCGAATAGTTCGCCCCTGGTCCATAATGGCCCGGGTGATGGCTTGGCGGATCCACCAGCTGGCGTAGGTGGAGAACTTAAACCCCCGCCGCCGCTCGAACCGCTCCACGGCTTTCATTAAGCCAAGGTTCCCCTCTTGGATGACGTCCAATAAATGGAGCCCCCGGTGGGCGTACTTTTTGGCCGTCGAGACCACCAGCCTTAAGTTGGCCTCAATGAGGGCGTTTTTGGCGGCGAAGGCTTTTTGGGCCCCCTCGCTGATGGTGGCTAAGATGTCTTGGAGCTCGCTTAAAGATAAGCGGCTTTGGGCCGCGGTTTGGCCAAGGCGCTGGACGAGGGGCAGAACCTCGCGGAGCGAAAGCTCCCGGCCTTTAGCGGCTAAGATTCGCCGAACTAAGGGGGCTAAAGCGGTGGTCTTTTTAAACTTAGGCGGGCATAAGGCCATAAGCTCTTGAACCGCTTGGGGGTCGCCTAAAAGGTCGGTTAAAGCTCGCTCGCTCTCCGCGTAAGAGGTGGCCCAAGAACGGACCTGGTCGACTAAAATCTTAATCTTTTGGGGTTTGAGCTTAGCCTGGTAAAAACGGTCGGTTAGGGCCTCTAAAGTTTGGTCCCGGTGAGCTTGGATCTTTAAGGCCCGCTCCGTCGCGCCCTGGCTTTGGCCCTGGTAACGCCGAAGGTACCGGTCATCGTTTTCGGCCAGAATGGCGATGGCGTTAATGTGGTCTATGAGCTCGTTCCGGCGGTTGGCCACCGAGACAGGCTCGGGCTCGTGGTTTTTTTCGGCCCGCTCCTTAGCTTGGTCTTTTTCGGCCAATAAGCTTTTCCGTAAGGCTTTTAAACCGGCCAAAGCCACGGGGGTCTGGAGTAAAGCCCTTAAAATGGCTTTTTCGCCTTCCTCGATCCTTAAGGTCAACTGAGCTTCGGCCTCGCGCCCCAAGGGCTTCCTTTGACTCAGTTCCTTTAAGTACATCTGGACCGGATCTAAGCCGCTCCCTTCCGCGGCGACCGGTCCCGCGGAAGGGCGGGCTCCGGGAAAATCGATAACGTCCCCCCAGGTCTTTTCCGGAAAAGGGGAGGGCTCATCCGTCTCGTCCAAGTCTAAGGCGTTGGGCGGTATAGTTTCCGAGCTTAAGCTTTCTAGGTTTAAGCCCTCGGCGGGGAAATCCTCGTCTAAACTATCGTCCAAATTCGCGTCTAAACTTTCGTCTAAGCCAGCTTTCAAACTTTCGTCTAAGCCAGCGTCCAAACCCGCGCCCAAATCCGGGCTCAGAGTCAACTCCATATCCAGATCATCGGTCTCCAGGCTCGCCTCGTCTAAGCCCTGACTTTTGGTCTTGGCTGGGGTCTTAATTGGCGTCTTCGCTAGGGCCTTAGCGGCGCCCCCTTTAGCTGGGCCTTTAACCTTAGGGCTAACTAGGCCCAAAACCTGTTCGTTCGGGAAATCCCTCGCGATTTCGCTGGCGAAGTCGCTGGCGAAATCGGCCCCTTGATCATCAATTTGATCGTTAATTTGGGGGGAAAGGAGTTTAACCATGTCTTTTTTTCTTCGCCTCCTTTTGCAGACCCCATGGCGAACTTGATTCGTTAAGGGGCGAAAGAGTCACGCTAAAGCTGGCTTTAAGGGGCCTTTAAGGGCGAAAAGGCCTTAAACCGGTTAAGCGTTTTTTCCGTTAGGCTTTCACTGCGGCTTCATCTTGGACATTAAAGGGTGCGGCAAAGCCGCCTTTTCTTGGGCTAAGGTCTTAACTAGCTCCTCGTTCCCCTCTTTCTCGGCGGCCTTTAAGGCTTGGGATTTATCCATTTGCTCCGCTTTGGCGGCTAGGGCCTTTAAGCTAATGATCATTTCATTAAAGATGACGGCCGCGTCCTCGGGCTTTTTAGTCCTCGGGGACAATAAAGCCCCCGAAATGATGGAAGAGATCTCTTGGTTTTCCTCCAGATGGATCTTTTCCGGGGCGATCTGGCCGGACTCTTTAAACTGGGCGGTTAAAGCCTCATACACCGGAAAACTGGCGTCCTGGGGCCAATAGGGGGCCAGAGCGGGGAGGTTCTTGGCTAGCTCCGGGTGGACAATGATGAGGACCAAGATCTCTTGGGCGATATGGGTGACGGTTTTCGCCGGATCCCTGACCTCCACCGGTTTTTCCGGGGTTTTGGCGGGGGGGCTTTGGGGCCGGACCTTTAAGACGTTGGGGTCAATGTTGAGCTTTTTAGCCAGCTTTCGTCGTAAAAGCTCCCCTTTGGCCAAGTCCGGCACGTGGCCTAAGGTCTCTCTAGCCTCTCTAATGGCCCGCGACTCCCCGCCTAAAGTGGGCCCACAGTCGGCTAAAAGACCCTCAATGTAGTAATCGATAATGTCCTTGGCCTTTTCAGCCACTTCGTACAACCCCTCCGAGCCTCGCTTCCGGATAAAAGTGTCGGGATCCTCGCCGTCCGGTAAGGTGATGACCTTACCGTCCAACTCCACGTTCAATAAGTAAGGCAACGCTCGGCTGGCCGCTTTGCGGCCCGCCGCGTCCCCGTCAAACAGGAGATAGACCTCTTTGACCTGACCGCGCAAAAGGTTGATCTGGGCTTGGGTCACGGCGGTGCCCATGGAGGCCACCACGTTTTGGACTTTAGCTTGGACTAAAGACAAAAGATCAAAGTAACCTTCCACTAAAAAGGCCAACCCCGCCCCCCTTAAGTGGGAGCGAGCCTGGTGGAAGCCGTACAAAAGGTTGCCCTTGTGATAGATGGCGGTGCTGGGGGAGTTAATGTATTTGGCCACCTCTGGGTTGGTCTCGCTGGGTAAGGTCCGCCCGGCGAAAGCCACGGCTCGGCCCTGGGGGTCGCAAACCGGGATCATGAGCCGGTTCCGAAAAACGTCATAAAAGCCCGCGCCCGGGGTTTGGCGGGCGCGGGTTAACCCAGCCTCGGCCAAAAGGAGATCGTCAAAGCCTTCCTTTTTTAAGGCCCCCCGGAGGTATTCCCAACCGTTAAAACTTAAGCCCAGTTGGTAGCTCCGGGCCAGATCCAAGCTTATGCCCCGGCTCCGTAAGTAAGTCATGGCCTCGGGCTCAGGTTGGGCCCAAAGAAGGTTTTGGTAGAGGATGGCGGCCCGATTCATGACGTCATAGAAGTCCTGGCGGTTAAAGCCGGAATCCTTATCCACCGAGCGTTTTTCCCTGGGTAAAGCCACCCCAGCGGAGCGGGCCAGTTCCTCCATGGCCTCGGGAAAGGACAACTTGTTCATGCCCATGATAAAGGTCAAGGCGTTGCCGCCGGCCCCACAGCCAAAGCAATGGTAGACCCCTTTTTCGGGCGTCACATGGAAGGAAGCGGTCTTTTCCGTGTGAAAAGGGCAAATGCCCACATAGGAATTGCCGGTGCGCTTTAAATCCACAAATTGACGGACTAAGGCCACTAGATCCGTGCCCGCGACGACTTCGGCTATTTTATCTTTACTATACAAGGGCGATTCTCGAACCCGCGCCATAAAGACGATGGGGTAACGGCTCGATTTAGCCAGAGCCGTTTGGCTAGATATAGGGTTTAAAGGGGGGCTAAAAAAGCCCCCCTTAAGACCCTAAAGGCGCTTAACGCGCCCTTAACCGGTTTTAGGGTTGTCGGCCACCAGAGGCCCTGAGGCCCTAACCCACTCCCTAACCCTTTGGTCCGTCAATGGCTATTAAAAAGGGGCCAAAAGTTAAAGGAGCGTAAATTTTAGTGACTATCGGTCAGGTCCCTAAACGAAATGTTTAGGGAGTTTTCCCTTTGGGCCTTGGTT
Organism: Deltaproteobacteria bacterium; assembly: GCA_031273455.1. Lineage (GTDB taxonomy): Bacteria > Desulfobacterota > Desulfarculia > Adiutricales > Adiutricaceae > JAIROO01. The sequence goes on along the minus strand of JAISRZ010000064.1, from coordinate 27,740 downwards.
TAAAGCGCCTTTTAGTTAAAGGCGGGATAGCGAAAGCCATAGGGCGAAAAGCGAATGTGAGAGGCTTTGTGGCGAAAGAGAGATTTTAATAGAATTAGCTCTATAAAATCTAAAAGGGGCGCGTCAAAGAGATAAAAATATCAACGAAGTTAAAGATATAAAAAAAGAGTATAAACCTAGAAAATAATATACTCTTTACCACCTTAATTTTGGTTAAAAAATGGTTCATAACCATAAATAAGGTTTAAAAGATATGCCCAAATAGCTATTAGAGCTAGGGGCTAAAGACATTTCCATCAGTAGTGGATAAAAATCTTGTTGTCATTATAGACCCAAATTTTGGCTAGCGCAAGCTTTTTTTTGGGGTTTCCAGCTTTTTTTTTCGTGGCCCTTGATTATAGTGAGGAAAAAAGGTCGGTCTATCGAAAGCTCCTCCCTAAAAGGGGCTAAAGGTGGGCCGTAAGGGGCTTAAGGTGGGAAAAATGGGTTATTAAGGGTCTAAAAGGCGCGAACTGGGTTATGAGGGGCTAAGGTGGCTATAAGGGTGGAAGGGGGGGGCTTAAGACCGGAAAAAACCCTAGCGGCTAAGGGCGGTTATTGGGCTTAACTCTCATCGGGAACCACCCTGGGGAAACTTAATTTTTCCGGGTTAAAAGCCGATAAGATAGTTGGCTCCCCTTAGCCTAACTATAGTCTATTAAGGGAACCTTAGGGAGTTTCGCCTTTATGACCTCTAAAGCCGCGATCGGGATCTGGTTGGCCTATTTAACCCTGGCGGTGACCATGGCTCTAACAATGGTTATAACGCCCTCGGGTGGGTTATTGGCCATGACCAACCATCACGAGTACTTTCCCTACGGTTGGCTCAAACCGGCTTTGTTTGGGGCCATGCGGATCTCGGACCAGATGATCGACTTTGACGTCTCAGTGGAGGGCGAGGAAACCAGAAGAGAAGAGTTTATTCTGCCCGATGACGATGGTCGGGTTTTACGGCTGAGCCACAATGGCCGGGTCTTTTGTTTTGTGGTCGATCACGATCTGGTCGAGCCTTGGGATTACCAAGTGGTCGATTACGATGGCAGCGGGGCTTTTGAGTCCAAAGAGCCGCCTTTTTCCGACTTTCCCTTGCCGCGTTGGACCTTCATTAATTATCCCTTTAGGTACATCAATCGGCGGCGTTTAACGGATCTAACCGGGGAGGATGACCCTAGCTTAAAGCAGATGATAGACGCTTTAACCAGAGGCGGGACCCAAGGCCGGAGATCCGCTTACACCCCGGAGCAGCGGGCCGCTTTAACCATCGCCCGGGGCGGCACCCCACCCCCGGAAAAATACCTCCCTGAGCCCACCGAGCCGCCGAGTTTGGCTTTAAACATCCTCTTTGAGTTTGATAAGGACGTTTTAACCTCGGAAGCCCGGGGGGTTCTAAACACTCTAGGTCGGGCCATCACCTCCAATGAACTCTCCGGCGACTCCTTCCGGCTAGAAGGCCATACCGACGCCAAGGGCGGGTATGACTACAATATGGATCTATCTCGTCGCCGGGCTCTCTCCGTCCAAAGATACCTCATGGAGCGGTTTAACATACCCTCTAGTCGCCTGGCCACTGAGGGCTTAGGCGAATCTAGGCCTTTACCCAATATTGACCCAGAAGACGGTCGGAACCGCCGGGTGGAGATCGTCAACCTAGGAACCGGTCAGTACGTGGCCGGCCAAGGGGGAACTATCCGTCCCTAAGGTCAGTCAGTCTCTTAGCCACCAGAACCTTTAATAACAACTTTTTTAGTCGCGCCAGGCTGGAATAAGCCAGGCTCCCGGAATATTGGCTAAAAATTAGTTTTCTTTTGGTCATAAGGTTAAAAGCTTGATTGTTAAGCGGAAATGTTGTAAAAAAAGTCCTGCGCGAGCGAAGCTTTAATCGGCCAATTTTTATGGCGTTATTATTGTTTTTTGCGCTTAACTACGCTTTTATTAGGTGATGTATAGTTATTAATAAGGGTTTTAACATCATTGAAATAGACTAAGTAGACAACTATAACCAGGCGCTCCGTAATGGAGAGAATAGGGAATCCCGTGCGAATCGGGAGCGAGCCCATCGCTGTAAGTTCCGCCCTAAATCGGCAACTTTTTTCGCCTAGAGAGTCACTGTCCAAAAGGATGGGAAGGCCGCGAAAAAGGGGAACAAGCCAGAAGACCTACCTGGGAAGCCAGTTTTTACGGGAAGTGAAAACGGCCTTTTACTTAGCCGATCTTACGGATAATGGGCTCCCGGATCATTTTATTATTGATCCCGGGAGTTTTTTTTGGCCAGGTGGCTAATGGCGGTCTTAAGCCGTTTTAAGTCTAGTCCCAGAATCAGGCCCTTCGCTTCGCTGGTAGGCGAATTTGGACAGAAAAAAGAGGTTTATAGAGTAAATTAAGTTTAAAATATATCAACATTTATCTTAAATTAATTTTAGGTGCTCCTTTACGGAGAGAATAGGGAATCCCGTGTGAATCGGGAGTGAGCCCATCGCTGTGAGTCCCAGACGCCTTAATGGTTTCCAGAACAACGCCACTGTCTAATAAACAGATGGGAAGGCCAAGGAAACCGGGACAAGCCAGAAGACCTGCCTAAAATTTGATTTGGACTCAAGGGGAATAGGGTCTGGATATTGATGTTGCGTATTGCGTTTTCAGGAAAATGGGCTCCTGGATCACTAGTTGATCCAGGAGTTTTTTTTTGCGTTTCGCGTCAACGTTCGTTTCTTAACGGCTTTAAGGTGGCCGAGGGCAAAGAAAGCGTTTAAGCCAAAAGGTTGGTTTGACGTGGGCGCGAAATTTAAACGCGTTACGCGAATGTTTTTTATCAGTTAAAAAGTTTTTAGTCGTAAAAGTCAATTAAACGTAGTTGTAATCTGAAAAATAGTTTTAGATACGGCGCGTTTAATTATTTGTGGTGTGTTTTTTAGTTAAGGAGAAACTAAATGAACAAATTAGGATTGGCCTGCGCCATCGCGGTAATGATAGCGATAGGCGGGGCGAGGTTGGTTTTGGCCCAGGCGTTGGCGGAAACCCAAACAGCCGCTTCGTCACCAAGTCTATTGGACGCAGTTGTTGTCACCGCTGGGCGCGGTGAAGAAACTCTGCGAAGCGTTGTCAGCAATTTTACCTTAATAACTCGTGAAGATATTGAAAAAGCCCCAGATCAGCGGGTTGATTATCTTCTCCGTCGTCAGGGCATTCATCTTTTGCAATATCCCGGTCAGGCCTCGTCCGCCGTTCAGATTCGCGGAATTAGAAACCCTGGCGGGCCGAATCCAAATGTTGGGAATATTGGATCGCGAATTCTGATTTTAGTTGACGGTCGTCCGGCTGGAACTGGCAATTTAGCGACCATTATGAAGACAAACGTGGAAAGGATTGAAATAATTAGAGGGCCAGCCGCCATTACTTACGGAAGCCAGTCAGCCGGTGGTGTAATAAACATCATAACCAAAAGGGGAGAAGGCGATTTAAAAGCGCGAGCCCAGGTCGGTTTTGGGAGTTTTAGTTATAGTGACCAGGAATTCGGAGTTGATGGGCGGTATAATAATGTTGATTATTCCCTGGGCTTTTTCCATAGCCGAGTGAACGATTATAAAGATGGCTCTGGGGATAAATTAAAGGGCACAGATTCTAAAGGGGTATATTTCGGAAGCGTTAATCTTGGCTATAACTTTTTGGACGATCTCCACCGAATTGGCCTGGTGGCCCAGTTCTACGACAATGATTTTCAAGGAACCGGTGGAGATATAAGTTCATTTGGGCCATCTTATGAAAATGGAAATTTTGACACTAGAAGCTCTTCTTTTGATTTACTGTACACAGGTAAAGATCAAAATAATTTTTTATCATGGCAATTAAGATATTTCCACGCTAAAGAAGAAAAAGCGAATTACGGTGATCGAGAAAGAAACGAATTACAATCCAAAGAGGAAGTTATTACTAATGGAGTTCAAGGCCAATTTGGGGCCAGCTGGCAATATCTGGATTTGACAGCTGGTTTTGAATGGCAGAAATATGATTTTAAAAATTTTTCGCCTAGTAGTGTTCCTGTATCCCGCAAGACAAACCTGAAAAATATCGCTGGTTTCCTTTTGGCCAAGGGTAAGGTCTTTGATGAAAAATTAATTTTATCAAGCGGCGTGCGTTTTGATAAATTCACTCATAACGCCTCTGGCTCAGATAAAAATGTTGATAATGTCTCTTATACTTTCGGGGTAGCCTATCTTCCGGTTGACTGGCTTAAAATACGGGCTGACGTGGCCAAGGGCTTTCGAGCTCCCACCGCTAGTGAATTGGCCTCTGACTACATCGGCTGGGGATCTAGGTATAAAGGGAACCCCAATCTAGACCCCGAAACCAATACCACATATGAATTTGGTTTTGACATTGATAATAGTTTTTTACATATAGACGCTACTTACTTTAATTCTGATTATAAAAAATATATTGTTTCAACATGGGATGTTATTAATTCGTACAATACTTGGATAAATCAAAAAGATGGCACTAAAATCGCGGGATACGAACTGGGGGTTTCTTTTTATTTAGGGCGGACGTTAAACGCTGATTTTGCGCTGACCCCCTATTTCAAGGGGACTTTTTTAACTAAAAGACGCGCTTATGATTCTAACAGAAAAGAAATAATACAGCGATTGACGCCAAAAACAAATTTTTCGTATGGGCTTGATTTTGATTATCCAAAGATTGGATTTAGCGCTAATATTAACGCAAACTATATTGGAAAAATGTTAGATACGTGGCCAGATGGAGCTATAGTCGCTTCTTATACTTTAGTTGATATTGGATTAAAGAAAGAATTAGTAACTTTCGCCGATAGACATAAATTATCACTTATAATTAACGCTTATAATATTTTTGATAAACATTATGAGCCTAAACTAGATTATCCTGGTCCTGGTAAATCATATTACGCCGCTTTAAGGTATGATTTTAACTAATAATTTATTTTAATAATTATTATATATAATTTACATGTTGTAAATTTTATAATAAATAACAATTAACGGGCTGGCGATAACCGCCTTTACGCGGCTCGCCAGCCTTTTTTCGTTTGGATGGACCTTTAGTTTTTGGGTTTTTGATCGTTACCGCCGGACGATGGTAGACAAGAGCTACTGTTTTTTTGACGGAAAATGAGTATAAAGAAAAAGCTTATTAGAAAAATTTTTTCTTAGTTTTTTATTTATATATCGTCCTATATTGATTGCTGTTATATCTTTAATCTTTAAGTTGAAAAATCAGAATTTAAGATTAAATTGATTTCTGCTTGATCTGATATTTGTCTGTTAGCGACATTGTTGAAAGGGGAATAATTTTCGTTTTTTTCTAGCCAAGCCTCGACCGTTCGTTATGCTTGATCTACGCTTCGGCCTGGCTGGTCGGTAATTGGCTTATTTACATATAACATCTTTCATATGCTCCATCGTGGATAAGTCCCGCGCCGAAGAGAATAGGGAATCCCGTTGAATTCAGGAGCGAGCCTATCGCTGTAAGTTCCTCCGCCAATTTTTGGAGGGAAACTATTTCGCGTTTCACGCCACTTTCGTCAAGATGGGAAGTTCGCGGTAAAAGGGAAAGAGCTAGAAGACTTGCCTGGGGATAGCCTTGCTCTTCTTGGGAAAAGAAGATCGGGCTCATTTGATCATGGAAAGAAGGGTTCCCGGGTCGCTAAAAAGCGGTCCGGTTTTTTTTTCAGGGGCGACATGGCTAGATACTTGGGATTCACGGATCTTTTGGGGTCAATTCTTGCGGTTGCCTGGTTTGGGGCGGCGAGGCGATTAAATTTGGTGGCGAATGAATTGCTTTAGCCAAACTGCGGACGTGGGGTAGCCTCGGTTACACATTTAGCCGCGACTAAATCCCCCGCATCCGATTCGCCACCTTTACGTGATTCACTATACTAAATTTCTAAACTTTTTGGCCTGTTCGATTATAAGAGAGGATGTTACCGAAAGACTGCGCTCATTACTTGATGAAAATACCAAATTTTATTTATAACGCCAAATAAATATTAAAGTAATGATGGTTCTTTAAAATAAGCCTTGACAAAAAGCCCGCCCAGGTCTATAAATCTACTATTCCTCAAAAGTTAATTGTTATTTTTTTGCCCTAAAAGGTAGCGCGTCTTTAACAGCCATTTTAGCGAGGTCTGAGATATCCTCCTTTTGACGCTAACGCTAATCTTACGCGCCTTGATTGGGTTTAGGTTTTCCTGGAGCTTCATTTAGCCATGGGATTTAGGCCACTTGGGGTTATTTAGGGCTCTTTAGAGTTGGCTGGGTTTTATTTTTTAGCCGCGGTAAACCCGTTTGGTCGGCGCCCTGGCGTGGCCATCAAAGGCATAGCGTAGCCGACGCGGCCAGAACGGTTTTTTTATCAGGAGGCGAGCATGAGCAGTCGGTTTACCACTCCCCGGGACCTTTATTTTGGCCCTGGGTCCATTTCGTATCTTAAGGAACTTAAAGGCCACAAAGCTATTGTCGTTGTTGGCGGCGGGTCTTTGAAAAAGTCTGGTTATCTGGACAAGATTTTAGGTTATCTGGCTGAGGCTAAGCTAGAAACCAAGGTTATCGATGGCATCGAGCCGGATCCTAGCGTGGAGTCAGTTTTAAATGGGGCCAAGATCATGCGGGAGTTCGGCCCAGACTGGATCATCGGCGTGGGCGGCGGTTCCCCCATCGACGCGGCCAAAGCCATGTGGGTCTTTTACGAGTACCCGGACACCAAGTTCGAGGACATCCTCAATCCTTTCACCATTCCGCCCTTACGGACCAAAGCCCGTTTGGTGGGCATCGGCACCACTTCCGGGACCGCTTCCGAAGTCACCGCGTGTTCGGTCATCACTGACTACAAAACCGGCATTAAGTATCCCTTGGCCGATTTTCAGTTTAACCCAGATATCGCCATCGTTGACCCGGAACTGACCTACAGTCTCCCCGGCAACATGATCGCCTTTACTGGCGTTGACGCTTTAACCCACGCCATTGAGGCTTATGTGGCTAAAGGGCGGTCGCCATTTTCCGACGCTCCCGGTCTCATGGCCATTGAGATGATTTTTGGCAACCTGGAAAGATCCTACAAAGGTGACCTCGAAGCCAGGAACAACATGCACTACGCCCAGTGTTTAGCCGGTCTTTCCTTCACTAACGCTTTAGTGGGCATCGCCCACTCCATGGCTCACAAGGTTGGGGCCATCTGGAAAGTGCCGCACGGCTGCGCCAACGCCATTTTCCTCCCCAACGTCATTCTCTACAACTCCAAAGACCCGGTGTCTTTAACCCGGTTCGCCAATATCGCCCGGCATTTAAGGTTGACCGGCTTCACTGACCAAGCCCTCTGCGACAGTCTGGTCCAAGCCATTAGGGATCTGAATCGTAAGGTCAACATCCCCTATACCCTAAAGGATTTTGGGGTTCAGGAACCTGACTTTAGGGCCAATCTTAGCCTAGTCACGGAAAGAGCCTTAGCTGACATCTGCACCTTCTTTAACCCCCGGGAGATTGACCAGGAAAAGATGGAAAGGCTTTTCTGGTGCATGTACCTCGGGACGGATTGCTTCTTCTAGAAGCCGCGCCTCGATTTTTTGGCCTAGCCGGGTCATTAAAGCCTAAGGCCATAAACAACGCCTCCTTGGCCCGGTTAGGGCCGAGGAGGGGCCTTTGGGGGCCTTTTTGGCCCGATTAGTTAGTTTGACCCAAGCTCTTTTCCTTGTCCATGGGGCTTAAACCTATAGGCCGACTAGGCGGGGAAAAGAGCTTGTTTTTTGGCCGGTTTTCCAGTATAAAGGATTGAGTCAATAAAAACACAAATTGCCTTTATTGGTTATGTTTAAACTTCTTTTATGAATTAAAGACGTTAATAGAGAGGATATAGACTAGAACTTAAATAAATTACCGTTCCAGGAGCTTCCGAGCGAAGACGCGTCGCTTGGAGGAGAATAGGGAATCCCGTGAAAAGCGGGAGCGAGCCCATCGCTGTAAGTTCCTTCGTCAGTTAAGACGTAAACTTTTTTCGCCATGTATGGTCACTGTCGCTAGATGGGAAGGCCGCGAAAAAAGGGAATGAGCCAGAAGACCTGCCTGGATATCTTTCGTCACTTCTTGGGAAGAGAAGGGCGAGACTCATGATCAAGGATAAAAAGGGCTCCCGGATCGCTATTAAGTGGTCCGGGATTTTTTTTTGGAGCGATATGGCTAGATTACTAGGGTTGGCCCTCATATTTGGCTTACTGGCCGTAACTGATCCCGCTGGGGCCTTTTCGCGGGACTTTATCTGGTGGCGCTTAATCGACTACCGCATGAACACGGACGGTGGCCACCAGGTTAACTTTAACCTCATGGTCGAAAGCCAAAAGGAGCTAACCGATCTGGAAGTTATTTTCCTCATGTCCCCCTACGAGCGCTCCGGGGCCATTCGCGGTTACCAGAAGGGCTCTTACTTCCAGAAGGCCGTGAGCCCCAAACAAAGGGATATCTCGTTCTACAGTGGCGTCAGCGCCCGGCTCGATATCTTCGCTCGCGGAAAACTTGGCGACACCCCAGTCTACGCCCAGACCATCTTGTCCACCTTTGGCCAATCGAACTTGCCTGACCCTGAGGCTAGACCAATTGACGCCCCGCCAACGTGGCCAACCTGGCGGTTCGCCGATAGCCCAAGGTTTTATCGAGCCCAGACTGGAACGCCTTTGGCAATGAGCATCTCGCCTAAACCTAGCTTAGTTAAGGTGTTTGAGGATCAGGTGGTCATGGCCAATTATCCCGGCGCGGACCAAAAGACTTACGAATACTCTTCCCCGCATAACCAGAGCTTGGCTAAAAAGGGTTACACGGAAAAGAAAAAGGATGTGGTCTTTGTGGCTTACCTCGATGACGGGGCGGGGGAAGTTAGCTTTTCCCTCCCAGTCTACCGAGCTTATTACGGGCAGCTGGATTATGGGAAAGGGTTAGTGGTCATGGGCGCGACCCTTTTGGGGACCGTGGGGCTGGTTGGTCTAAAAGGCCGGAGGTTTAAGGGGGCATGAGAATTATCCGGCTGAAAAATATCGTCCAGTGGCTCTCCTTCGCCATCTTGATGTACGGGGGCCGGGTGGGTATCCATCTCGGGTCGGCCTTACCCTGTTTCGCTTGCCCCTTTGTGCCGGGCTGCGGCGGGTTTTGCTACCTCATGGGCCTTCAAGGCTACATTGGTTTTGGCCTATTCGCGGGTCTGGCCGCGGGTAAGGAAATCTTGGTGGCCTTAGGCTGGTTCGTGGTCTTTGTGGCTTTGGTCGCGCTACTTGGCAAGGTTTGGTGCGGCTGGATCTGCCCGTTTGGGCTAATCCAAGACTGGTTGTCCTGGTTAAGAAACCTAGTTGGGATTAGGGAAAGACATCTGACCCCAACCGTTAAAAAGGGCTTAGGATCAATCAAATACCTCTGTTTAGGGATGATTGTGGTTCTCCCGCCTTTAATCACAGCCAAGATTTTACCGCCTGATTTGTATTTGCCTTTTTGCTCCATCTGCCCAGGTAAGCTCATCTTGCCTTTGTTCGCTGGCGAGACCAAGTATCTAGCCATTAACCTCGATAACGAAGTGACTTTATGGGTATCCGTGGCCCTAGTCATGGCCACGGGTAGCTCCATGGTGGGGGCTTTTTTTAAAGATCGTCTTTTCTGCCTCTTTTGCCCGCTATTGGCTTTAATCCACTTTCTAAGGCCCTTAACCGCCTTAAGGCTGGTTAAAGAGCCCTCTTTTTGCGTGGGTTGTGGGGCTTGTCGCCGGAACTGTCAGATGGACGTGGCCAAGATCGATCAAGATATCGCCCAGGTTCAGACCATTGAGTGCGTGGATTGCTTAAGATGCGCCGAGGCTTGCCCCTCCAGCGGTGCCTTAAGCTTAAAGTTCTTTGGTTTAACCATTTATTCCTCTTCTAGATGGGACACGAAAGGTCTTAGTCTTTAGCCATGAATAATACGGAAAACCGGCGGGACCGCTTACTAAAGAAGACCATTGAGAAAGTTCTAGCCGAGGAAAAGGAGCTTCTATCTTGGCTAAAAAGCCGATCTGATTACCAAGCGGAGCTCGACTATTTTTTGGATATCACTGCCGCTAGAGGAACCGCGGAGATAGAGGCCCGGGTGGGGCGACCGGTTTTAAACCTTTTGTGCAACCAGGTTCCTTTGGAGCTAATCGCCGCCGCGGGTTATCAGCCCGTTAAAGTGGCTAGCGGGTCTTTAGCTGAGGCCTCGTTCGCGGCTTACTCTTGGCCCGCTTTAATGTGCCCGGTTATTAAGGGCGTTTTAACCAAGCTGGAGATAGATAAGGCGGCGCTTAAAGCCCCTTGGGTCATTCCCACCACCTGCGACTGGGTGGTTAAGTTCTGGGAAGCTCGAAAGATGGTGGATCCTAGCCCGGGGGAGGTCAAGTTTTTGGAACTGCCCCACTTTCGGCAAGAGACGGAAAGCCAGTCTAAATGGCTAAGTGAAGTCATTAAGTTAAAAGAATGGTTAGAGACCGTAAGCCGTCAGAAAATCGCTCGAAAAGACCTACTTGAGGCGGAAAGCGCTTTGGCTCGGGTCTTTGTGGCCGTGACCCAGCTGAAAAAAGCTCGGCAAGAGGGGCGGTTAAGTCTAATCTGGTTCTTACTGGTCATAGGATCTCTTTTTTACGATTTACCGGACCAATGGGCCCAAAAAGTCACTGAGCTAATTAATAAACTCCCTCAAACGGCTACGACCGGGCCGAAAGTCTTTTTAGCGGGCTCGCCCATTTTTTATCCCAACTATAAGCTCCCAATCCTGATCGAAGAGGCCCATTTAAGGGTGGTGGCGGACGATCTTTGCTCCTCTGAGCGGATTTTCCCGCCGGTTGGGCCCCTAGAGGACACCTCTATTCACGGGTTATTGGCCTCTATGGCTGGCCGCTACCATCAAGGGTCCTTGTGCCCAACCTTTGGGGATAACGAAAGGCGGGTTAACAACATCCTAGGTCAAAGAAATGAGGCGGGCTTGGTGGGCGTGATCTTCGTGGTGTTAAAGGGTTGTCATCCTTATGATCTCGAAAGCTCGACCATTGAGATGACTTTAAAAAATCAAGGACTCAGGTTTTTACGGTTGGAAACGGACTACGCCCTTGAAGACCGGCAAAACCTTTTAACCCGCCTGGAAGCTTTCAGGCATAGCCTTTCTGGGGATTGACCGGTGACAATAAAAGCGGGTTTTGATTTGGGGAGCGCCGCCATTAAGGTGGTCATAACCGAAGGGGAGAAGATTGTCTGGCGGGGCCAAACGCCCACCGCCCCAGGCCAAGAGGCTTTAGCTAAAAGTCTATTAGACCAAGGCTTAGGCGAACTGGGCCTTAAATCTGACGCGGTCAGTCAAGTGGCGGCCACGGGTTATGGCAAGGGTCTTTGCGGTTTAGCCGAGATTCGGATCGATGAGATCCGGGCCAACGCGGTGGGCTTATTTAAGTTAAGCGAGGGTCAAGCTCGGGTCATAGTCAATATCGGGGGCCAAGACATTAAGATCATCCACCTAGACGATCAAGGCCGGGTGGCGGACTTTAAGATGAACGATAAGTGCGCCGCTGGGACCGGGCGTTTTTTTGAGGTGACCGCCCGACTTTTAGACACGCCTTTAAGCGAGTTTTCCCGTTTAAGCGAGGACTCAAAAGAGAGCGTTTCTTTAAACAGCACCTGCGTGGTTTTCGCGGAAAGCGAGATGGTTTCCCTAATGGCTAAAGGGGCCGCTAAGGGCGATATCATTAAGGCCCTCCATTCCTCGGTGGCCAGAAGGGTCGGGGCCATGATGAACCGCGATAACCTAGACGAAGGGGTTTGGCTAGATGGCGGCCCGGCCACTAACGCGGCTTTGGCAAAGGCTTTAGAAGATGAGTTGATAACCGAGGTTAAGGCTCTGGATAAACCGCAATACACCGTGGCTTATGGGGCGGTGTTGTCATTAAGCTAAACGCCTTTTATGGTTTAATTGCGTTTTAGTAAATGATTTTATTGAAGATTACAAAATAATAATCTGACTTTACCCGATAATTGGGCCTGATACGCGTAAGCCGCGATCCTGACCCGGTTACTGATAGGCGCATTATGAAACGACAGCTTTTGGCCATGACCCTTTTACTTCTGGTTATTGGGTTAGCCTTACCGGTTTTCGCTGGCCCGGCTCAGGAAGATCCCGATTTACCCGAGATTTTAGCCCAGAAAGTCGCCAAATTACCCCAAGATAAGTTAAAAACAACGGTTTTTGTTGAGCCTAGCCCCAACGGCCTTAAAGTCGCGGGAACCGGCTCGGTTCTGGCCGCCATCATCTTAAAGGCTGGGGGCGTTTTACCCACGGATTTGGGCGCCTTGGAATGGGTTGAGGTAAACGGCGCGGCCTTTCGGAAATTAAACCCCTCGGTTGTGGTCATAAGGACCAAGGACAAAGAGGCTTTGGGGAAGTTATTTAAGGGTGGCGGCTATCGGAACGCTCCCGCCATTAAAAATGGGGATGTTTTTGATTTTCCCGATGGGCTAGTCGATCAAGCTAAGGATTATCAGACCTACTTCGCGGCTTGGCTGGCTGGGACCCTGTACCCCAATGAATTCGCGAAGGTGGAGAATCTGGTGAGACCTCAGGAGGTTCTCGCCGCCAAACCTTTGAAACTGGATATGCCCTACGTGGAGAGCGCCGCCATAGTGGATAGCCGGCTATTGGATTTTGTCCATCGCACTTTACTCATCCGCTTTAAGCGGCCTATGGACATCATTTCCACCAATAGCGGAGCGTTAAAGGAAATTGAGTCAGTGGGCAACTCCTTTTCCCCCTCCTCAACCTGGCCTATTTACCATTTATTAGGCTATGAAGGCCCCAAGACCACCATTTATGACGTCTTAAAGCTGGATAAAGCCAAAGCCTCGATCATGGGCACCGGAGCGGATTTGAACAATCTGGTGGTGACCACCAGAAAATATAAGGATCTGGCGGTCACCACCCTGATCACCGCTGGGGTGGAGGGCAACGCTATTAGGGCTGGGAGCGATGTGGGGGCCTATTTTGAGCCTGGGACCATCAACATCATTGTCCTCACTAACCGCCATCTTTCGCCAGGGGCCATGGCTAACGCCATTATTTACGTCACTGAGGCTAAAACGGCCGCCCTTTGGGAGATGGATATCCGTAGCGTCCAGACTGGTCTAGAAAACCCGGCCACTGGGACCGGGACGGACACGGTCATCGTGGTTAGCGGGGAGGGTAAAAGCGTCAACTACTCTGGCGGACACACTAAAATTGGCCAATTGATAGCCGAGGCGGTCAAAGCCGGGGTTACGGAAGCTATCCTGAAGCAAAACGGGAAGACTAAACGCCGGACGGTCAAGGCTCGTTTAGCGGAAAGATGTCTTTATTATCCCGAGTTAGCCTCTATCTTAACCAATCCCCGTTATCAAGGGTTTGTGGAGTTAGCTTTTAGCCTCAGCGACGCCTATCGGTTTGAGCAAGCGGTCGATTTAACGGCCTTTGAGTCTTTAGCCTTAACCGTGGCCAGCGAGATCGCGGGGAAACCTGTCTTAAAGCTGGATCCGGAAAACAATCCGGAATCCAAGGGCTCGAAAATTCCGCCTCCCTTGTCCATCGCTTTAAGGGCTCTTATGGCGGGGCAAAAAAGTCAGTAGCTCGGAGACTTACGCGCTAGGCGCTCTGACTTATCGCCTTGCGCGCGCTGAAGCCGTAAAGTCCATTGGCCGCGAAAGCTGGAGCCTGACTATCGGCTCGGAAAAGGTCTCCAGCGGGATAACCGTTAGGGGTTCCGCCCATCGGGTCTGCTAGGGGAATCCAAACTATACGCGATCTCAGCCTCAATAGCTTCACCCGATAACCTCATGACCTTAACGAGCTGATTTGGCGGCGCCTAACGATGTTTTACCGCTGGACCCCTGGTATAGAGACGCTTTCCCGCCTTCCGCGTTAACCCCTCTCAACCCTTTCTTTATCCTCATTTTTACGCTATAGTTCCCCTTCATTTGTTTTGTCCCAAAGATAAAGCCTGGATGATTGGTTTTAATTTAGTGGAGAATACGCGGTAAAACATGGTTTTAAGTTTAGATATTATCAACGGTAGAGCCCTAAACGGCCAAAAACTTTCCTCCGAGGAAGCCCTGGCCGTTTTAAACTGTTCGGACGCGAAATTGGATGACCTGTACCAAGCGGTCTCCGCGCTTAGGCGGACTTACCGGGGCCGACAGGTGGCCATTCAGGTGATCACCAGCCTTAAAAACGGCGATTGTGGCGAGGACTGTCGTTACTGCGCCCAATCTCGCGACTCTAAGGCGGGCGTTCCCAAGTACAATCTGATTGACGCGGAATATTTGCGGCAAAAGGCCCGGCTGGGGGCTAGGGGTCGGGTCACTCGCCATTGTCTGGCCTTTAGCGGCTTAAGGTTCACTGACGATGAGATAGAGACTTTTAGCCAACGGATCGAGCTGGTTAAAAAAGAGGCCGACACCCCTATTTGTTTATCCATTGGTCTTTTAACCCGCTCTCAAGCCCTTAGGCTGAAGGAGGCTGGGGTTAGCCGGATCAACCACAATCTCAACTCCAGCGCCCGTTATTACCCCAGTATCTGCTCCACCCACACCTGGGAAGAGCGCTTGGAAAACCTGTGGACCCTAAAGTCCGTGGGTTTAGAGCTTTGTTGTGGGGGGATTGTCGGTTTAGGGGAAGAAAAGTCCGATGTGGTCGATATGCTCATGGCCATTAGGTCCTTAGAGCCAGCCTCGGTGCCCATTAACTTTTACGTGCCCATTGAGGGCACGGCTTTGGCCGCTCTTGGCGTGGCCCCCTTAAGCCCGGAGTATTGTCTGAAGGTTTTGGGGCTGGCCCGGTTGACCCTGCCTAAAGCCGAGATTAGATGCGCCGCTGGGCGGGAGAAATATCTGTCTCAGAAGACCGAGTATGTCTTGGCGGCGGCGGACTCCATCTTCGCGAGTGGGTATCTGACCGTGGACGGCTTAGGCTTGGAGCCAACCGTGGCCGAAGTCGAAAAAGCTGGCTATGAGGTCGTCTGGGGTTAGAGCCTAGCTGAAGTTAGCCGAAATAGTTATCGGGCCAAGGCGGGTCGTTTTTCCGAGCTTTTGGGCCTGTTAGAAGCCCCTCTTAACCCTTCCTTGGCTCTTCAAGACAGAAGGCTCCCTAGAGAACCTTCGCGCCCCTTTCGCCCCCACTCGGAGTTCCGTGATTAAAGTCTAATGGCCTTAAGCGAGTAGGGGCTAGCTTCCTTGGACCATCTAGACCGGCTCGGGGCTTTTAGATCGACTGGACCGCCTAAGACCGCCGCGCGCCTTATGACCCCTTTAACCGCCAAGATCGCCCCAAGTTCCGCAGAACGACCGCGCCCCTAGACCCAGCCAAGACCGCTTTACGGCTAAAGACCCCTTTAGCCCACAAGACCGCCTCGCGGCTCATTTTTAACGTCTAAGACCACCCTTTAATCACCCAAATCCTCCCATACAACCTGGAGCGCCCTTTAGCCACCCAAATCCCCCAGACAACCTGGAGCGCCCTTTAACCACCCAAATCCTCCCAGACAACCTGGACCATCTAAAGGCCCGAGACCAAGACTTTTGGCCCTTGGCTCGAGCCTGGCTTATACTGACCAAAGGGGCCTTAGGCGTTCCGTCGCGACCGCGTTCATGGGGCCAAAGGCCAACTGGGTTTAAAGTCCGGCGTCTTTTAGATTTTCGGCTTAAGCGTCTGGGAGTCGTAGAGCTGAAGGTGATTAAAAGCTTAATTTACTATAATATTTATTATTAACCGCTTTTATAGTGTAAATTACTTAAAACTACTTATTTTATCCTCTTGATCCGCCCGTCTCTTTTCGCCTAAGCTAGTTCTAGCTAAAGTCCTACGTAGGAATCCTCGGTTTTAAGGTTTGACTCTTAGCGGGGCCGTTAAACCCTTTAAGAACAATAAGATCCCTAACCGTCCCGTTTTTTTCCTGACAGGGGCCGAAAAAAATCGAAAAAGACCCGAGTATTTGGCGGAATATCTGATATAATCAGATTTTGAATCTCATTAAACATAAGAGTTCCCGGCCCAAGGTAGGGTCGCGGGGAGGATGATTTTAAAAATATTAAGCCTCTTTTAAAAGTTTATGACAAAAGTTTTACAAACATTTGACATCGATTTGACATTCTAGTTCTAGATTGAATCATCTTCTTTTTGTTTTACGTCCAGAGTTTTAGGGGCTCGTCTTTTGTCCTGGGGAATATATGGTCGAGAAAAAACAGACTAAAGGCCGGAAAAGAGTTAAAAGCGACCCGGAGAAAGCTAGTCCAGGCTCTATCTTTTTTAACCGCGAGCTTAATTGGTTGGAGTTTAACCGGAAGGTCTTATTAGAGGCTCATGACGATACCAACCCGCTGTTGGAGCGGGTGAGGTTTCTATCCATTTTCTACAATAACCTCGAGGAATTCTTCATGGTCCGGGTGGCTGGGCTGACCCGGCAACGGAAGTTAGGCGTGGGCCAGGTCTCCCCGGACGGTTTATCGGCCACTGAGCAGCTCGTTCGGGTCCGCCGGGTGGTGGTGAGCTTGTTACAGGAGGCGGGCGAGCTCTGGAAGAAAACTTTAAAGCCCGCCCTCTTCGCCCAAGGGCTCAAGTTCATTGGGTACCAGAATTTAAGCCGGGACGAGAAAGCCGCTTTAACCGAGCACTTCCAAAAGGATATCTTTCCTATCTTAACCCCCCAAGCTTTAGACAAAGGGCGCCCTTTCCCCCAGGTCTCCAGCGGGAGCCTTAACCTTTTTATCCAGCTTTCGGACAAAGCCGGTAAGCTTTACCAGGCTCGCGTCAAGATACCCGATAACCTCCCCAAGTTTATCTGCCTCCCGGTGGAGCATGGCCACCTCATCCGTCAGACTTTACGGCCCAAGTTCTCCTCGGCCGGGGTGAAGATCCTACCTTTGGATATCTTAATTGGCCACCATCTAAAAGACCTCTTCCCCGGTTATGAGGTGAGAGCCCACACCCTCTTTCGGATCACCCGGAACACGGATATCGAGATTGAGGAGGACGAGGCCGACGACCTATTGGTGGCCGTGCGGGATCTGGTCCACCAACGGCGCTTTGGGGAAGTGGTTAAATTGGAGACCATGGCCGACGCCCCTTGCCGGTTGGTGGAGCAGTTGGTTAAAAGCTTTGACGTGGAGAGCTGGCAGCATTACGTCTTAAAAAACCGCCTGGGCGGGGAGCACTTGGACATCATCTCCGGGTTAGACATCCCCAAGTTAAGGTTCCCGACCTTTCGGAGCCAGCGGCCCAAAGTCTTAAAAAAGAGCCACGATTTTTTTAAGATCCTCAATAAAACCGACGTCTTCCTCTACCATCCCTACGATAGCTTTCGGCCGGTTTTGGACTTTATCGCCCAAGCCGCTGGGGACCCGAAGGTTAAAGCCATTAAGCAGACCCTGTACCGGACCGGCGACGATTCCACCTTAATTAACGCCTTAATTGAGGCTAGAAGGGCCGATAAACAGGTGACCGCGGTGGTGGAGCTTAAAGCCAGGTTCGATGAGATGCGGAACATCAACTGGGCCCGAGCCTTGGAGGACGCGGGCATCAACGTGGTCTACGGCCTTGTGGGCATGAAGATCCACGCCAAACTGTGCTTGGTTATCCGGCAGGAGGATGAGGGCTTAAAGAGCTATGTCCACATTGGGACGGGCAACTACAACCCCATAACGGCTCGGATCTACACGGACATGGGTTTGTTAACGGCCAACCAGTCCATTGGCCGGGACGTGGTCCAGCTCTTTAACGTCATGACTGGCATGGCCTACATCGAAAAGTACGAGCGTCTCTTGGTTAGCCCCGTGACTACCCGGAAAGAGATCATCGCCCGGATAGATCGGGAGATCGCCGCCCATAAGGCCCAAGGCGGCGGTTTTATCGCCATGAAGGTCAACCAGCTAAGCGATCCGGAGATTATTGAGGCTTTGTATCGGGCCTCCCAAGCTGGGGTTATCATTAGGCTACAGGTGAGGGGGGTCTGCTGCTTAAGGCCCGGGGAGCCGACCTTAAGCCCGACCATCTCGGTGACCTCCATTGTGGGGCGGTTTTTGGAGCACGCTCGGGTCCTCTACTTCCATAACCAGGGCCAATCGGAGATGTTTATTGGGAGCGCGGACCTCATGCCCCGGAACCTGGACCGTCGGATCGAGGTCTTGGCCCCCATCTTAAACCCGACATTAAAGGAAATGATCTTTCACGACATCTTGATAGTCCATTTGACGGACAACCACAACGCCTACGAGCTAAAGCCAGACGGTTCCTATGTGGCTTTGACCCCCACGAAGGAAGTCATCGACTCTCAAGCCATCATGCTGGAAACGACCCGGGACTTTGCGGCCCCAGAGAAGGGCGCCTCTAAAGACGAAGAAGCCTAAAAGGCCGTAAGGTCAGGAGGCTGGGGTAAGATCCCGAGAAGATGGGGACCGCGAAAGACTGGGGTGGCCCCCCTAGGTTAGACCCTAGTTCAGGCCCTAGGTCAGACCTAGCCGCGTCCATTAACCTTTGAAGGTCGCTGAGCCCCTGGCCCCAGCTAAAGCTTGAAGCCCCTTAAGGCCTAAGCTCGCGGCGGGATCTTTTAGCTTTTGGCTAGGCCAGAGGGTCAACCAAGCCCTCTTAGGCGTAAGTTTTAAGCTTTAGCCGCCTTTCGCCACTATCCGCCGTTCGCTTTCCCGCTTTTTAAGTTGTCAAACTATTAATTTTACAATCCACAAATCGCTCTTCGCCTTAAAATAGGTCGCTGGGCGCTTGACGGCTAAACCTTGGAGCTTAGTGGCCTTAGCCTTAGATTAGCCTATTGATTGAAGGCTTAAGACAGAGGTTATCTCGCTTCTTGCGCGAAAGCGGGTTTGTGGGTATACTTTAGGGGTTTTAGATTTAGGTGAATCCTTTCGGGGCTCATTAAGGGGTTATCGACTTAAAGAAGTTAGGCGAAAAAATAGGGGGAATTAAGAGTGTGTTTTCGGCTCGCGGCTAATCCAATGACGGCGTTAACTGACCCTAAAGACAGTTTGATAAAGGCTATTAAGCCGCTGGGTCGTTTCTAATGTCTGACAAACGCCCAGTCGGGGCTTTAATGGACTTGGGGACCAACTCGGTTCGGCTGGTTATCGTCCGTCTGGAGGAAGACGGGTCCCACGTCATTTTAAAGCAGGAAAAGATCCCGGTTAACTTAGGCGATGGGTCTTTTAAAAACCACGTTCTGACCAAAGAGGCCATGGACCGGACCTTTCAGGCTTTAAAGAGCATGAAGGAGACCGCTGGGTTCTTCGAGGCCGACTACATTCGGGCCGTGGCCACCTCCGCCTTACGTCAGGCGGACAACCGCGAGGAGTTTTTAAAGAAGGTCTATAAGGAGCTGGGGTTAGAGCTTAAGGTCATCCCGGGCTTAGAGGAGGCCCGTTTAGTTTACCTGGGGGTGGCCCATAACATTAACCTTTCCCAGAACGACCCCTGTTTGATCTTGGATATTGGCGGCGGGAGCGCCGAGATGATCGTTAAAACCCCCCAAGGCGAGTTGGAGCTCGACTCTTTGCCCTTAGGCGGGGCCAGGATCGCCGATCGTTTTGACGTTAAAAACCACTCGGGCCAGGTCTCCAAAGAGCTTTACCGGTCCATGGTCCTTTACGTGGCCGATCGCGTCCGCTTGTTTAAGGAAAAGGTCCAGCGGTATGAGCTAAAAATCTGCTACGGCTGCGCGGGGACCATAGAGAACCTGGCCCGGGTCCAGGCTAAGCGTTTAGGCCGGGACGAAAAGCTCCAGAAGTTTAACCCCTTGCCAACTAAGGAGTTGACCGATTTGGGGTTGTGGCTAGGGGCCATGGACTTAGAGGAGCGGAAAAAGGTTAAGGGCCTAGATCGGGAAAAAGCCCCCATCATCGTGGCCGGCTGCGCCATCGCTGAGGCCATTTTGACTGAGCTGGGCGTTCAGACCTTGGAAGCCCTGGATTACGGCTTAAAGCAGGGTTTAGTCTATGAGTTTATCGTTAAATACCAGCCTGGCGGCGAACTGAACGATCGGGAAAAGAGCGTCCGCCAATTGGGCCGCCGCTGTTTATTTGACGAGGAGCATGGGGAAACCGTGGGAAAACTCGCGACTTTGATCTATGACGCTTTAGTCAAAGCCGGGCTTTTAAAACATTCCGATATCGATCGGGAGCTTCTGTTCTTAGGGGCCATAGTCCATGACGTGGGAAAGTTTTTGTCCTATGAGCAACATCAGGTTCATAGCTGGTACGTGATTAAGAACTCCACTCTTTTAGGCTTTGACGAAGATGAGATAGACCTAATGGCTTTTCTGGCTTTAGTCCACCGGGGGGCTGGCAAGAAGCGGGCCGCGGAAATCATGGATCTCTATGAAAAGTCGGAGCTATTGGACTTTCGTCACTACGAGGCTTTGGGGTTGGCCGTGGAAATGGCCGAGCTTCTGGAATCCCGGCGGCAGGGGGGTATATCCAGGGTGGAGTTTTCCATCCAGCGCGATAAGGCGGACATCATCATTTGGACTCTGCCCGGGGCCACTATTCGCGATGAAATATCCCGTCTTAGTCGGATCTCCAAGAAGTTTGAGAGCGTCTTTAATCTGGAGTTGCGGGAGGTTAAAATTCGGGGGCAGGGGGCTTAAGCTTAAAAGGCTAGGGTTTTTGATATTATATACTTTTAAATCGAAATAGGTTTTACTATGAACGTTATTATTCTAGGTAATGGATTTGATCTGGCTCACGGACTAGAGACTAAATATACTGATTTTATACGTTTTTGTACTAATTTTTTAGAACAAAACGATAAAAGTCAATATGATGATATTTTTAGAGATAAATTTTATAATTTAATAAGTTCAAATCTATGGTACTTAATTTTTAGTAGAATTTTACACTTTAAAGGTATTATTAGTGATTATAGTAATGTTATTAATGATACTTGGATAGATTTTGAAATACTTTTATATGATATTTTATGTCAATTCGATAATGAAATTATTGATTTCTTAAACGATCCCTTGTATACTGCTCGGGCTAAGATATCTTTGAAATCAATTTTACACGAATGTATCAATAATTTTTATAAAGCGGATAAAAATTGGGCCTCAGGTTGTCTCTTAGGTATTGTTAATGTTTCCGGAATATACGGAAAAAATTACATAAAAAGAGAAAAAAATCACGATTTTTATGAAATAATGTATAAAGAATTACGTAATTTTACTCAAGCATTTGAAATATACTGCAGTTATATAATTGATAATGAAATAAATGCTGTAAAAAATATAGAATTAAATAGCAATTTTATACAACATATACAAAAAGATCATACAGAAGATATTTATGTCATTAGCTTTAATTACACTCCTACGTTTAATAAATTATATGAAAAAAGTTTTATAAAGCAAAATATCAACACTAAGTTTAATTATATTTATATTCATGGTAAGGCAACTGATATAATTAATAATAGACATAATTCAACAAAATTAGTTTTAGGTACGCAAAATATTGAAATGAAATACAATACAGATGAAGTGTTTGATAAATTTCAGAAATTTGATCAACGACATGATTATTCAACCATGAGAGTTTTTCAAGAATTCCTACGAAAACTTGAAAACAAAAGCATTAACAATAATATTTATATTGTTGGTCATTCTTTAGGTATAACTGATATTGAAATGCTACAAAATATATTTGATACAAATTTAGATTATATAATCACTATATTTTACTATACAAATTATTCTCGTGATAAGTTTAAAAGAATAATTAAAAGAATTTATGATAAAAAGGTAGTTGATTCTAGATTTAATTTTATTAATTTATATGATAATGAGTATGGAATTCTAAGAAAAATTGAATAAAATAAATTGTAATTTAATTATATTTTTTATGGGAAGCGACTGCATAAACTGAATTAGACCGTGGGTGAGCCCTCTCTGAGGGGGGCAAGTCCCTAGTATGAAAGGAGTAGCGAACCACATCAACCACGAGCTATGTGCCGCTTATCAAGCCCATAGTTGGCGAAATTGTCCCGCGAGGGGGGCGGTGAAGCGTTAGTAGTGGAAAACCAGGCCGGCTAATTGAGCGGCGAAATAATTTAAATCGGGACGCCAACGCAGTCTATATATGTGGAAGGCAATATCTCAGGAGGCGTTATACGCGAGCCTTTTGGGGGTCCCGCGACGTCAGAGAACCTGGCATGGTGGAAGATCTAGTTACAGGAGCAGTGAGATCTCCGAGTTTCCTTGAAGGAAAATGGACCTTTGTGGACGATGGGGCAAGCCAAAAGCGTAATCCCCATATGTTCGATTCGGAGAAGTCGGATGCCTTCATAGTACCGTGTAAGCGGCCGAACAACCAGTGGTTGAGGGCGGAGGTCGTGGAGGGAAGGAGGGCACAGGAGGAGAACATGATTGAGACTAACACACCCCAGACGCAGAGCTGGATAAGACATCTCGATGATTCCGGAAGTGATGAGCTGACCGGGGCGTCAGTAACTTGTGTGTCAAATTGGATTGATCGTGTGCGTGAAGCGGCGAAAAGGGATAAAAATGCCAGATTTACAGCCCTTTTTCATAGATTAACTCCGGAAGTGCTTAAGCGGAACTTTGAAGCCATTAATCCAAAGGCTTGCGAGGGTGCAGATGGAGTGAAGCGTTGGATGTTCGAGGAGGATTTAGATAATAACATTAATGGCTTGTGCCAGAGATTACATCGTTGGCTTATGGAAAGCTTTTCATAATTAGTCAAAATTTTCGTTTGATAATTTACTTGAAAGCCTGGATGTTGTCAACTCTTCATGAAAAATGTTTGTCTTATTTTTTGGTGTTGGTTTTGTCTTTTAATTGCGGTATAGTAGGGCATAAAGGCGTGTGTAGGACTCAGCGTCTAACCTAGTCTTGGCTGACGTAGTTGCTGTATTTAATGAAACCATTCCAGACCTAAAAATAGCGTCAAAAACAATTAAATACAAAAAAACGTACGACAATAAAATGATTGTAAAAAATAACAAACAACAACATTTAATTTATTTTATATACAACAAATAGTTGTATAATATCAACAAATACTTCTTTATTTATATAAAAAATTCATGATTGTTTGCCGTTAAATAACGTTAAAATTATTTAATGCCAAAGAATATTAGTTATTTAATCAAATTTAGAAAAATAAATATATAAAAAGTTTTTATATATAAAATATAACAAAAAATTTTTTGCTATTTATTCATTGCTAAACTCTTGATTGTTGTTAATAGTTTTTTAAACTACTTTTTTAATTGTTTTGTTTATTTAAATACAAAATATTTGTGGTTCGCTAGTGAAAGTATATCTTGATAACTGTTGTTATAACCGCCCGTTTGACGAGCAAACGTCGTCAAACGTCAGTCATAATCCGCTTGGAAACTGACGCGAAGTTCCACGTTCAAGAACAAATCCGTTCTGGCGAGTTGGAACTATGTTGGTCGTTCGTCCTTGATTATGAGAATGCGGCAAATCCGTTTAAAGAAGTCAGAAATCAGATTGCGGCTTGGAAGAAAATCGCCACCCACAGTTGTTTTTTGTCGAAAGAAATCTCGGCAAAAGCCGCAGAACTTATGTCACTTGGATTGCGACAAATGGACGCTTCACACATTGCCTGCGCCATTCATATCGGAGCGAATGTTTTCCTAACGACAGACAAGAAAATTCTCAATAAAGCTATTACCGATATTACCGATATTGCCGTTATGAATCCGATAGATTTTTTAAGGGAGTACGCTGATGCGAAGTAATACCATTGTTAAAGACGAGGGTATGCGCGTTCTGACAGAGCGCCTCGGGCTTGTTGACGCGGAACGGTTCATCACACTTTTGCGACGTGAGCCGTTTGATTATACCGAATGGCGAAGTAACCTTTACAAAGATGTACCGCTTGAAGAGTTCCTGAAAAAAGCTGATGAATATTCCAATGCGGCGGAGGGGTAATTGTTCTGATGCTTTCTTATTTATAATTAAATTGACTTTACTGAAAGCCTTCACCGCATCAGCGGTGATGAGGTTTAATACGCTCGTAATTCAAAACCATGGTAGACCAGACCAGGCTACAGTAAAAAACCAACTAACCCTTTCAGCGATGGAGGTGTCAGTTAGCCGAATATCTGGATTCCGTCGGGGAGAAGGAAGGCTGGCTGGTAATTTTTGATTAAAGATTAGGTAAAAGAGCTGGGCGGAAAAAATAATCAGGGATACTACTCAGCGTAAAGGTTTTACTATTCATCTTGTTATATGATAAATGTTATCATAATTTTAACTTGAAAACTAATAATTTACATTTAATTAGTCTTTAAACATCGTAAAAATCGTATATAAAGGCAATAAATCAGGGAATTATCAAACGTATATTTGTGAAATGATTTTTCGTCTACGTAGCTGGGAGCGTCTGCGGTGGGGGTTCCCCAAGGGGTTATCTCATGCAGTGGCGCGCCACCAGAATGGGGCTGGCCACACGACTATATAAAGAAATCTCAACTACTGATTCGCCAAAAAAAAAATTGACTTTTTGACGGTTTCCAGCGCTAGATACGAAGAACTCAAAGCAGAACTCAAAGCAAGTGTAGGTTTGATTTATCGGACAATCAATAATGAGGAAAAGTAATTTATGAAAAATAATTATTAAATATGACTTAAGGTTTATTTAGTAATCTTTATATAACTAAATTACTATACATCAATGAGAGCGTTTCTGAAAATTTATGCTTAAACATATACCAAGCCATAAAAAAACGTTATAGGCTTTAATTATATTTTTTGAAGAAGATCCCGAAAAAAGGCGTAGACAACCGAAATATGGCTCTTATAGGAAAATATGGCCTTAATGAGCTTAGTTACGCCGGGGATATCGGTTATGGTCGGCGTTTAGACCACGTAATCTTGATCATCTCTGGAGATCGTCCGCCTGATCTCCTTCCAGTCAATCTTGGCCCAAAAAGCGGTCTGTAACGCCCCAGGGCGAACGAAAAGACCTGGAGGCGGTTCATTATGTAGACCACAACCAATCTCCCTATGGGCGAATATAGGCGGATATTGGGTGATTTTAGTAAAGGGCGGCGGAAGGTCAGGTTTAGACTGGCGGTTGGATATGAGCGCCCGGAGCCAACTCTAGAACCAGGGGATAAACCAAGGGATTTTCAGGGTTCTGGTTTTGGAGATGGTAGCTGTTTTGTAAAAAAATTTAATTTTATATGTGTTAAAATTCAAAAAAATAGTATTTTAAATTCTTTTAATCTGTGATTAACTAATTATAAGCCAATATTTACTTTTAAAAACTTCCAAAAATCTTAAAACACCACTAAAACATAGTAAAAGACTATTTCTTTACCGAAAAAAATATCGTTTTTGCCTATTAGAAGATAAGCGGGAAAACGCGCTGGCCAGGGTTTATGGAGAATTATTTGACTGGAAATATTAGGCGGGTCAACGGTTTAAGGCCGGAGAATCAAGGCGTCTTCAAAGGGAAGAGCGTAAGCTAGTGGTGCCGAGGGACGGACTCGGACCGCCGACACCCGGATTTTCAGTCCAGTGCTCTACCGACTGAGCTACCTCGGCACCATCGCTTTGCGCAATCGGGGACTATACTGGTTATGGACCGATTTGTCAAGGGGAATAAAGATTAAGCGTAACCTATTGAAATTACTAGTTTTTTTAAGAGTCTTGGTTAAAAAAGCGCCCTAGACCCTAAAATTAGGGGGTTTTTGGCCTTCTTCCTCGGCTTTCCGCGTGTCATAGTGGGTGAAGAACCCCAAAACCGAATTACGCATAAAGTATTTTTCCGTTTCCAGGGGCTGGCTTTCCAAAGACAAGAGGGGTTTAAGCTCCGGGTCTATCTCAAAGAGCTCATCGGTGAGCTGGCTAATATAAGCCTTTTTGTCCGTCTCGGGCGTCATTTCGCTCCATTTAGGGAAGAGGAACTGGTCCCAGAAGGTTAACTGCCTCCGGTAAGCTAGGATGGTTTCCATTAAGGGGCCTCGCTCATGGGTATGGGCGAAGTAAGCTTCTTTAGCCGGCTCTTTTAAAAGGAGGTTTAAGGAATGGAAGGTCAATTCCGGGTAATATAGGGGCGGGGTGGCGGGCCGGGAATGGAAGTTGGCTCCCCAGGCGTAAGGGCAACCCACCGCTTCCCCACAGAAAAGGGTCAAACCCAAACGGTAGCTTAAATGGTGGGCCGCGTGCCCCGGGGTCTCAATGACCTGAATCCCGGGATGCGAAAAAGCCGTGTGGGGAATAAGGCGCTCATCGTCCACGGATCTTGGCTCCCCGTAAACGGCGGCCATCTCGCCCATGACTCTTTTGGTGCTCCGCCAGAGTTTCGCCGGGTAGATAAGGTGCCGGATGGCGTCTTCATGGACCACGGCTTTAGCTTGGGGCCAGGCTTTAAAGATAGCCGATAGCCCGCCCGAATGATCCAGGTGGATGTGGGTTAAGAAGACAAAATCGAGACTTTTGTCGCCTAAGATGGACTTTAACCGCTGAACCAAGTCTTTAGCCCCAGTCACGGTCCCACAGTCAATTAAGATCCTCTTGCCCAAAAACTCGGTGTAAAACCCCCCGAACATCTCGCCAAGCTCCGGGCGATTGGTGACGCCCCAGACGAATTGGGCGGTGGTTTTGGGTTGAGGTCGCATGGCGTGTCCCCTTTAAGAAGATATATGGCTGTGGGTTTAGGGTTGACGGCGAAAGGCCTTTTTAAAAAGCCAGCCGCCCGAGTATTGTAACAATATCAGCCACTTTTCGCAAAAAAAAACTAACCTTAGTTCCCTAAGACTGGGCCCCTAAAGACTATCCCTAAAGACTAGACCCTAAAGACTAGTCTCTAAGGCTAGGCCACTAAGAATAGGCCCTAAGAATAGACTATTGATCGGGATTGGCTCTGGATTGGCCGCGGGTCAGCCGTAGGCCAGCCCTGGCGGGGACGATAGGCGGCGCTTTCTTGGGATCTTAGGGGCTAGAGCTGGAGCTAAAAATCCACTTGGGCGTCTATTCGGGGGTGAAAGGGCTTAACCTAATGAGTTTCGTTAAACCATAACCACTAATTTAGAGGATAAGACGATGAGAGCTCACTAAGACTCTAAATACTAATTTACAACTTGCTAATTTAATAAAAAAAACGCGCTTAAAGGCCAGCGTCTTAAGGGTCAAGGTCTTGAGGCCAAAATTAGAATCGCTGGTCGTTAAAGCCCCTTCTTAAACTGTCGTATCCGCTCCCGGCGTTTTCCTTAGGCCTTAAAGGTGGCCTTTAAGCCCAGTTCGCCTGGGGTTAAAGGGCCTTAGCGAGGTTTTGGAAGTAGGCGCGAAGGGCTAAATCTTTAAGGTCTAAAATGGGTTCGACTAACGTCATTTTCTGTAGGAGGGTTATTTTGTTTAGCCTTGGTTTCCGCCTTAAAACTCCCAAAGTCCTTACTAAGGGTGATCTGTCTCAACCCCCTACATTGCTGGATGACGGCTTTTTGTCGGGCTCATAAGGGTAAAACTTCTTTAAAAGAGGTAGTGGAAATGGACCC
The DNA here is from genome assembly GCA_031273455.1 of Deltaproteobacteria bacterium. GTDB lineage: Bacteria > Desulfobacterota > Desulfarculia > Adiutricales > Adiutricaceae > JAIROO01. Next base: position 129 of record JAISRZ010000064.1, on the reverse strand, counting down.
TAGACTAAATTCATTTTACCAGGCCGACCAAGGCTTCGCCCAATTTGTGGATCGTTACAATCTAGTGATTTCTGACCCAAAAACCCTTAAAGAGTACCTATCTTGGATGGATGATCAAGTTGTGTACGC
>JAISRZ010000068.1 GCA_031273455.1 Deltaproteobacteria bacterium | reverse complement strand
CCATCGGTAACCGTCTTTAATAACTCCAAGGCTTTGGCGTTGTCTTGTAAGCCCATTAAAGACGAGGCTAAGATATTGGCGCTGGAGAGCGTTTCCCGGTGAAAGGGCCCAAACCTCTTGAGCCGAAAATTGTAGGCGTTTTCGGCGGCTTTAAGGGCTAAGGGGTAATCCCGTAAGTGGAAGAGGGCTAAGCTTAAACCCAGCTCATCCTGGGCGGCTTTAACCTGGGCTAACTGGGGGTTGGCCCCGGGCTCTTTTTTGGCCAAGATTGCGCGGTACTTTTGGGCCGCGAGGCTATAGTTCTTCTCCCGGAGATGGGCCGCCGCCGCTAAGGCCTCTAAGTCTTTAACCCCGGCGCGGGTCTTTAAAAGGTCATCCCAGAGGTTAATGGCCTCGTGGAAGCGTTTTTTACTAAAAGCCGTGGCCCCGCGCCACAGCTTATCGGTCTCAGGGGTCGTTTCCGTGGGGGGAGGGCCAAAGGAGCGGGGCTCAAAGTTTTCCTCGGCCCTAACCTCGCCGCGAACCGCGGCTAAGGCGCTTTGGAAGAGCTCTTCTTGATGGCGCTCGGCCTTTGCTTTTTCCGCCTGGTAATAAAACCAGCCAGCGGTTAAAACGAGAATGAGGCTAAGAGCGCCTAAAAGGGCTTTCTTTTTACCAGGGCGTAAACCCGATAGTTTCATGCCACCAGTCCCGGAAAGAGGAGGGGCTCGGAGTTAGTTAGGACCGTGTCTTTTAAGAAGTGGGCGTCATCCTTAAGTGGCCAAGACAAAGAAAAATGGAGCCCTCGACTCTCTTTTCTTAAAGAGGCCGAGCGGATGATCAAATCGGCCACCACGGCGATATTCCGCACTTCCACCAAGTCCCCATCCACCTCAAAGTTTCGGAAAAACTCGTCAATCTCGCCTTTAACCAAGGCCAACCTTTTCGCGGCCATGGTCAAACGCTGATCCGAGCGGACAATGCCCACGTAATTCCACATAAAGCGGCGAATCTCATCCCAACTCTGGGTGATTAAAACCGCCTCCGCCGGGGCGGTCCCTAACCGACCGCCCGGCCAGGGGCTATAGGGCTCGGTCAGTTTGGGGTAGTCTAAGGCCAAAATCTCTTCTTTGGCCGCTAAAGCGGCCCGATCGGCCATGACCAAGGCTTCCAATAAGCTGTTGGAGGCTAGGCGGTTGGCCCCATGGAGACCGGTGGCCGCCACTTCCCCAATGGCGTATAACCCGGGTCTGGTGGTCCGCCCATTAAGATCGACGAGTAACCCGCCGCACTGGTAATGGGCCGCTGGGACCACTGGGATGGGCTCTTTAGTTATATCCAAGCCCAAAGACAGACAGGTGGCGTAAATCTTGGGGAACCGGTCAATAATAAAGTCAGGGCTCCGATGGGAGATGTCTAAAAAGACGTTGTCCGCCCCGGACCTTTTCATTTCCGTGTCAATGGCCATGGCCACCTCATCCCGTCGGGCCAAGTCCCCTAAAGGATGGTTACTCATGATGGGCTGGCCTTCGCTATTAATGAGGCGACCGCCCTCCCCGCGGACGGCTTCGGAAATTAAAAAGTTATGGAGTTGGGGATGGAAAAGGCAGGTGGGATGGAATTGGACAAACTCCATGTTGGCGACATCGGCCCCGGCTCGCCAGCCCATGGCCAAACCATCGCCCGAGGCCCCGTCCGGGTTAGTGGTGTACAGGTAGACTTTGCCCGAGCCGCCGGTGGCCATGACCGTGACTTTGGCGATGAGGTAAGAGACCTCGCCTTTCTCAACGTTTAAAACCCAAGCCCCAGTCACCCGCATCTGGCCTTGGGGGTCTTTTTCTTGCAAAAGATCCAAGGCCAGAAAATGGTCAAAAATGGTGATGTTGGGGTTGGCTAAGGCCTTTTCCACCAAGACCTTTTGGACGGTCTGGCCAGTCATGTCTTTGGCGTGGATAATGCGGCGGTGGCTATGGCCCCCCTCGCGGCCCAACTCCGGGGAGTCCGGGTGATCGACTTGGGCCGTGAAGGGGACGCCGATTTCCTTAAGCTCCTGGATCATCCGGGGCCCCGCCTCGACCACGGCCTCCACGGTGTCTAAGTGGCTTAAGCCCGCCCCCGAGGCCAAGGTGTCCTTAACGTGGAACTCCAGTAGATCGTCTTGACCCAGGACCGCGGCGATGCCCCCTTGGGCCAAGTTGGTGTTGGTGTCCGTTAAGGAGCGTTTGGCGATTAAGCCCACTTGCCCAAACCGGGCCGCCTTTAAAGCGAAACTAAGACCCGCGATGCCCGAGCCAATGACTAGGGCGTCAAACTTGAGAATCATGGAAACTCCGCGAAAAAAGGGCCAAGGGCCAGGTCTAGTTTAGGGGCCCAAAAGGGCTAAAGACTAGGGATTAAAAACTCCAAAAGGGCCTTTTGGGCGTGGAGCCGGTTTTCCGCTTCCTCAAAGACCAAAGAGGCCGGGCTTTCCAAAACTTCCTCAGTGACTTCCTCCCCAATATGGGCTGGCAGACAATGGAGAAAAATCGCCTGGGGCGCGGCTTTGGCCATCAGCTCTTTAGTCACTTGATAGCCAGCGAAGTCTTTTAACCGTTGTTTAATCTCCTTTTCTTGGCCCATAGAGGTGAAAACGTCGGTGTTAACGGCCCGGGCGCCTTTAACGGCCTCCAGGGGCGAGTCAAAGAGCTTAATTTTCGGGTTATCGGCTTGGGCTTTGGCTAAAATGGCCTTATCCGGCTGGTAGCCTTGGGGGCAAGCCAAATGGAGCCCAAAACCAAAGACCGCCGCCGCCTCCAACCAGGTGTTGGCCATGTTGTGACCATCGCCGATCCAGGCCACGATCTGGTCCTCCAGCTTTTCGGCCTCTAAAGTCTCCACCAAGGTGAAAACGTCGGTTAAGACCTGGCAGGGGTGCCTTTGGTTGGTTAACCCATTGATAATGGGGATGGTGGCGTGGGCCGCGAGATCGGTTAACTCCGTTTCCTCATAAGTGCGGATGACTAGAGCCGAAAGGTAGCGCGATAAAACCCGAGCCGTGTGCGAGGGGGCCTCGCCCCGAGAGATCTGAGTCTCGGAGGCGGCTAAAACAATGGCGTGACCGCCGAGCTCGGTGATGGCGCTCTCAAAACTGACCCGGGTGCGGGTGGAGTTTTTGTTAAAAATCATGCCCACCGAGCGACCGGCTAAATGCGGGAAATGGTACCGGCCCTCGCGCCGGGCTTTTTTTAGATGGGCCGCCCTTTGGAAGACAGCCTCATACTCTTCTTTGGACAGATCCCGAAAGGTGATGTAATGCCTAGTCATTGGCTAATATCCTTCTAAGCGGCGCTCCGGTCCAAAGCGTCCAGAAGGCCTTGGGTCAATTGGCTAATCTCATCGTTAGTCACGGTTAAGGGCGGGACAAAACGCAAAATGGTCGGGCTGGCCGCGTTGACTAAAAAGCCCAAATCCCGTAAGGCGGCGACCACTGGCCCGGAGGGGCGGTTTAAAGACAAGCCCAAGATTAGGCCTAACCCCCGGACGTCCAAGATGTCCTTAGGTCTAGCCGCCTTAAGATCCTCTAAGCTCTTTTTAAAGAAAACCCCCTTTTGGGCCACTTCGGCTAAAAAGGACGGCTCCAAGATCCGATTAACCAATTCTAGGCTAATGGTCATGGCCAAGGGGGCCCCGCCCACGGTGGAGGAATGGGTCCCCGGGGATAAGGCTTTGGAAGGCTCCGCGGCCGAGAGGGTGGCCCCCACCGGGTAACCTGAGCCCAAAGCCTTACCTAAGGTCAAGATGTCCGGTTTAACGTTAAAGTGCCGAAAAGCGAAGTCTTGGCCCGTCCGGCCTAAACCGGTTTGGACCTCGTCTAAAATAAGGAGAATATCCTTACTCTGGCAAAGCTTGGCCGTCTCGGAAAAATAATCGGCGGGCGGGATGTTAACCCCGCCCTCGCCTTGGATGGGCTCAAGTAGGACCGCGCAAACGTCCGGGGTCAAAGCCTCTTTTAAGGCCGCGACATCCCCAAACCTCACAAACTTAAAGCCCGGGAGCATAGGCTCAAACCCTTGGTGGAAGCGGGTTTGGCCCGTGGCCGAGATGGCCCCCATGGTCCGGCCATGGAAGGAGTCCAAAGCCGAGACAATGACGTGCCGACCAGCCCCATAACGGTCATGGGAGTATTTCCGGGCCATTTTAAGGGCCGCCTCATTGGCCTCCGCCCCCGAATTGGAGAAAAAGGCCTTGGATAACCCCGAGGCTTTAACTAACCGCTCGGCCAATAAGACCTGGGGCTCGTTATAGAAGATATTGGAGACGTGGACCAACTTTCTGGCCTGTTCCGCCAGAATATCGGCCATAAAAGCGGGCGAGTGCCCAAAGGCGCAGGTGGCCACCCCGGCGATAAAGTCCAGGTACTCCCGACCTTCCGCGTCCCAAACCTTGGAGCCCTGGCCTTTCACCAAAACCAAAGGGACCCGGGAGACGTTGCCCAAAAGGTATTGGTCAGCGAGGGCGATTATTTCTTTCGAACTAAAACTCATACGATTCCTTACGCGCCGGGTCACTGGCTAAGGGGGTTAGCCAGATAGGCTCTTAGCCCCGTTAAACCAAAAAAGGGCTTTTAACCTTTGATTGACCCATTTTTAAAAGGCGTATCCTTTCTTTACTTTAGTCAATTTAGCCTTTAACTAAAGGCTGTTTATGTTTACCCCCACCCTTAGCTCATCTAAGGCTTAATCGATTGGGGGAAAAATATTTAAACTTCGCTCTTTGCGTTTTTCGCCCCAAGCCAATGGTTTAGCCAAAGCCTTAAAGCGAGAGCCGGTTAAAAATCTAATAAGCTAACTAGTGAGGCCACCAAAGAAGCGCGTCTGGTAGCTAGTAAAAAAGATCAATGTTATCCAAGCTTAATTCTCATTAAGGTCTCAAAAAGCCAAGGGGCCAAGGACCCCCCTAGAGGCTTTCCGAAACAATAGTGACGATATTTTACCAGTCTTCGCTTAAAAGCGCCAAAAAAAGAGCGTTAGGGGCTCGTTAAAAAAACTTTTAACTGGGTAAAGTTATTAGTTTAAAGGCGTTACCAGGTCGTCCTTTACGCTGTCCGCGCGGCTTAAGGCGGCGGCTTGGCCCACCCTCGCGACCCTTTTAAGTCCTAAATTGGGCCTACGGCTTGGCTGAATGTCAAGTTATTTAGCAACTTATAGAGTATAAATTAGAGTATTAGGCATTAAAAATACTAATATATAATAAACGGCGTTTTTATTCAATTTACAATATTAATTAAAATGTTTTAACAGAAAAATATTATTTTAAAAGTAATATTACTATTTAAAAGATTATTGCGCTAATTTTAACTTCGTATTAAGTCTAATATAAGGCCAGTCCCCCTTTTTAACCCCTCGCGCGCCCCCTTCGCGTCTCTTCCGGATCCGAAGATAAATAATTAATGATTTTCGCTAGTTACCGTTTGGTCTAGCGATTTTTGGGCCGTTATTGATGTCCCAGCCCCAGCCCCAAGGTTTTTGGGGGTTTTTAAAGGCTGGTCGCCTTAAGGCCACCCCCGGTCGCCTGGGGGACGCTTAAAGGGTGGATCCAGCTATTTTCCTCAGCCCGGTTCTAACGCCTATAGCCATAAGGGCGCCTATAGCCATTGGGGCGCCGAAAATTTCTGGGGCCTAAACCTTTGGTTGGGCGATTTAACCAACAGAGCCTAACGGCTATTGACCTTAAATAATTTATACGGTACTATTATATAAATTATGGGAGGTCCGGCATGGAGGACAGACGCTACGAACTAGCGGTAGGCGTTAATTCGTTTGAAGAAATTATGGCCCAAAAATCCCCTTACGTGGATAAAACTTCATATCTGGCGGCCATGATAGCCAGCGAGCGGCCAGTTTGGTTTTTCACCCGACCCCATGGTTTTGGCAAATCCTTAACCGTATCCACTTTAGAAGCCGTGTTCACGAAGGAAAAGCGGGAGCTTTTCCAGGGGCTGGCCATTTATAGTCGGTTGGCTGAGGAAAAGTTCCACCCTCGCCCGGTCATTCGCCTGGATATGAGTAGGCCCAGTTCCGCTAAAGGGGCCAAAGAATTATGGGCGTCTTTAGGCCGCGAAATCGCAAGGAAAGCTAATGAGCTCGGCCTCGCGGTTGACCCTAAGCTTTCGCCCGAGGCGATGATATCTAGTCTTATCATTAAATTAGCGGAAAACTCCGGGCGTAAGGTGGCCATACTGATCGATGAGTATGACTCGCCCTTTAAGGCCTTGGGGGATCAGCCGAAGGAAAAGGCGCTATTGACTAAGGCGATGGGCGATTTTTACGCTATATTTAATAAACTTGATAAGTATATATCTTTTATTTTCGTCACTGGTATGGTTAAAGAATATCTTTCGGACATTGTTCCCATCTTTAACCCGGACCTATCGCCTGATATATCTATAGATCCGGGCTATGGGGCTTTGGGGGGTTTTACCCCAGAGGAGGTAACCAAGTATTTTGGCCAGGGCCTTCAAAGGGTCGCCGCGACCTTAAAGATGACCGAGCCAGAGCTAGTGGCTAAACTGGAAGATTATTACTGGGGGTTCTGTTTTGATGGGGAAACAAGGGTTTTTAGCCCTTGGGACATTTTACTTTTTTTTGAGCGCTCGGATTTTTTCCCCTACTGGTTTTACGCCGGGTGGGAAGAGGTCTTGGCCGATATCTTGAAAGAGCGGCGACTAACGGTCTGGGAGTTTCGGGATCTAACGGTGACCCCAAAGTTCGCGCGGAACCCCGGCGTCTTCGCGGCGACCGACCCTTTAAGCTTATTTTACCAGGTTGGTTACCTAAGTTTACGACCGGGCCCAATGGCGGGAGTTTATCGTTTGGATTACCCCAATCAGGCGGTTCTAAGATCTCTGGCGGAGGATTGGGTTTATAATATCCCAGGTCGCTCGTCGGCCAAGGCCAGGTTTAAGAAGTTAAGGGCGGCCCTGGATTCGGGGAACGCGGCTTTAGTCATGAGGATCTTTAACCAATTTTTAGATAACCTTTCGGCGGACGATTACCCAGCCGCTCTGGCTAAACAAAACGACCCCCCATTGGATATGGAGCGCGATAGATGGTTTTATTGGTCCGCCTTATTGACTTTGATCGTGGCCGCGGGGCTGGAAGTGGGGGCTGGGGATAAGGCCAGTTCTGGGGCCAGGATTATCGCGGTTAAACGAGGGGATTTAATTTGGGTTATTGAGCTTCTAGTTAGGCCTATTGGCCCCAATGAGTTAAACGCGTCCCCCCAAAATAGGGCCGAGGTTAGGGCTAAACCCTACCCGGCCCAACCGAAAAACCCATCTAACGATGGCCTATAAAACGACTTCAGTGCCGTAACCCCGTTCGGTTAAAAGCTCCAAAAGGACCGCGTGGGGCACCCGACCGTCAATGATGGCCGCCCCGCGGCAACCGCCCTTTAAGGAGTTAAGGCAAGCGGTTAGTTTAGGGAGCATGCCCCCGGCGATGACTTTTTCCGCGTGTAAGGCGGAAATATCGGCGGCGGTTAAGCGGTTAATCAGTTGACCGTCTTTACCCAAGACCCCAGGCACATCGGTTAATAAGATGAGCCGGGCCGCCTGTAAGGCTTCAGCCACGGCGGCGGCGGCGGCGTCCGCGTTAATGTTGTAGCTTTGCCCGTTTAGGTCCACCCCAATGGGCGAGATAACCGGGATAATCCCGCCCTCGATTAAGTGGGTTAAAAGGGGGGCGTTAACCTTGGTGGGTTCGCCAACTAAGCCAATATCCAGCTCCACCCCTTGGGGTTGGGGCAGTTTTTTGCGGGTGGCCTCGATTAAAAGCCCATCTTGACCGGTTAAGGCCAAGGCTGGGGCCCCGGCTAAAGAAAGGCGACTAGCGATGTCTTTAGCGATCCGGCCGCCTAAAACCATGCGAGCCACGTCCAAGGTGGGCTCATCGGTGTAGCGTAAACCCTCCACAAAATGGCTCTCTAAACCCAGTTTGGTTAAAAGGGCGTTAATCTGCGGCCCCCCGCCATGAACCACCACCGGGTTGACCCCCACAAAGCGCAACAAAGCCACGTCCAAGGCCAAGGCTTCCTGGAGAGCCGGATCGACCATGGCGTGACCGCCATACTTAATAACGACTTTAGCCCCTTGGTAGGAGCGGATATAAGGCAAAGCCTCCATTAAAATGGCGGCTCTTAACTGATCAGGGATGGGCTCATTCATGGCCTAAGCTTCTATAGATTAGGGGGGAACCCCCTAATCTATCCATTTTGGCGGTTTTCTAAAGGATGTACCGGGTGAGATCGACGTTTTCCACCATATCGGCCAACCGCTCCTGGACGTATTTAGAAGTGATGACAAACTTGGTCGGGGCGATGTCCGGGGCGTCAAAGGAGATGTTGTCCAAAAGCTTCTCCATAATGGTGGCCAGCCTTCGGGCTCCAATGTTCTCTTGCTTTTCGTTGACCCGGTAGGCCATTTCCGCCAGCTCCTCCACCGCGTCGGCGGTGATTTCCAGCTCCACTTTCTCCGTGGCCAAAAGCTTTTGGTACTGGATGGTCAGAGCGTTTTGGGGCTCGGTTAAGATGCGGATAAAGTCGTCTTTGGATAACGAGGTCAGTTCCACCCGAATGGGAAAACGCCCCTGCAATTCGGGGATGAGATCCGAGGGTTTGGCCACGTGGAAGGCCCCGGCGGCGATAAAAAGGATGTGATCCGTTTTGACGGGCCCGTGTTTGGTGGGCACGGTGGAACCTTCCACTAAGGGCAGAAGATCCCGTTGGACGCCTTCCCGGCTAATGTCTGGGCCCGAGTTGTTGGAGGGCCCCGCCACCTTATCCAACTCATCGATAAAGACAATGCCGTATTGCTCCACCCGTTGCTTAGCCTCAGCCACCACCTTGTCCATGTCCACCAGGCGATTGGCCTCCTCTTGGGTCAAGATGACCCGAGCGTCCTCGATTTTGACCCGGCGGCGATGGCACTTTTTGGGAAAGATCTGACTCATGGCCTCGTTCAGGTTCTTTTCCATCTCATCTAAGCCCATGTTGGTGAAGATCCGGGTGATGGGCGGGTTAGAGGAGTGCTCGGTCTGAAGCTCCACGGTCCTTTGGTCCAGGGCCCCTTCTTTAAGCATTTTTTTCAGCTTTTTCCGGGTCTGGGCCATGGTCCTTTTGGGGTTGTCCTCGGAATTGTCCAGATCGGAAATCTCCCCGGTTTTTAGTTTGGGCAAAAGAAGCTCTAAGATGCGCTCTTCAGCCATGTCCTCGGCCTTTAAGGCTAAACGCTCTTTTTCCTCGGCCTGGACCATGTTCACGGCCAGATCCATCAGCTCCCGGATCATGGACTCCACGTCCCGCCCGACGTAACCGATTTCCGTGTATTTGGAGGCTTCCACTTTAATAAAGGGCGAGTGGGTTAATTTAGCTAAACGCCGGGCGATCTCGGTTTTGCCCACCCCGGTGGGCCCAATCATGATGATGTTCTTGGGCGGGATCTCGTCGCGGAACTCCACCGGCACCATAAGCCGCCGCCAACGGTTGCGTAAAGCGATGGCCACGGCTCTTTTGGCTTGGCCTTGGCCGATGATGTACCGATCCAGTTCGGCGACGATCTCTTTGGGGGTCAGGTTAATGGCTTCCAAGGATTTGGATTTTTCGATCTGAGCTTCCATAGGGTCTCACAAAAGCCTTTAAAATATAAAGGGTAAGGATTGTAAAAATGAACGTAAAAATGAAAACTTAAGTGGTTTTTTTAGTCTCTTTTTTTAAGACTTCCACGAGGATATGGTCATTAGTGAAAACGCAGATGCGCCCGGCGATGGTTAAGGCCTTTTGGGCGATTTCCGCGGCCGTTAAATGGGGGGCCTCTTTAATCATGGCCTCAGCCGCGGCTTGGGCGTAGGGCCCGCCCGAGCCAATGGCCATAATGGTCTCGTCAGGCTCCAAAACGTCGCCCGAGCCGGTGATCATTAAGCTAACGTCCCGGTCAGCGGTTAAAAGGACGGCCTCTAAGCGCCTTAAACTCCGGTCAGTCCGCCAGTTTTTGGCCAGCTCCACCGCCGAGCGAGTCAATTGGCCACTGTACTTGGACAGTTGATCCTCAAAGCGCTCTAAAATGGTTAAAGCGTCAGCCGTGGCCCCGGCGTAACCGCAGATTATTTGGTCATGGTAAAGGCGCCGCACTTTTCGGGCCGTGGCCTTTAAGACGGTGTTGCCTAAAGACACTTGGCCATCGCCAGCGATGGCCACTTCCCCTAAATGGCGCACCAAAACAATGGTGGTGCCGCGGGTTTTTTTCAAGAGAGACTCCTATTTTAGGTTTTAGCCCTAGGGTGGGCCGCGTAGGCCTTCCTTAAGGCGGTTAGGTCCAAGTGAGCGTAACGCTGGGTGGCCGCGAGACTCTTGTGTCCCAGCATCTCGGAAATGGGTTTAAGCCCCGCCCCGGCGGCTAATAAGTGGGAGGCGAAGGAATGGCGTAAACTATGGGGATGGAACCGTAGGTCCAAGCCCGCTAAAGCTAAACGCCTTTTTAGTAACCGCCTAACTTCCCGATCTTGTAAGCGAGCCCCTTTGGCCCCTAAAAAAAGAGCTTGGGGGTCTTTATGGGGAACGGACTCCCTTTGGCTTAACCACTCTTTAATGGCCTTAATGGCCGGTCGCCCCAAGGGGACTAAGCGGTCTTTGGCCCCTTTCCCTTCCCTGGCTAAGACCAGTCGCCGGTTAAAGTCCAAGTCGCGAACGTCCAAATGCGCGAGTTCGCTGACCCGTAAGCCACTGGAGTACAAAAGCTCCAAGACGGCTTGGTCCCGGACAAAATGCGGTTCCTCGACCCCGGTTCGGGCCAAAAGATCCATGACCTCCACTTCGCTTAAAAAGAGGGGCTCTTTTTGGGCCGCTTTAGGGCTAACCAAGTCTAAAGCCGGCGAGGAGTCTAGATACCCTTCTTGGGCTAGCCAGCGATAAAAGGTCCGAACCGCTGAGTAAGCCCTTTTAGTGGAAACCGCGTCCCTCAAACCCCTTAACTCAAAGAAAAAGGCCCGTAAATCCGCGCTATTGGCTTGGATAAACGATTTTTCCCCTAATTTCGCCGCTAATAACGTTAGATCCCCTAAGTAAGCTTTAATCGTGTGTTTAGAGCGCTCGCGGACCTTGAGCTGACCTTCGAACTTAGCCATTAGGCTGAAGTTCCCTAAAGGTAAGGCTAGCTCTTTAGGTGAGGACGGGGTGTCGATGGGTGTAGATGCGGTCATCTAAAACCAGTTGCCGGGCCAAATGGCTCTGGGGGCAGACAGCCAAAGGGCCTAAAAGGTTAGCCGTCATCTCTTGGGGCCGACCTTTAGGGATAGTGATGATGGCGAATAAGGAGATCTCCTCCGGGCCAGCTTTCAGCTCGGCGAACAACCCAGCCGGTAAAATGGGCCGATAGTCGGGTTTAAAGACCAAAGGGTCCAACAAAACCAGAGCCAGGGTGGGATCGCCCACGGATTGCAACCAATAAAAAGGCGCGTCCCCGGGCCGTTGAATGAGGACGTAGTCCAGTAGCTCGGGAAAGCCAATAATCCCGCCCAAGACTTTTAAGATCGACTCCTCGGAGAACTCCATCTCCCCAAATCTGTCAGTGGCGATTTTAATCATAGTTCTTCTGGCCCGCTAAACGCCGGAGGGTTTGTCTGGGCCTGGCTTGGTCTCCCAGAGTTGGGCCGCCCTTTCCAGATCGGAAGTGGCCGTGGCCCGAGCTTTTAAGTTTTGCTCTTGGATGCGGAGGAAGACTTCTTCCCGATGAACCGCCCATTCCATAGGCGCGGATATCCCCAGGCGCACTTGATGGCCTTTGACGTCCACCACCCGCACCTTGATATTATCGCCTATGGCGACGGTTTCGCCTATTTTCCGGGTTAAAATCAGCACCTAGTAAGCCAACCCTCCCATATCCTCCTCGCGGTCCTTTTTCGGGGGCAAGTTGAAAGAATATTACTCGTTCTGGGCCTGTAAAACAAGCCATATTAGAGCTTTTTGGCCTTTTTAGAGGATTCCCGGGCCCCAGAAGGAAGGCGCGTCTTTGGGCCATACGCTTAACTAAAGGGGTTAAGTAAAACTCCTAAAGAGCTTTAAAAAGACATTATATGATAGAAATGGCCTAAAAGGAATTAGGCTCAGGCTTTTTTTCCTTTGTCCCTGGACCATTGTTTGTGTTATGATGGCCTAAGTCAGCCCAAAATAACGGGCCGCGAAAGGAGACGCCATGTCCCTCATCGGCGCCCTTTACCCGTCAGTGACCGCCTTAAGCGCCTTCGGCGTGGGCACCCAAGTGGTGGCCCATAACCTGGCCAACGTGGCCACGGACCGCTTTAAGGCTAGTCGGACTCTGTACGAGGACCTCCCTAATTACAGTGGGGTCAACGCTTTAACCCAAAAGCCCGCTAAACCCATGGGGGCCTTACGGCCTAACCCGGGCGGTTCGCCGGTCGAGGCCGCCGGGCCGGGGGTGGTCAGCGGATTTTTAGAGACGTCCAACACTGACGTGGCCATGGAAATGATTGGTTTAATCATTAATAGCCGCGCTTACGAGGCCAACATTAAGCCAGTTAAGACCACGGACGAGATGTTAGGCACCATCATTAACCTTAAGGTCTAGCTTAAGCTAAAAATAGCCCCAAGCTAACCTTATGGGCTTTCCTCTTTTTCGGGAACCTCTTTCCGACCCCCCCTGGATCTGACCTTTTTTCAAACCTTAAGCGTCGCTTTTAGTTTCCTCCAAGTTTACCCGTTAAAAACCTCAAATCTGGCTTTAGCGTCGCTCATCGTTAAAGAAGCCGAGCTTTATCCTTAAGGCGTCAAAGTATTGGCGATGGGGGTTAGAGATGAGGCGGAGAGCGGTTTTGGACCGGCGGACTTTGACCAAATCCCCGGGCCGTAAGGGCAGATAGACTTGGCCGTCGCCAGTTAAGTGGGTGTCAGTGGCGTTATCGTCAATGGACACATGGAGCTCCACGTCGGACGGGAGGATCAAAGACCGGCTGGACAGGGTGAACGGACAGATGGGGGTGACGATGATCACCGAAAGGCTGTGGTGGACCACCGGGCCCCCAGCCGAGAGGTTATAAGCCGTGGACCCGGTGGGCGTGGCTAAGATGACCCCATCGGCCCGAAAGTTCCAGTAACTGGACCCGGACATGCTGAGCTTTAAGTTCATGATCCGGGATAAGGCCCCTTTATTGATGACCGCGTCGTTAAAGACCGTGAAAGAGGCCAGATTCTCTTGGTCCCGACAGACTTTGACGTCCAAGGCCTCCCGGGTCTCAATGTTAGCTTCGTTGGCTAGAGCCTTTTCCAAAAGCTCGTGGAACCAAACTGGCTCCACCTCGGCTAAAAAGCCTAAATTCCCTAAGTTGACCCCCAAAATGGGCGTGCCATCCAAGCCCCAAGCCCGAGAGGAGTAGAGTAAAGTCCCGTCCCCGCCAAAGGAGATGACCAACTGGGGCTGAAAATCCGCCGGGGGAGTCAGCCTGGGGCCCTCAAAGTCGGAGATCTCCCGGAAGATCCGGTATGAGCCGCTAAGCCTGGTCTCGGTCTGGCTGGCTAAGGCCGCGGCCGCGGGGTCGTTTTTGTGAACAATGACCAAATCCGGCAATTTAAACTCCCTAAGGGCCTAAAGGGCGTAAACCACGATTCCCGCGACAATAACGGTTAAATTAACAGCGAAATGGCGCAAGCTCGATTGAGGCATATTAGCATATCCTCCCCTTAACGACAAACTTAAAGCCCCTAAGACTCTCCCGCGTTAAAGCCGTTAGATTTGAGGCTTAAAACCCCTTTTTGGAACCTTCTGACCTCCTTAGAGCGTTAGCTTGGGAGGTCGGGAGCTTTAGGGGGAAGGGGGCGTCGGTGGTTAGTTAAGGGTGGTTGGTTAAGGGCGGTGGGTTAAAAGTTAAAGGAAGGCGATTAGGGGGTCAGCTAATAATGAAGGTTGGTTAAAGGGTTAGGAGCCTAGCTAAAAGCGGCGGCTTAAAGGCGTGATACGGCTTTTAAAAAGTTGGCCCTTAAGGGGGTCTCTGGTTAGGGCTTTCGGCTTTAACTTGCTTTAAGGGGTGAAATAGCTATAATAAACCTACAAATACGATAGCTTGTTGCGTAACCGTTCACACCGGGCCAAAGGCTCGCCTTTGGCCCGGGGTTGAGGCGCTCTAGGGCGTCTTAAGGGTTACCAGGGTTAGGGCCTGGCTCGCCAGGTCCTCCGTTGAGCGTAGGTTAAAGACCCACGTCAGGATGCTTCTCCAGTCCTGACCCCTGGAAGACCGTCCGCAGGGAAGTGAGGAACTAATGGAACGGGACGAGTCGACAACGCCGACGCTTAACATTCCCGAGGAGACTATCCCGAATGGGATATGTTATAAGGATCCTAACCCGACTTTACAAGTTATTTTAGTTTACACCGGTAACTATCTGAAATCACTTGTTTTTTTAAAAGATGTCTGTAGTTAAACAGCGCCTATGTCAGTAATATTTTTTTTGGTCAAAATTGGCTTTGGGAACAAATTTAACTACATGCGGGAAAAATCTTCTAAAAGCCTTGTAAATAAAGGCATAAAATAGAACGGCTTATTTAACTACAATAAACAGGAAGTAACTATTTGGATTTATTGGAGAATTCGGATATGCTTGAAATAACTTGTAAAGTCGGGTTAAGGATCTTTTAGAGCTGGCTTTAAGGTTTAGGGGACAGCGTTAACCTTAAGCTCGCGGACGGAGGATTGGGGCGGATTGGGTGATTTTTGGGGGCGTATGGGAGATTTTTAGTGGTTTAGGGACATTTTTAGTGGGTTTGGGGGCTAGAAAGTGGTCTTTTAAGGACCTTGGGGGTTTTAGTGAAGCCTTGGAAATCTCTTGACCCTTGGGGGGCTTAATGGCGGGCTAACGGTAAGCTTGGGCGTGGCTGAACCGGGTTTTCCGGGGTAAGTTTTGGATTTTTGGTTTTTTACTTTAGGGGCGTCAAGCGCGATCAAGAGGGCGCAAGTACGGGCTTACGGGGCTGACGGTGGTCTAGAGGGCCTAATGACGGGCTTACGGGCTTACGGTTGGCTGGAGGGCCTAAGGAGGGCTTACAGGCTGACGGTTGGCTAGAAGGCGTTGGACGGCTAGGGGCTTACGGTTGGCTAGAAGGCGTTGGACGGCTAGGGCTGACGGTTGGCTAGAAGGCGTTGGACGGCTAGGGGCTGACGGTTGGCTAGAAGGCGTTGGACGGCTAGGGCTGACGGTTGGCTAGAAGGCGTTGGACGGCTAGGGCTAACGGTTGGCTAGAAGGCCAAAGGACGGGCTTACGGGGCTTACGGGGCTGACGGTTGGCTAGAGGGCTTAAGGACGGCTAGGAGCTTCGGGGTTTCAGGTTGGGCTTAGGGCTAACGGGGGCTTAAAGGGTCGCCAGGGTAAGCTTAAACGCCAAAGCTTAAAGGCCAGGTTATTGGTTTCCTTAATAACTGGCCTCGCCGAGCTTAGGGGGCGTTAGATTGGCTTATGGGCTTAAGGGGTCGCCAGGGCGCGCCAAAGCTTAAACGCCAGGTTATTGGTTTCCTTTAATAACTGGCCTCGCCACGCTTAGGAGGCCTAGGACGGCTTATGGGCTTAGGGGCAACGGCTTATGGGCTTACGGCTAACTGGGGCTAACGGCTAACGGGTCTTACGGCTAACAGGGCTAACGAGGGCTTAAGAGGGACTAACGGGCCAGCTTAAGGGCCAAGGTTCCTTGGTTCCCTTTAAAAACTAACTTATAGGGCCGCGCTTATAGGGCGCGGTTAATTTTAGGCGGGCCAAAAGCTAACCTTGGCCTTAAGGCTAACCTTAGGGGCCTAAAGAGGGAGGAGGCGGCCTTTAATGGCTAAAGAGTTTCCGGGGTAAAGGGGCGGGATAAAATGGGTTCCCGAAAGCGGGCGGTTAACCCCGCGGTTTGGGGGTCAAAGCCCAAGAGATCCTTCCACATACGCCCACTTTCCATGCAGAGGTAAACCGTGGTTTTAGGGTCGAGATAGGGCTTTAAGCTATCGAGAACCGTTTGGTACAAAAGGATCCGTAAAGGTCGCGGGTAACGGTATTTCCCATCGTGGGCCAAGATAAACTCCCCGTCAAACAGAAACGAGGGGTTGTGGGCCAGCATATGGGTTTTTAAAGGGGCTTGATACCGAAAGCAGCCTAAGGAGATCCAAGCTATTTGGGGCCAAAGGTTGGCCTTATCAATCATTTCCGCGGTTTGGCGGTACCCTTCTTGAAACCCCGGGTAATAGACAATGGGGTCAAAGTGGAAGCCAAGTGGGTAACCAGCGGTCATAGCGAGTTTAGCGGCTTTAATCCGCTCGCTTAAAGGGGCCGCGTAGGGCTCTAACTTTTCGGCCATTAGCGGCGCGTTTAAGGAAAAAGAGATTACCGTCCGCCCGCCATGGTCTAAACTTAGTAAGTGGTTAACGCTGGCGGTCTTGGTTTTTAGCTCTAAAACGCTTTTGGAATAGTTTTTAAAAAGGGCGATTAATTTTTCCGAGACCTTAAACCCTTGGTCATACAGTAAAGAATCGGTGAACTCCCCCGTGCAGAAGCGATAAGACCTAGGTTTAGGCTCCGGGCTAGGGGAACCGGCGAGTTTCGGTTTAGGGGCCTCGGTGGCCGGAGGCTTGGCGGTCGGGGGGACCGTAGGGTTATCGGCCTTAGTTTTAGGGGCCAGGGTCAAATTCTCGCGCGGCTCCAACCTTTCAATGACCTTGAGAACCGCTTCGATCTCGTTTAACCCTTCCGGGTAGTTGCCAAAGCGAATGACCGCCTCAGATCCGAGGTACGAGGCTAAGGCGCAGTAACGACAGCCTAAAGGGCAACCTTGGCCAATGTGGATGATGTTAAGACCGCAGCAGTTATAGACCGGGGTGGCGGGGCAAGGCCGTAAAAAGGAGCCTTTGTGCCGCCCAATAGCCAAATCCCCCAACTTTAGGCTCGGGTAATCAACGGGGTCGATCTGGGGTAAAACCTCGGGAGCGTAGCTAGGGTAATAGCCAGCCCCAGTAAACTCTTTAGCCGTAAAATACCTTTTGGGTTTGGCCGCCGGGTTAAAGGTGGCTGGCTCTAAAAAGGCGGGGTCTTTGGGGTTAAAGGGCAAAGGGGCCTCGAAGGGGAAAAGGGTTAATTAGCGACCTAAAAGCTGGCCTTTAATAACTTTCTTTTAAAAACGCTTAAAAATAACCGGTCACTTTAGTGTAAAGTCGGGGAGTTAAAGAATAGGTCCTCATCCTCGGGCCACTTTAGTTTCCAGATTTTTTGAAAGTTCGGGTTATTAAGAAGAGGTTTTAGCTCTTTAAGCCGGGCGGCTAAATCGTCTGGGCCGCTAAACTGGATGGTTAAAGTGGCTTTCAGATCCTCCAAGGAAGGATCAGTGGTTAAGGATACCCCTGGAGGTAAAGGGGCGGACTTTAATAACCTTAGTCTTTGAGCTTCTAAAAAGGTCACTTTCGGAAAGCGCCAACTTTTTAAGAGGCCCTCAAAGGTCTTGGCCGGGCCAAGGTTTGGGGCTTTAAAAGATGGCGGGTTAGCTAAGGTGGCCCCGATCTCTTGAGCCAGATCCAAAGGGGCGCGTTTTTCCAGGCGGCTTAAGTCGATGAGCCAGTCCACCCACTTACGCCGAGTCTGCAGCGAGGGGTTATAGCCTTCCAAAAGGGTCCAAAGGCCCAAAGCGTCTGGGCCAAGTTGGGCTAAGCGGGCTCCGGTGGCCAGATCGAGCTTGTCTTTGGCCAAGGCCAAAAGGGCGGGATAGGGGAGTTTAGCCGCGGCCAGGTTCCGCTCTTTTAAAGCCTTGCCGATGGGTAAATCCATGAGCCCGGTTAAAGAGGCCATTTCCGGATCGGTTAGGGTTGACGAAAGGGCCGCCAAAATTAGGGCCTTTTCCGCTGGGTTATAGGTTTTCCCTAAGTTATCGGCTAAGGCTAAGGTCCAAACGTCCAGCCAGTGGGGGTCTTGGGTTAAAAGATAGGTGGGGGCCGTGGTCTGACCTAGAAGCTTTAAGGCCGCCACTCTTAAACCCCCAGAGACGATGACCGGTCGCCCTTCGGGGTCAATGACGCCCCACAAAGGGCGAAGAAGCCCCTGTTTTTGGATGGACCGGGCCAAAGGCTCGGGATCCCGGCCAAAACTAAAGGGTAAGACTTTAAGCTTAAAACCATCGTCTTCTAGGGGCCAGTCCACTAAAGGCCACTTATCGGGGGGCTCTAAGCTTAAAGGGAACTTTAACGGTTGTTTAGGCAACTATATGTTTCCTAATTAAGGGGCTTCCTATTTAAGGGGTTTCCTTATTAAGAGGCTTCCTATTTAACGGCGATGGCCTCAATCTCCACCTTAACCCCGCGCGGCAAGGCTTTAACCTCCACCGTGCTGCGAGCTGGGTAGGGCTCAATGAAGAAAGAGGCGTAAACCTCGTTAACCGCCTGGAAATCTTTTAAGTCGGTTAAAAAGATCCCGGTTCTCACCACGTTGTCCATGGTGGCCCCAGCCGCCGCTAAGATGGCTTTGATGTTGGTGAGCGACTGTTTGGCTTGCTCCGCGGCTTGGTCCGGAATTTCCCCGGTGATGGGGTTTAAGGGGAGTTGGCCGGAAACGTAAATGGTCTGGCCAGCCACAATGGCTTGGCTATAAGGGCCAATGGCCCCCGGGGCTTTATCGGTGGCGACAGGGATTTTCATGCTCTTCCTCCAGTTATCGGTAGCTACCAAATGGTTGACCTGGCCAAAGATAAGGCCTCTAGGGTCAATAAGGTCAAAATGGTCATTAGGGTCATTAAGGTCAATAAAGGTCAATAAAGGTCAATAAAGGTCAAAAGGGGGGGCGGTCAATCGCTTAGGGGTAAGACGCGTAAGGCTTTTTAGCGGCTGACTTAGGTCAGTTTTTTAACCCACCATCTGGGTTCGGTCGCTTAGCTGGCCAACTTAGCCGACCTTCTGAGCCAGCCTAGTTAACCTTAGCTTCTTAGCCCGACTACTTAGCCAGCCATCCTATCCAGGTCGCTTAGCCCACCTTCTTGGCCAGCCATCTTATCCAGGCCTTCTTAACCCCAGCTTCTTAGCTCGCCTAACTTTTAGCCTAACTTAAGCCCTTGCCGCTTAATTCAGGCTCTTTGGACCCCAAAACTTAAGGAGCGCGTCAGATCCCTTAAGACCCTTTTAAGACCCCTCTAAGACCCCCTTTAGACCCCCCCGAGGAACCAGAGCGGTCAGCGACTCAATAAGCGCGTTTATGTATAAAAATTGACCCTTTAACAACTCTTAAGCGGTCCAGTTAAGGCATTATAGATATATATTTTTCTACAATTTTGATAATCGCGAAAAATGGTTATGACCGGTTAAATGGTCCGGCCATAACGCCGCTGACGGCTATGAAAATCCGCGATGGCCGCTTTCAGATCCTCTTCGCCAAAGTCGGGCCATAAGGTCTCGGTAAAATACAGCTCAGCGTAAGCTATCCGCCACAAAAGAAAGTTGGAGATCCTCTTCTCCCCGCCCGTGCGGATTAAAAGATCCACGTCCGGTAAGGTCCCGGTCCAGAGGCTCTGGGCCAAGAGATCCTCATTAATGTCGCTGGGGGCGATTTCCCCGGCTTTAACCTTGATAGCTAGGTCCCGGGTCGCGGCGGTTAGCTCAGCCCGGCTACCATAGGATAAAGCTAGGGATAAGGTAATGCCCTTATTATGGGCGGTCAGCTCTTCCGCTTGGGCCAGGGCCGTTAGAACCTCTTGAGGTAAGCGCTTAAGGTCCCCGACCCCTTTTAGCCGGACCCCTTCTTGTAACAGCTCAGCCACTTCCGAGTCTAAGTATTGGGTCAATAAGGCGAAGAGGTTTTCCACCTCATCTTGGCCCCGAGCCCAGTTCTCAGTGGAAAAGGCGTAGAGGGTTAAATATTTAACCCCTAGATTACTAGCGGCCTTTAAGACGGTCCGCACCGGGCCAGCCCCAGCTTGGTGGCCAGATTGCCGGGATTGGCCGCGAGCCGCGGCCCAGCGACCGTTACCGTCCATGATGATGGCCACGTGCTTCGGGGGATCGGGTAAAGATCCAGCTAAAGGGGCGGTCACAGGTCGCGGCCTTGGCCTAAGGGGTGAAGCTTAGGGGCCCGCTCTTGGCTAGAGCGGTCCAAACTAAGCCCTGGACCAACGATCAAGCTAGCTCTAGACCAGGGGCTAAAAAAGCTAGGGACACGGTCGAATTGGCCCCAAGCTGGGGGCCAGGGATAGGGGGCCAAGGGTCTCAGATACTTTCCTCCCCAAAGAGCCGGGCGAAGATCGCCTGGGTATAGCGGAAAAAACGGTCCGGCTGAAAGATGGCTTTAATCTCCTCCGCGGATAAGTGGCTCCGGATGTCCGGGTTAGCTAAGATCAGGTCGAAAAAGTCCCCGGCCCCGGAGGCCGCCTTTAAGGCCTCTTTTTGGACCAGGGCGTAACCGTCCACCCGGGATAAACCCTTTTGGCAGAGCTTTAAAAGGATCTCTTGGGAGTTATAAAGACCGTGGGTTAAAGCTAGGTTATGGGCTAGGGATTTGGGGTTCACCACTAAGTTAGCCACCAATCCGTTTAAGCGATTTAAAAGAAAGTCGGTTAAAGCGGTGGCTTCCGGGGCGATCAGCCGTTCCGCCGAGGAGTGGCTAATGTCCCGCTCATGCCAGAGAACCACATTGTCTAAAGCCGCTTGGGCCAACCCTCTAACCACCCGAGCGAGGCCCGTGACGTTTTCGGATAAGATGGGGTTTTTCTTGTGGGGCATGGCCGAGGAGCCCTTTTGCCCCCGCCCGAAAGGCTCTGCCACCTCAGCCACCTCGGTTCGGGCTAATAGCCGGATCTCCACGGCTAACCTTTCAGCGGAGGTGGCGATTAAAGCTAAAACCCCAAAGAAAAAAGCGTGGCTGTCCCGGGCGATAATCTGGCTACTGACCGGGGTGGGCTTTAAACCCAGTTTCCCTAAGGCTTTTTCCTCCAGCTCAGGGGAAAGGGAGGCGGCGCTAAAGTTCCCGACCGGCCCGGAGATCTGGCCGTAGCTAATCTCCTCGATGGCCGCGACTAACCTTTTTTCGGCCCGTTTAAACTCGGCGTAAAAGGTGGCTAGCTTTAAGCCAAAGGTGGTCGGCTCGGCGTGGATCCCGTGGCTCCGACCGATGACGGGCAGATCCTGAAACTCAAGGGCTCTTTTCTTTAGAGAGTCTAAGAGGTTCCTTAAGTCCTCTAAGATGATCTCCCCGGCCTCTTTGAGCCTTAGGGCTAACGAGGTGTCCAAAACGTCCGAGCTAGTGAGGCCGTAATGGAGAAACCGAGCCGCCAGCCCCACGTTTTCCTCCACCGAGGTCACAAAGGCGATAACGTCATGGTTAACGGTCTTTTCGATCTCGGCGATCCTTCCGGCGTCAAACTTAGCCTTTAAAAGGATCTCATTAGCTTCTTTGGCCGGAATCAACCCTAGCTCACTTTGGGCGGAGACCACGGCTAGCTCCACTTTGAGCCAGGAGGCGTACTGGTTTTCCAAAGACCATAGTTCCGTGAGCCGCGGGCGGCTGTAGCGCTCAATCACTTAAAACATCGCTTTCGTTAAGGGGGCTCAAAAGTTCGCCGGTTAGGCTAGTGGCCGAGGCCCCGGTTATGGTGACGGCGGAAAAATGACCGATTAACTGGCTATCCCCCAGAAAGTTCACGATTTTAAACCCCCCGGTCCGACCGGAGAGTTGGCCCGGGTGACGACCTAAACCCGTCACTAAGACCTCCACGGTCGAGCCGATATGGGCTTCGTTTTTAACTAAGGAGATGGCCTTTTGCCTTTCTTGGAGGCGGATTAAGCGGTCGGTTTTGACCTCTTCCGGGACTTTGTCCGGTAGATTTAAAGCCTTAGTCTGGGGCCGGTCACTGTACTTAAAGGAAAAGATCGCGTCAAACTGGATCAGGTCCAAGGCCTTAATGGTTAAAGCCAAATCTTCCTCGGTTTCCCCGGGGAAACCCACGATGATGTCCGTGTATAGGGCGATATCAGGTCTAACCCGCCTGAGGTTAGCCACGAGATCCAAGTACCTATTAAGATCGTACTTCCGGCCCATGGCCTTTAAGATCTTATCCGAGCCAGATTGTAAGGGTAAGTGGAGAGAAGGGGCTAAGGTTTTAAGGGTTCCAAAAAGGTTAATCAGCTCTAAGGAAAAGTCTTTGGGGTGGGAGGTGGTGAACCGTAAGCGGGCTAACCCGGGTAAAGCGTCTAGCTTCTTTAATAAGCTGACAAAGGGCGGCTCATTTAAAGCGTCTAAAGAGTTCGGGGCGTAAGAGTTGACGTTTTGCCCCAGTAAGACGATTTCTTGAGCCCCTTTAGCCAGTAACTGGGTAACTTCCTTAATAACCTCTTCTTCTGGGCGGCTTTTCTCCCGACCGCGTAAGTAGGGCACCACGCAGTAAGCGCAGTAGTTATCGCACCCTTCCATGATGGTGACAAAGGAGGATAAATCAGCTTTTTTAGGGGTATAGATGGGTTTAGTCGCGACCTTGGGGCTATCCCCGGCTAAGACCACCGCTGGGCCATGGGGGTCCAAGGTGTCTAAAAGGGCGGGAATCTCCTCTAAGCGCCGCGGGCCCGCCACCAGGGACAAAAACGGGACCTTGGCCAAAAAGTTTACACCCTCTTGCTCGGCTAAGCACCCGCCCACGCCCACGATGATCTCGGGCCGGGCTTTTTTTAAGGGTTTTAGCTCTTTTAAGCGGGCGATAACCCTTTGGGCGGCTTTTTCCCGGATGGAGCAGGCGTTTAAAAAGATAAAGTCCGCTTCCTCCTTGGCCGCGGCTAAAGCCCAACCTTTAGCGGCCAACAGACCTTCCAGACGACTGGAGTCGTAGACGTTCATTTGGCAGCCAAAGGTGGTCACGTGGTAGCGTCGCAAAGAGGATCCTCAAATAGTCATGAGCTTAGGGTCAAAGAATAACTTTTAAGCTTTAAAGGCGCTCAATAAAAGGGGCCTAACCTTAGCGCCAATAATGAGGGGAATTTAAGCGCTTTTTCGGGGATTTGGCAAGGCTGGGCTTTGGTCGCGCTTACCCCTTTAGGGCCTTAAGGACGATTAGGGTTCTAAGGGTTAGGGTCATAAAGGCCCTTATAAATGGGGCTTAAAACCTTTAACTAAAGCTTAGGCGACCGACCGGCCCTTTAGGGCTTAGGGGAGGTGGGCTTATTTTGGAAAACATTTTCGAAGACTTTCAGCGGCGTATTTTATAAAAAGCGATAATCTCATATTAATATTATTTTAACATTTGAAAATAGGGAAACTCAGCCTTAATATCCTCTGAGACATCAAAAGGATCTGATAGAAGATCCAATTCCGCCAATTCTTCTATTGATAATTTTATAGTTTTATGAGGTAAATAAGCGACGATAGGTATTTCACTACCATTTTTAGCTAACTGATAATATTTATTTTCGTATATATAATTTGATAAAGCTTTAGCAGTTAATCTAGTACAAAAAGCATGTGTTATTAGTTTAAGTATGTTATATTTTTCTTCGCTCAAGGCGCCTGGTTTATGATCAGATAAACATTCATAAGTTGTTTGATTAGAAATTTTATTTACTTTAATTATTTGTTGGTTAACTAATACGCTAATAGCGGTGGTATACTTGTCAGGAACTGGACCAAAAGGAGTTTTTACCATTTTAACTTCAGTTAAAAATTCTCCAAAAGTATCTAAACAAACAATTTCAGCAAAAAAGATAATTTTAAGTAGTAAGGTAGCGTTAAGTCGAGACTTAAGATTATTAATGTTAGCGTAATAGATAACAAAACGCATAGCGTCAATAAGCCGTTCCAAAGGGGTGAGGACTGTCATGGCGAATCCTGGTTGTGGCGCATCCTGGTAGGGGTCAGCGGAGGTCAACCAAATTTTTGGCCAGTTCGTAGAACTTGTCAAAAACGTGTATCCAAGTTAGGGCGGCGCGCCCCAAGCTAAGCTTTTAAACCATTGGGGGCGAAAAAGGCCCTTTAATCGGCTTTTGGGACCATCTTATCCCCAAAATGTTGACAGGAATTTAAGCGCTTTTTCCGGGATTTGGCAAGGACATTAGCCGGAGGCCAGATAGGGTATTAAAGGGCCAAGGGCTTTAACCGGGCGAAACCTTAAGCCCAGTGACCATATTAATAAGGTTTTCCTTAGGGCCTTAAAAGGCTTAGCTTTAGCCCCTAGCCGCCCTCAAAGGGCGGCTAGGGGGACTAAGCTTAAAATGACGGCGTTAAGGGGTCTATTAAGATGGGGCTTAGAAGTTGGTTTTAATGGTGGTTAACCAGGCGGACACCAGTTCATCGTGATCGTTATTGGCTAAAACTTCCCGGCCAAAGATCCGGCCCCCGGGAACCACCTGAGCGTTTTTTAAAGATTGAGCCAGGTGGGCGTAAGCCTCCCTGGGGGCGCTGCCGGAGGTGCCAAAGACCACGACCTTTTTACCCTGAAAGTCGATGTTCGCGAGAAAGCTAGCTAAGGGCTGGGCTATTTCCCCGTACCAAACTGGCCCCCCCACGAAGATGACATCGTAACCATCAAGGTTGGGAGGGGGGTTCTTAATCGTTAAGGGCTCATCCTGTCTCTTTTCCATTTCTTGAATGATCGCCTTTTCCTCCCTCGGCATGTCCACGTTAACCTCCAAGTTTATAAGATCGCCGTTAACTTTGGCCCGGATTATTTCGGCCAAGTTTTCGGTTATCCCGGTCTGGGAGTAGCAGATGACTAAAGCCCGGCCAAAGGGGCCGGGGTTGTTAGCGGGGTCTTTAACGCGAAGAGGGTTGGGGCTAGCTACGGTCGGGGCCGGAAAAGGGATTAAGGCCACTATAGCGGCCAGCAGAATCATCCAAAGGGCTTTTTTCATAACGGAACACCTTAAGGGTTAAAACGATAAACGGTTTAAGGCCAATGGTTATAGACCCAATTAAAAGTTAGCTGTTAGCCCCTAAAGGGCCAAGGGCCGCGTCTTCTCCTAGCGGAAGAGCGGCGGGGCGTTAAGAATTGTTTAAATGAGGGCGGGTGTAAGCTTAGGGGTTATTTAAACTTATAGGCTCAAAGTAGCGAACTAAAACTCTTAAGTCAATGAAGGAGAGCCTTAGGGGGTCAGGATCGCGGGGAGCTAAAGGCCTAAATTTAGAGTTTTAGGCCAGAGTTACCCCAGCGGTCTTATTTCTAAGAAGCTTAAGGCGGAAGCTTAAGGAAGAAAATAAGGCCAAGAAGGGGGGCGATGGCGATTTAAAGTAAACGTTCTCTTTAACCAGCGGGGCGGCGAAGCCTTTTTTAGTCACCAAGGCGTCTCTAGTGGGGCTGGCCGCTTGGACCATCACCCTAAGGGGTGTCCCTTCCCCAGAAAAACGTCTCCCCCCGAGAAAGCCCCCCAAGACTGACCCTTATCGTTCGGTTTGAGCTCAAAAGAACCCCCCAAAAAAAAAACACCTGGGCCATGGCCCGGTGGTCCGCCGTAAGGTGGAAAGCTTTGGCTCGACCTTAGCTAAAGCCGTCATCGTGGACGATAACCTCGAGAGCGTTAGCGGGGCCATTAACGATATGCGGGCCCAAAAGATGGACCTTATCATCTGTACCGGCGGCATGAGCGTGGATCCCGACGATTTAACCCCCGGGGCCATTAAAGCCGCTGGGGCCAAGATTGTCCGCTACGGGACGCCAGTTTTTCCGGGGGCCATGTTTTTAGTGGCTTACTTAGACGATAAGCCAGTTTTGGGTTTGCCGGGCTGCGTCATGTTTGAGCGACGGACCATTTTTGACGTTTTGCTCCCCCGTCTGGCCGCGGGCTTTAAGATAAGAAGCGCTGAGATCGAAAGCTTAGGCCCTGGGGGGTTATGTTTAAACTGCCCCGAGCGCGATTTTCCGGCCTGTGGGTTTGGGAAAGGCCCAGAATACTGGCCAATGGAGGATTAGGCCCAGGGCGTATCGAGTGGCCATCATAACCATGAGCGATAAGGCCTCTATCGGTGACAGAGTCGATCAAAATTAAAATCTATCAAAATATAAAATTTAGCGGAACCCTAAAATGGGAAAATATCGCTCTTAGATTCCAGATTCTGGATAGAACCTCCATTATTCTCGAAACTATCAACCCAATTAGGGAAACAGTCGCTTCGGCCTCAGATTGTCCCGTAGTTACGGATTAAAGCCAGCTTCCCTAGGGCGCAAGGTTCGTGGCCAAAGTTATGTTGACCAAGGCTAAGGGCCATAATGACTATTAGGGCCCAACTGGCTCTTTAAGGAGCGGCGGCGAAACCTTATTTTAGTAGCTAAGACGTGGTTGGTTGGCGTTCTAAAGTTAGGTGGTTTTAAGGTCGCACAAGGTCGCTTTTAAAGGCTTAACCAACGGTCAGAACTAAGCTAGATCCGACTTGATTTAAAGGACTTGTTAGTTTAAGCTAACTTACAATTAATTGAGATTAACCTAAAGATTAGAAAAAAATAACGTTCTATTTGGCTGGCCGTATTGGCGTTGACCTAGGAAGTGGGCCGGTGGTTAGTGGGCCACTAATCCGGTTAAAGGTTTACCAATCGTTGGCCCAGCGGTTGGTTAGTGTTAGGGAGTAATAAATGCGTCACATTATTTTTAGCGTCATCGCGGTTTTGAGCCTGTCCGCGTCCACCTTATTGGCCCAAGATAACCCAGAAGACTCACTGAGTAAACAATTCCATGAATGCGTGGAAATGGGCGGTGTTCGAGAGCGGATAATTTGTATTGGTGATGAGACCGAGCGGCAAGACGCCCGGCTAAACACCCTTTACAAACAATTATTTCAAATGGAATCAGAAGATAGAAAGACAATGTTAAGGTCAGCTCAACGTAATTGGATAAAATATAAAGAAGAATGGATTAATTATGTTACTGGTTTGGGTGATGGAGATATGTTGATTCAAGAAACCGCCAGTTTTACGTTCATGATGATGACCGTCCAGCAAGCGGACAATTTGCAGGCCGTCATTGACAATCATATTTACTTAAAAAATAATAGTTAAAAATGGTTAATTATGTTTAAATACATAGCTATCGCGTTATCGCTAGCTCTCGGCGTTCTTCTCGGAGCCTCGGCCTTTGCCGATGACGTCTATAAAGCGTCCGATCAAACCGCTTATTATTGTGGTTTTGGGGACGCGGAAGGGGGCGATGTTTTTATCCATATAACTAACGATCAAGGCGTCTTTACTCTAAGCGTCAGAAACGGCGATGAGCGATATGACGCCATCGCCGCGTTAAAGAAAGACACCCCAATTAAGTTCGATCTGGAAATTTATTATGTTCCGTATGGCGAGTGCGCTATGACCACGACCACGCTGGAGATAACCAAATTCGCGGTGGTAGGCGAGCCTAAACCTGGGTCCTGTAAGACGCCCGAATAGTCTTCTGGACTTAAGATAGTAGCGTTTTGAGCTTAAAATAATCTCCCTAAGGCCGTTTTGGATTTTGGCTCCCTAAATGGCCAAGGCCTAAAGTTTTGGATTAAAGGGCGGGCCTTAAACGTCTTAAACGTCTTAAACGTCTCTGGGCGCTCCAGGGCGTCTCAGAGCGTCTTAGAGCGCACAATTAGAGCGCACAATTAGAGTGTCTCAGACTCTCACGTCTTAGACTCGTCTTAGACTCAATTTGGGCGACAATTCTAAAATAACTGTAAAATAATTTATAAATATTAAATCTTAAAGTTAGCGTATTGTGTTGTTATAGGTTAGTTATATAGTTATAAAGAGTAAAATTATGAAAAAAATTAATGACAATGACAATGTATTAAGTAGACAAATAATATATAAAGGTAATGTTTTTGTTGTTATAATTTGTATTTTATTTATACTTAGCATAGTTACATCATTAACAGCTGATGAAAATGATTTAGAATGTCCTTTTTTGGGACGATGGAAGGCTGTTGAATTTCAAGAATCTGAAGTATCAGGTTTGAATTTAAATACTATGGAACTTTATATTACGTTTAATGAAGATAATTATATAGTAGAAATAAAAATGTCAGGTTTTTCTCAAGAAGAAGTTACTGAAAATATCAAATACTTTACTAATAGTTCAAATCAATGGATTGTTTGTGAAGATAAAAATTGTGATACAATAGTAAACATTATTGATTCAAATATAATACTTATTGAAGAACCTAATTTTATTGCAACGCTTATGCGTGATTAAATATAATAATAAATAAATTATCTGATAATGTAATTTACAATCTAATAAACTAATATTTTTACGTTTATAAAGGCAATAAATAAGTCTTATTAAATCTATTGATCCACCAAAAGCAAGTTATGGAAGGCAAGCCAGATGTGGCAAGCCAGCAAGCCAGAAGACCAACTCAAAACACCAACACAAAAGACCAACGCCAGAAAACCAAAGACACAACACACAAGCCAGATTCTAAGGGCAAAAGGCTTCCGGCCAAAGCCACAATAATGACTGTTAGGGCGGACTAGCTCTTTAACGAGCTGCGGCTAAGCCTTTTTTAGTCACTAAGACAAATGGCGGTTGGCTTTCTAAAGTTAGGCTCTTATAAGGTCGCATTTAAGGGTTTAACCTATGGTCAGAACTAAAATCAGACACTACATGACTTGACTTAAAGAACTGGTTGTATTATGATAGCTTTCAAGCAATTGAGATTAACCTTACGCGAAAAAAAATAAAACTTACGTTCTATTTGACTGGCCGTATTGGCTTTGGCCTGGGATGAAAGCCACTAATCCGGTTAAAGGCTTACCAATCGCTGGCTCGTTGGTTGGTTGTAGTGAAGAAACGCGTCATATTATTTTTGCGTCATCGCGTTTTGAGCCTGTCCGCGACCACCTTATTGGCTCAAGACAACCCAGAGAAGCCTCGCTCAATAAAGAGCGCCATGAGCGCCTGGAAATGGGCGGTATTCAAGAGTGGAGCGTTTTGGCGATGAGACAAACAGCGAGACAAAAAATGCGACAAAAAATGAGACAGATCGATCTAGCCTCCACATCAAAATAAAATTTTAATCGTTAATCGTTAAACATTGAAATATTGAAATTAGAGAATTACATTTGAATTGATTAACTACGGTAATATTATTAAATTATGCATAAAGTAAATAATATTGACCATCCATTAAGCAAGTCAATAACACCTAAAGGTAAATTTTTTATTATTATAGTGTGTGTTTTAATTATTATTGGCATATCTATATCATTAATAGCTGATGAAAACGATTCAGATTATCCTTTTCTAGGGCGATGGGTAGCTGTTGAGTATCAAGATACTTTATCTTCAGACATGAATTTAAGTAATATTAAATTTTACCTTACGTTTAATAAAGATAATTATTCATCAAAAGTAGTAACTTCATAATATTTCATAAATGTAGATTCTAAAAACGTCAAATATATTAATAAAAATTCAAATTTATGAAACATTTGTGACGTTAAAAATTGTAATACAACATTGATAGTTATTAATTCAAATATAATAATTGTTAAAGGAGATTTTTATAGCGCAACATTTGTACGTAATTCAATATAATAATAATATATATATTCTCTAATTTATTAATTTGCAATTTTTATTTACAATAATCATTTAAATATGAGATAAGTATATTATATTTAAATTTATTAATTAACTAAGGTAATAGTGGTAAATTATGCCTAAAATCAATGATATTGGTCATCAGTTAAACAATCAAATGTCACCTAAAGGTAAATTTTTGGTTGCTATAGTATGTGTTTTTTTTATTATTAGTATAGTTGTATCATTAATAGCTGATGAAAACAATTCAGAATGTCATTTTCTTGGGCAATGGAAAGCTTTAGAATATCAAGGAACTGAAAAATCAGTTGTTGATTTAAATAGCATGTAAATTAATTATATATTTTATGACAATACTTATGTAATTAGTTTAGTAATACATGGTTTACACCAAGTAAAATTTTTTGAGAACGTTCAATACTTTAATAATGGTTCAAATAAATGGATTGTTAGTGATGGTAAAACTAGTATAACAGTGATACTTGTTGATTCTGATACAATAGTTATTGAAACACAAAATTATATCGCAAAATTTATACGTAATCAAATTAATTAATATATATATTGTATAATATAATAATTTATAGTTTAACCGTAATCCTCATTGTTTTTCTGGCTATAAATTTAATGATTATTTTTTTAGGCGTTTGGCGATCACCGATTGGCGCTTGGCGCTTGATAGACTCACTCCACCACTGGAAAGTGAGAGTTCGATTAGATTACATTTTGACGCCCTTGTTATTGATATCTTTAGGGTTGCCACGACAACGAACATCAGTGTTTAAGTTTTTTTCGGCGCTGTAAATAAGGGTAATCGGGTGGCCTTATTCTTCAGTTCAATCAATCGTTAAATGGCTTTATTTTCCTGAGCGTGGATCTCGGCTTCTTTGATGAGGCGTTGGCTCTCTTCCTCGCTTAAGCCGCTGGAAGCCGTAATCTGGATAGACCGCTTTTAGCCGATCCCTAAGTCCTTGGCTGAGCCGTTGACGACACCGTTAGCGTCAATATCAAAGGTTACCTCAATCCGCGGCGAGCGCCTGGGAACCTGGTGAGACACCACCAGCTTAAAGCGGCCTAAGGTCTTGTTACCGTAGGCGATTTCCAGCTCGCCCTGGAGGACGTGAATGGAGATAGCCGACTGATTATCGGTGGCCGTGGAAATTACCGGACCGCGTGAGAAGAAAAATATAGCCGTGAGCGTCTTCCCGAGTTTACCACGCTAGTAGACCCGGATAATACGCTTATCAACTTTCTCTCCCATCTTGGCCCCAGCCGCTAGTCCCGCTAAACCCCTATGGCCGCCCCGACTGACGCCCCAACAGCCGCTGACTTGGCCTCAAAGAGTCCAAGCCAACGGCTCCTCTAACTAGGCCGCCAACGGTTTCGTAGTTTGCCACAATTAGAGCGTTGGAAAGCCAAAAAAACGGAAATTATCTTATTTATGACCAGTACTGGTAGGTTTCATTGAGGGGGGTGGCCGGTCGTGGGCCAGGTAGAGTATTGATAAAATTGAACCGTATCTTTTAAAGGCCAAAAAAATCTTTTTTGGCGCGATCGCAGAACTTGTCAAAATTTCTGATAGATTTGGTTATATTGTAATTTGGATCATTATTGCTGGTCGCCTCGGCGTACTCAACGAATCCATGGAAAATCTGACGGCAGAGGGCAATGATCTCTTTGTTATTTACAAAATCTAGAATCGGACTATGGATAAATTTATTAAGCAACACTCCTGGAAAAAATATACCATTTATAAACAATTTGGTTGGAAGAGTGTATATATTCCACAAAGAAGTTTTTTTATGAGGTTTTATGTAATGGTACATGTTCCCGGCGAAATCATAGTAATCATTTGATTCATTCTCTTCTGAATCGTTTAGTTTTCTTCTAAAAAAAGAAGCGCCGTTATACGGCTCCTGTGACAATTGCCTCAGATACTCTATCGATATAAAGTCAGCCGAAATATTGATGTTATTCACAGTTTGTTTAACTGAAAGTAAATCTAAAGCTAGCTCTGTCTTATTTTCAATATAATAAGTCAATGTATTAGCGGAAACCAAAGGATGGTTTTTCAACTGAACGATATCGGAATAGACAAAGATACAGTCCAGGTCATCGGGCTCTGTTTCGTTGTTTGATATATTTCTCCCTCCGTCATATGTATGGGCTACGGATCCAACGATAATTAGATCAGTATCACTTTTTTTAGCAAAATTATGAATTTTGTCAATTATAAATAATATTTTATTTTTATCCATAAACTTCGTACAATTTTACTTTAATTTGATTTGTGGCGTTAAATCTTCAACGCCCCCCAAAATACCCCCAGAAGTTTTGGATGTCAAGGGATTGTAGCGGATCGACTTGGACAAGAAAAAGGCCAAAAGCCTTGATTTTACTAAGCTTTTGGCCTTTAACAAACTTCTTTGGAATAAGGGGTGGTGGCGATGCAGGGACTTGAACCCCGGACACTGCGGATATGAGCCGCATGCTCTAACCGACTGAGCTACATCGCCATGGCTTAAGGTAGAGCCAGTTTGGCTCTAAAACCCATTTATCTTGGGACGCGGGCTAGTTAGGCTAAGCCCTTTAAACCCGCGACCCTCGGGGGAATGGAAAGGCAATTTAACAAAAAACCGGCCTAAAGTCAAGATGTTTTATTTTTTAAAAACTTTCTGTTTAATTAATAAAAACAATAGTTACTACATCTGATATTTAATATTATATCAATAATTTAAAAAAATAACTTTATTTGAAGTAGCCCCGCGCCAAAAATTGATTAGCCCGACCTTGACTAGTTTTCCAGCCGACTTAAAGTGGAGGGCAACCTACTGAACATGAATACCTTGACGCCAAAGCGCTCGTGAGCGAAATGACGAAGACCTAAGAGAGGAGAACTGGCGCCTTAGGAGGGCAAGCCTGGTTCGCTGGTGGGCCAACTGAAAACGGAGGTTTTGGCGACATAACCCACCGCGTTGGTCGGCTACCCCACTACTCTCAAAAGTGGCTCAACGTTCATTGATATTTTCAGTTTAACCTTGGTTTAAAAAAGTTATTCAGTCAGGGTTGATAATGGCGCGACATTAACTCCATCTTTCCTAGAATGGGCAAACCCATTACCGGTAATGACAGTCAGGGTCGCCGGATTCTTGGGGTGGTCAGACTTCACTTTGTCCGCTAATTTCAGGAGGTTTTTGGCCGCTTCAGGGACACTCCCCATTCCAAGCTTGATTTCAAAAGCTCCCCAGGTTCCATCGCCACACTCAATAATGGCGTCAACTTCAAGTCCAGTTGAATCTCGGTAATGAAAAACATCCCCGCCAATAGATTCCGATAGGATCCTCAAGTCCCTGATCGCCAACGACTTGAATAATAGCCCTAAATATTTCAAATCAGCCAGCAATTTGTCGACCGATAAGTCAAGCGCTCCAACAGCCAACGATGGATCAACGAAATGGTGTTTGGGTGATTTCCTAAGACTGGCGGCTGAGCGTATCTGGATGTTCCAGGCGGGTAATTTCTCATACACTTTTAAACGTTCCAAATTCTCAAGATATTGGGCCGCTGTTTCATCATTAAAAGATCCAGTGTATCCTCGGACGTCTTTAGTCAACGAAGTTATGGTCGCCTCAGTTGAGATATTTCTAGCCAAAGATTGGAGTAGCCGTTTGATTTTGTTTGGGTCTCTTCTTTTTTCGGATACTCTGTTCAAATCAACCTCAGCGATCAGGGAAATATAATCCTTGGCGAACTGACGGCCAGACACATTCCTTTCTCTGATCAAACCGGGCCATCCGCCCAGTGATATTTTTTCCGCTAGCTCACCCAGGTCGAAATCAACATTTTCAGAACAAGGAGGCAGGCCTCTCATCAGCTCCGTCAAGCTTACTTCGCCTGTTGACCAGCCTCTTTCGAAGAGAGACATGGGTCTCATGGTGAGGATCGAAAATCTTCCAGCCCCAGAATGACGCCTAAACTTGTCGTTGGGAGTGGCGGAACCTGTCAGTATAAATTGACCTTTTTTTTGGCGTTCATCGACCTCATGTCGGATATAATTCCAGATTTGAGGATATTCTGGCCATTCATCAATGAGGCGAGGTGTGGCTCCTTGGAGGATGTTACTTGGATCAATTTCCATTTGAATCCGTATATTTTCATCCACGTCCAATCTGGCGACGCTTTCCGCCGCCTGTTTAGCCGTTTCAGTCTTACCGCACCCCTTGGTTCCTTCAATCAAAACAGCTCCAAAGCTTCGCAGACGTTTTTTCAGCGATTTATCCATGAACCTCAGGTGATATTTCACTATAACGCCTCCTAACTTTCCTTATGTCTGAACTTGTAACGACCACCAGCTAGGGGCGTTTTATATTCCGCTGTATATTATACCAAAAATACGCTAAAATATATTAATTATCACCAAACTATAAGTTAAAAATCAATTAAAAAATATACTATTAGCCGCTAAATTGTAAGATTATTAGCCGCTAAAAAAATACACTATTAGCCGCTAAATTGTAAGATTACTAGCCGCTAAATTGTAAGGTTATCAGCCGCTAAATTGTAGGATTATTAGCCGCTAATTGGTGACCATATCGCCTGGCGGGGCGTCTTATATTGTCAGCGCCTTTCGCGCCGGTCTAGGTTAAAGCCAGCGACGACACCGCCATTTAAAGTTTTGGATAGTGTCCAGGGCTTCCGCCCTTAGTGGCCTACGAGGTCTTCGATATTTTTCGATCGCGAAAACTTAGCGGCTAGTTTTTTTTTCTTTAAGCCCCGCTAACACTAAGGCATATCGCTTATCAGTCCGTTCGCGACTTGAAAAGAGCCAGGGGCTAACCGATCTCTAACAAGAGTTTCAAAAAATAGCCTATTATCAACGGGTTATTTTGAAAAAACCGGATTATGGTAGAAATCACAAACGTAATTAAATGTTATTAAGGTATTTTTTAGTATTCCTACAAATTTTAGGGTCTAAATTTAAGGCATTATAAATCTTTAAATGCCATATCTCAGGATCTGATGTTATTCTCTTCTCCAAGGTAGGTTTTGAGTCACTTATTACGTATATGATCTCCCTCATATGACTATTAAGAGTCTTAACTATAGTTTTCTAACTATCGTTTATTTTTTGGGCCTCCAACAGCGTTCTGACCTTGTGGACGCGCTGATACGCTAGAATTGAGATGAACAGGTGGCTGTCGATCCTCCTTTTTTTCTGGTGATACACTGGTCTTAAGCCAAGCTCTGAC
>JAISRZ010000060.1 GCA_031273455.1 Deltaproteobacteria bacterium | reverse complement strand
AAACCTTGGGGTAGACGCGTTTAAAGCCTTTGGCCTAAGGCGGGCGCGTGGCTTAAAAATATTACGGTTAATTATACAATAAGGTTCAAATTATAGCTATCGTTAATTGACCTCTGGCCGTTGAGCGTCGCGGGAACAGCCTTTGGGTAGGGAAACTGGGGGCCAAAGGTTTTAAATATGGAGCCATACGCCGCCAAAACTTCCAAAAGTTTTCGACCCGCGGGGAATTTCGCCCTTAAGGAGGTTTTCCAATCCATCCCCTATTACCAGGATCTCTCTCTGGGAATTAATCAAGGCCGTCAACGTGGAAGGGTTGTGGAGCTTAGGCCGGATTAAACTATCCTTTAACGGCCCCTTTTTATGGGGGATCTCTGGGCGGCTGAGCTTTTGATCCTTTTGGGGATCATGGCCCTTCATTACCAGGGTAAAGCCCGAGGGCCTTACTCCGAGGAGCTGTCCGCTTGGATCCCCAAGATAGTCTTGGGCCAAAAGCTGACTTGGCCAGCGGACGAAAATTTCGCTCAGCGCTTACAGAAGGGCGATATCTCTTTTCTGGTCCAAGGCTCGACCCTTGATGACTCCAGTACGGATAGCCACTTGGCTCTGTCCGTTTATTACGCCCCCCAGATCAGTAACGCTTATTTAGATGTTCAAATGAAGATTTTAACTAAGAATAAGTCTAATAAATCTAAGAATTTAGTGAATCTTCTAAAAATTAACCATAATGACGCTAAATCCCTGGTGGATCGCTTGGCTTAAACCCTAGGGGGTTGACTATAGACTTTCAAGAACCTACATCATGTGGTAGGGATCCACGTCCACGGTTAAGATCAGGGTTTTCGGCAAAGTTTGACGTAAATCCGTTAACCACGGCCCCAATAACCGCGACCGACTGGGGTGATCCGCGGCCCGAACCAAAATCTGGAAGCGGTACCGGTCCCTTAACCGAGCGATGGGGGCGGGGGCGGGGCCTAAGACCTCTAACCCCGGGGTCGTAAGGTGGGTTATAAGGTCCCGGCCCTTTTGGGCCGCTTTCTCGGCCCAATCCTCGGTGGCCTTTTCCTCGGGGCCCGAAAGACGGATTAAGGCTAACCGCCCAAAGGGCGGATAGCCCAATTTCTCCCGATGCTCAATCTCCGCCGCGTAAAATCCCTCATAATCATGTTCTTTGGCCGCTTGTAAAGCGTAATGGTCCGGGTTAAGGGTCTGGATTAAGACTTGGCCCGGTCGATCCCGGCGGCCGGCCCGGCCCGAGACCTGGCTTAAGAGCTGAAAGGTCCTTTCCGCGGCCCGAAAGTCCGGGGCGTTTAAGCCCAAATCCGCCTCCACCACGCCGACTAAAGTCAAATAGGGAAAATCATGGCCTTTGGCGGCCATCTGGGTGCCGATTAAAACGTCCGCCTCCCGGCGGCCAAACTTTTCCAAAACGCTTTTTAACCCCCCCTTGTGGCTGACGCTATCCGCGTCCAACTTTAACACTTTATTGGTGTGTTCTTTTTCCACTAGCTTTAGGAGTTTTTCCGTCCCGACCCCTAAATAACGGACTAAGGGCGAGGAGCAGTGGGGGCACTTTTGGACCGGGACGGCCCGATACCCACAACCGTGGCAAATTAGGGTCTGGGTTAAAGAGTCGTCCGGGCCGGTTCCATAATCCTCAGGCCCATGGAGGGTTAAAGTTAAGCTACAGTGGGGGCAGCGTAACGTTTGACCGCAAGCTAAACACAAGGGTAAACTGGATAAGCCCCGCCGATTTAAAAACAACAAAGCTTGCTCGCCCCGGGCTAAAACTTGGGTTAACCCTTCGGTTAAAGCTGAGGATAAAGCTTTCCCCCGCTTTTCCGTTCGCCGATCGACTAAGGTCACCGGCGGCAAAACGGCCTCCCCGGGCCGAGAAGTCAGCTTCAGAAGGGCGATCCGCCCGTCTTGGGCCGCCTTAAAGGTTTCTAGCGATGGGGTGGCAGAGCCTAACAACAGAACCGCCCCCTCGTCCCGAGCCCGCCAAGCGGCTAAATCCCGGCCCTGGTACCTTAAGCCGTCTTCTTGCTTAAAGGCCCAGTCATGCTCCTCGTCCACGACGATCAGCCCCAGGTTCTTAATGGGGGCGAAGACGGCGCTCCGAGCCCCCAAGGCTAAGCGGCTTTCCCCCCTAACCAGCTTACCCCAGTGATCATGCCGTTGCCCTTGGGTTAAGCCCGAGTGAAGAACGGAGATGGTTTCCAAAGGGAACCGTTCCTTTAAGCGCCCTTCAAGGCCTAAGGTCAAAGCTATTTCCGGGGCTAACCACAAGACCCCCAAACCCGCGGTTAAGGTTAAGGCCGCGGCCCGTAAGTAAACCTCGGTTTTCCCGCTACCGGTCACCCCAAACAGTAGATACCCTTGATTTTGGCCCTTTTTCCGGCTCGAAAGCCCGGCGGCGATGGCCTTTAAGGCCACCTCTTGGTCCGGGGTCAGCTTATCCACCGGGTTACTGGGCAAATTCACGGCCCGGTTGGGATCGTCCCGGTGGGCCAGCCGTTCCTCGAGAACGATTAAACCTTTAGCCTCTAGGCCCCTAGCCTTAGTTAAAGGGTCAGCCATTATGTTCCGATAATGGCTTAAAGGCGTGGGTGGGGCGTTTTTAACTAGATCCCACAGCTCTTTAGCTTTGGGCCCTAACTTCGGCGTTGGGTTCGGGGGGCTTAAAGACGGGGCTAAATACCATTCCCGGGCGAAATCCAAGCCCTTGGACTGGATTTCCCAGAGGATGGCCACTAACCCAGCCTTTTCCAGTTGATAGATCCGGCGGCGGTCAGGAAAGGAGTTTAAAGGGGCCTTATGGGTGGGGGCGTCCTGTAAGACCCGTAACGGGCTCCCGTCATGGGGGACCGCGGCCTTCTCCCCTTGGGGGGTTAAGCTAACGTAGGCTATGAGCTTGGGGGCTAGGCCGCCAGGCAGGATTTCTTTCACGCACAAGCCAATGGGGTAGCGGTAATACTGGGAGACAAACTTGACTAAACCCAAAAACTCCGGCCCAAAGAGGGGAGCGGCTTTAATAATGGCCCGGATATTTTTGTAAGGCCCGGGGCCCGGTGGGGGCCCAACGCTCATGACGTAACCATGAAGATCCCGCGCCCCAAAGGGGACCTGGACCATCTGACCCACTTGGATGGCCAAATTCGACGGGACGAGGTAGGTGTAAAGGTTAGGGGCCGGCGAGTCCACAGCCACGTCAGCGGTCCTGACCGAAAAATTAGTCTCCAAATCCCCTTAACTCCTTTAACCCTAGAGAAATTGGCTTAGTTATACCAATTATCCAACCTTAGAACTAGAGTCTTATAGTTAAACTTTTTAGGGCTTAATATCAGCCTTAACTTAACGGCCCCGCGCCGGGCCTAGCCCTGGCGGTTAAAAGCCATTTTTAGCTCAAAAAATTAGGGGCTGACCCTATTTTTCGGTTAGGCTGGCTAGGTCGGGATCCCCCCGCCCCCCTAAATATTCGCTGGAGAGGCACAGATAAGTATTGTTCTAGGTTTAAAACTGTAGTAAAATGATAACAATTGTGGAACCGGCTCTTTTCTTATTTATTTGTCAGTCCGGTAACTTAATTGGCGTCTTATGCGTTAAATATTTGTTTCTTAATGAATCTTTAACTCTCATAACATCGTTTTTCTGAACTAGTCGCTTTTAATGTTATTCTCTTCGCCTTTGGGCTTTGGTCCGACGCTCTTCTTCTATCCATAACTTTGGAGTTTAGCCCCGAATGGCTCAGCCAAAAACCTTAATCGCCGGGGGAGCTGGCTACTTGGGTCAGACCTTGGCCAAGATCTTAATTGACTCGGGCCGGAAGGTCACGGTTTTAGATAACCTCCTCTTTGGGCCCCAGCCTGAGCTCCAAAAACTGGATCTAACCTTCGTCCAAGGGGACATTCGGGACATTGGCTTAGTGCGGGCCACCCTGGAGGGCCACCAGGAGGCCATCCTCTTAGCCGCTTTGGTGGGCGAGCCCCTGTGCGACCAAAGGCCCAAAGAGGCTTTGGAAGTCAATTATTTAGCCGCCCTAAACTTCGCCCAAACCGCCAAAGCCTTAAGGGTTAACCGCTTCATCTTCGCCTCCACCGACTCTTGTTATGGCCAAAGGGAAAAAGAAATACTAACCGAGCTTTCGCCCTTGGCCCCTATCTCCTTATACGCCCGCTTAAAAGCCGAAAGCGAGACGGCTATTTTAAAACTTGGCTCCAGCCTTAATTTTCACCCCACCATCTTGCGCATGGCCACCATCTATGGTTTAGCCCCGCGGCCCCGCTTTGATCTAGCCATTAATTTACTGGCCAGGGAAGCCACTTTAAGCGGGGCGGTCAAGATCTTCTCCGGCGAGCAATGGCGGCCCTTGGTCCACGTTAAAGACGCGGCCAAAGCTTATTTATTGGCCCTAAAGGCCCCCTTGGAGCTGGTGTCCAGGGAGATTTTTAACGTGGGCTCCAACGAGCAAAACATCCAGTTTAAGGATTTAGCCGCTCTTTTAGCCCAGACCTTTCCGGCGGCTAAAGTGGAGATCACCCCCGAGCCCCCGGATTTACGCGATTACTACGTGGATTTTTATAAAATAAAAAAAGTATTGGGTTTTACCCCGGAATTTACGCCTAAAGACGCTTTTATCGAGATTAAAAACGCGATTTTAGGCGGTTTAATCTTGGAGCCGCGCTCCAAACGGTATCAAAACGTGGGGGGCCTTTAAGATGGGTTTAGCCCCTTTACCCGAATTTTTGCCCTTCGCCCCGCCTTTAACCGGCCCGGAGGAGGTGGCGGAAATCGCTGACACCTTAAAGTCCGGTTGGTTGACTAAGGGCCCCAAATCCGAGCGTTTTGAAAAGGACCTGGCCGCTTACTTGGGGGCCCCGGACTCTTTAGCCGTCTCCTCCGGCACCGCGGCCTTGCATTTAGCCTTAGCCGCCTTAGGGGTGACCGAGGGCCAAGGGGTTATCACCACCCCTTTAACCTTCGCTAGCACGGTTCACGCCATTGTTTACCAAAGGGCCACCCCCTTTTTAGTGGACATTGATCCATTAACCGGTAACTTAGACCCCCAACTAACCGGGGATTTTCTAAAAAATAAGTGCCGTAAAGGCCCCAATGGTCGGCCCATCCATAAATTAACCGGGGTCACCGTTAGCGCCCTACTTCCGGTCCACTACGGCGGGCTCCCGGCGGATTTAAAGGCTTTTTGGGAGATCGCCGAAACTTATAACCTTAATCTCGTGGAGGACGCGGCCCACGCTTTGGGCTCTTATTACGGCTCTTACCTAATCGGCGACCCGAGCCTTCGGCCCCCGAAAGCCCCTTTCGGTTTAACGGCCTTTTCCTTTTACGCCACCAAGAATCTGGCCACCGGCGAGGGCGGCCTTTTAACCGCGACCGAGCCAGAGATCCTGGCTAAAGCTCGGGTTTTATCGGCCTATGGCATTAGCGACGCCCGGAAAATCTGGGGCCGTTACGCCCCCCAAGGGACTTGGGTTTACGATGTGGCCGACTTGGGGTTTAAATACAACTTCACCGATATCCAAGCGGCCTTAGGCTTAGCCCAATTAAAAAAACTCCCCGAGTTCTTAGCCGCCCGTAAGGAGCGGGCCAACGTCTGGTTAGAGGCTTTACGGCCCCTAGAGGACTTGGTTATCTTACCCCAAGAGCCTAAAGGGACTCGGTCCTCTTGGCATTTATTCCCCTTAAGGCTGAATTTAGATCGCTTAAAGATCGACCGAGACGCTTTTATAACGCGCTTAAAAGAATTGAACATTGGGGTTAGCGTTATGTTTATCCCCATCCATTTTCACTCGTATTACCAAAGATCTTTACTTTACCCAGTCGGCTCTTTGCCCCAAGCGGAAAAGTTTTTTTCGGAAGAGATTAGTCTCCCCCTTTCCCCAGCCGCGCCCTTGGCTTTAATCCAAGAGGCGGCTTATTTAACCCGCTCATTAATTGAAAGTTGCGCGCGATAGTTTATTTTGGAGTTCGCCTGACCATGAACGACCGTCTTAGCCAATCCAATGATTACGAAAAATACTTTATCGAAAACGACATCCATATTGGCGAATATGAGGCCATGTATCGCAATTGCCGGGACCCTTGGCGCATTGAGGAGCTAGGCGTTCGCTTGGACATGAAAGCCGCCCTTTTGCTCTTAGATAACGTTAAAGGCCCCATTAACCACGCCCTAGACGCTGGGGCCGGGAATGGTTTATTCACCGAGCAAATCGTTAAACGCCTTTGGCGGGAACATCCCCAATGCCTTATGACCTTAACCGACATTTCCACCACCGCTTTAACCATCGCCGCCGACCGTTTGTCGGGGCCTTCTAGTCGCTCAAGGCCCGACCAAAACGAGCGCCGACCCGAACCGACCCCGCCGCCCAAAGGGGCGCGCTTAGATTACGTGGCCTTTGACCTCCGCTGGGCCAACTCGGATTTACGGCCCTGGCCGGACAACCACTTTGACCTAATTATCTTGGCCCAAGTGGTTTGGGGGTTATTAGAGAACTTGACCCAGAGTTTAGAGGGGTTAGCCCGCATGACCCGACCCGGGGGTTACCTCCTTTTAACCCAACATTTTTTCCAGCCCGGTAAACAGCGCTATGGCTTGGGGCTGGTGGAGACCCCGGAGGATCTCTCCCTTTTTGTCCGCCAAGCGGGCTTCCATTTGGTGGACAGTTTGGAGATTAACCGGGAGACTAATTATCACTGGGCCAGTTTGTGGCAGTGGATCTGATTAAGACGCCCGGCTGTCGCCTTTGCGGCCAAGGGCCACTAGCGCCCCGCTACGCTTTTCGGGCTAGAAACGTCTCTTTAACCGGGGACTTTAACCTCGTTTCTTGCGCCCATTGTGGGACCTGGCAAGTTAACCCCCACCCCGGGCCCAAACTGTGCCAAACTTTTTTTAGCCGCCTGGACCTTTGGGAAACTTCAATCGATCCCGAAGGCCGCGCCCTTGCCCCAATTGAGCGCGCCGACCAAAAAAAACCCGAGTGGCGGTTATACGCCAAAGCCCTAATCCCCTTACTTTTGGAGGGCCGCCTCATTGTGGACATTGGGGCTGGGGCCGGGCGGATGCTAAAGGAGATCCCCGACTCTTTCCCCAAGCTTGCGGTGGAGCCCAACTTGGCCGCCTCCCAGATCTTAACCGCGCAAGGGTTAAAGGTGGTGAACGCCTGGGCCGAGGATTTAAATTTCGCCCGCGACCCTTTGGGGGCTATAATCCTCAATCAGACCTTAGACCATCTGCCGCGACCGGATATCTTTTTAACCCGGGCCTTAAACTGGTTGGCCCCAGGCGGTTTAATCCTCATTACTGGCCTCATTAACCCCCGGTCGCTCGCGGCTCGGGTTTACGGGCCCCAACACCGCTTGTGGTCGCCTTTTCACCAGATTTACCCTCCTTTGGGGGCTATTAGACGGATCTTGGAGTCCTTTGGCTTTGAAGTGGTTAAAGTCTGGCGGCCCTATTTGGCCACCCCCTTTGGCGGGCCCTTTAGCCTTTTTAAAGACGGGCTAAAACTAGCCTTAGGGCTAATCCATCGACCCCAAAAGGGTCTATCCCCGCCCTTTTTCGGGAGCGTCTACGGTCTTTTAGCCCGGAAAAGCCTTTTGTTAAAGCCTCTACCGAACGAAGCCACCGCCGCGGCCAACGCTCCCGAGGCCGCGCCCATCGCCTCTTACATTAAACCAATATGAAGGTTGTTAAATCCCTATGGACCCCCATTCTTCGCCCTTAGCTGGGCTCTACCGACCGGATACTTCTGACGCTCCCTTCTTTCTGGCCCAAGGCCAGGTCTTTAACCCCCCCCCGAACTTGTCCTTAACCGAACTGTACGCCGAACTAGCCAAGGACCCGGCTAAGCTTAACCATTTGGAAGGCGATTTATCCTTAATCGCGGCCCAAAAGGAGCGTTTAATCTTAATTCGCGACTTTTGCGGGGCCACGCCTTTGTATGTGGCCAAAACCGCGGACGGTTACGCTTATGGCTTTGATTTAGGGGCCTTATTTACGGTCATGGGCCAAACCCCGCCTATTGATGAGCTAACCTTTTACGATTTTCTAGCCACCCATTACCGACACATCTTTCGGGACCCCACGCGGACTTTCCATGAAGGGGTCCAGCAAGTCCCGGCTGGCCACTACGCGGTCATCGATAAAAATGGCTTAACCATTAAACCCTGGCTGGATCTGTCCTTTGACCCCACGGCTAGCCAGATTGACGTGAGCTCAGCCTCGGATAGGTACTTAAGTGTCTTAGAGGAAAACGTCAATTGTCGCCTAGAAGCTTTAAACGGCCAAAAGCTGGCTTTCACCATCTCCTCGGGCCTGGATAGCTCCACCGTGGCCTCCTTCGCGGCCCGTAAGTTAGGGCCTTTAGACACCTACTTTGTGGCTTACCGGGACCAAGCCGCGAGCCCCTACGATGAAACCGAAGGGGTCACGACCATTGTCACGGAAAAGGGCTGGAACCTTAATCGCTTGGATTTAACCGCCCCGGACCTTTTAACCGAGACGGCCAGCCTTTTGGGGAAAACCTTAAGCCCCATTATCACGGTCACCTGGTTGGCCCATTACGTCTTAGCTCGGGCGGCCAAAGAAAAGGGCTATGACCGTTTGTTTTCTGGCTTGGGGGGCGATGAGTCCTTAGCTGGGGAGTTTGAGCACTTTTTTTTGTTCTTCGCGGATCTAAAAAAGGAAAACAATTTAGAGCGCTTGGATAAAGAGACCGCGGCTTGGGTGAAACTCCACGATCATCCGGTTTTTAAAAAGAGCCCTT
Source organism: Deltaproteobacteria bacterium (assembly GCA_031273455.1). Taxonomy (GTDB): domain Bacteria; phylum Desulfobacterota; class Desulfarculia; order Adiutricales; family Adiutricaceae; genus JAIROO01. The sequence goes on along the minus strand of JAISRZ010000060.1, from coordinate 1,545 downwards.
TGGTTCGGGACGATTGGTTCGCCCGGAACCTCGACTTTAAAACTGGGGAGATCCGAGTGGATCAGGTGAGATACGGCCAGAACCAGGGGTTCTATAACCCGGAGTGGATCCAAGAGATGGAGGCTAAGGCCCCGAAAGTCCCCATGCCTCGGCCCTATCCCTTCTTTTTATCCAACCGCCTCTTTCAAGAAATGAGTTATGAGACCTCGCCCCCGACCTTATGGAGCGAGGCTTTAAGCTCCAAAGCCGCGGGAATCAAAGGGGTCTTCCCCATGGCTAGCCCCCGGTTGTTTCGCTTAGCTTATAGCTTATCGGGATCTTACAAGTACGATAACGGTCTAACTAAGGCCTTGATTAGACGGGGCTCGGCGGGGTTACTGCCCGAAAAAACCCGCTGGAACCCGGTCAAGACCGGTTTTAACGCCCCCTTGGATCTGTGGTTAAAGGACCCTAAACTCGGATCAAACGTTTTAGAGCTCTTAACCCAAGGTCCCCTTAGTCAAAAAGGTTGGCTCAAAAAAGACGCGGCCTTAGATCTGGTCACCAGTCACCAAAAAGGCCAAGCTAACCACATGATGGCTTTGTGGCCCTTAATTGTCACCGCCCTATTTTTAAACTTAAGGTAAAAGTTTTCTTTTAATTGTTAATGTCAGTTAATTTTTAGGGTTATTAAAGAAAATAACTATTCTTTAGATAACTTTAAGGTGTTTTTAAGAGTCTATGATCGGGGCTAGGGCGAAAAGCCCTAAGCCCCGCTGGGCTTAAAGGGGCTAAGGCGGTGGGCCTAAATCAACCTGACCATTCGCCCAACCAGAGGCTAAAGTCTTTTTTAAAAGCGTTTTGGGGGGGAGAACAATGGATATTGAGGCGGTCGCTAAAAGAATACTCAATATATGGCTCATTCTTGATGAGCGGCCCCGGCGACCGTTAGCCGCGTCTAGGGGCGCGGTCACTGGGTCATGGAGACGTTGTATACCTAATAGGTCGAAAATTATTATTGATCTAGATATTCGTTTAACTACAAACGCTTCCCAAAAAATTCAGTGATTTCAAACAGTTATTAGCGCAAACTATAATAACTTGTAAAGTTGGGCAAGCTCCAAGAAGGAAAAGTAGGATTAGGTAGATCTAGCCGATCTCTAACAAGAGTTTCAAAAAACAGCCTATTATCAACGGGTTATTTTGAAAAATCCGGATTATGGTAGAAATCACAAACGTAATTAAATGTTATTAAGATATTTTTTAGTATTCCTATAAATTTTAGGGTCTAAATTTAAGGTATTATAAATCTTTAAATGCCATATCTCAGGATCTGATGTTATTCTCTTCTCCAAAGTAGGTTTTGAGTCACTTGTTACGTATATGGTCTCCCTCATATGACTATTAAGAGTCTTAACTATAGTTTTCCAACTATCGTTTATTTTTGGGGCCTCCAACAGCGTTCTGACCTTGTGGACGCGCTGATACGCTAGAATTGAGATGAACAGGTGGCTGTCGATCCTCCTTTTTTTCTGGTGATACACTGGTCTTAAGCCAAGCTCTGAC
>JAISRZ010000044.1 GCA_031273455.1 Deltaproteobacteria bacterium | reverse complement strand
GGGACAAAAAATAACGATTGGAGTCGCCGTTCAGGGTCTCATAGATATATCTGGTTTTGTCCGCGTATAAAAAGTTCTCGTCTATAATTTGCGGGAATGACCTATCGCCTAATGGTAATTTTTTTAGGGTCATCTTTACTTTTCCATTAGGTCTTAGGACCTTGGTAAATCCCCCCTTAAGACCTACGAATGGACTGAACGGGGGTAAAACTTTAAGTTTAAGAAAAAAGCCAAAAAAATTAGTTCGGTCTCTTTTGTTAACTATGCCATACTATTGGTATTTTGACAACTAATATCGAGTAAAGGCCAAAAAGGGCCAAGCAAGTTTCGCGCCCTTTTAGCCTAAGATCATTGGCTACGTTTTTAAGGGTCCGAGCCTTAGGCCCTTGACTGGCCTATAAAGTTTTGAAATTTATTATATTTAAACGTTTATTTGTGATATTTCATTGCCAACGTCCTTGTCGCGTCTTGACGGCGCGTTCCAAAGTCAAGAGCGAACAGCTTGACGAAATCCGGGAACGGGTCCCTAAGCTGTATAATCTAGATATCCTCTCATCAAGTATTTTAAGAGAAAAAAATACCCTAAAATCTTAAGTTTTAGTGGTTTAACCAAGCCTAAAATTTAGATACTGTTCCAAAACAATCACTAACTATAGTATTTTATCTGGTAACCGTTTACAAAGCCCTTTTTGACCCTCGTTGAACTGTGGGACTTATTCCCTATTTAAGGTGGAATCAATACCTATCTCTTGACTTAAATCTTCTTATTATTTTGGACCCCCCAAAAAATTGTCAGGACGTGGATTCGGTCACCAAAATGTGTCAGAATTTACCACCGGGCTACCTACCAGGCCGAGGTATGGTGGATCACCATGACGCTGGCCGCCAAATTTGGGGGTTTTCCGGCTCTTGTGAACGGTTACATAGGATTTTTGTGACCCACGGCGTAACGGTTATTAACCATCGCTAAAGTAATTTCTATTATAATTCTTCTAGTAAGGTTCGTCAAAGTTTAAACTTCTAGCGCGCGAATAAGGGGCTAGAATGGCGCTTAGTAATATTTTACGCTCTTTTGTACTGAGACAAACTGATTTAATGGTTTTGAGCCTGAGTTGGAGCTTTTGACCGCGGTCAAGCGCTAAAGGAGTCTGACTTGACGCGGGACCCTGGACTCGATCAATAATGGCCCGATAAAGGAGACTTCTTGGGGGGACTTTTTTGGGGGCCAGTTTAAAGGCTGGGCCAAAGGGCTTAATTTTTTCGCCTAAAGGCGCTCTAGCTGTTTAATAGTCTTTAAAAGAACGCGTTTTTATGGTTAAATTTTCATTGATTAATTATTAATAATTATATTTTAGTTATTTTATCTATCGATTGAGAGGGCCGAGGACCTAAAACATAGCCACCGCCTGGGCTTTAATCGGTATTTTCTCCTTAGGCTCATTATGTGTTATAATTTTCCGGTTACTTCCCGAATGGGGATGGCTTTATCGAGCCTTAGGTGGATTGTATGAGCAATGACATTTTGGAAGAATTTATTTTTGATTCCCGCGATCATCTGACCACCGCCGGGACCCAACTCTTGGCCCTGGAAAAAACCCCCGACTCTTTGGAAAACTTAAACGCTCTAATGGGCACCCTCCACACCATTAAGGGCAACAGCGGCTTTGTCAATCTCCAGAACCTCTATAATCTCCTCCACGCCGCCGAAACCTTGCTCCAGACCGTCCGCGAGACTGGTTGTTTGTGCCCGGCTTCGGTTATTGATCGGCTCTTCCAGGTTTTAGACACTGGCGAGGCTATTTTAGGCCAGGTCGAGAACGGGGAGGGCGATGAGGTTGATTGGCTGTCTTCTTTAAGGGAAGCCTTGAACGAAGAGGAGGCCAATTTAGAAAAGGCCGCCGCCTTGGCCAACGAAGCGAGCTTGGCGGAGCCGTTAGCCGCCGAAGAGGCGACCGCTCCCGCCCCAGCTCCGGCCCAGCCAGCGGTTAAAGACGCGAAACCTAACTTAATCCCCATTGGCCCCACCTTGACCTTGGCTAACGGGCAGTTAGCCGAGTGGGGCTCCAATCTTTTGGCCAGTTGCGCGGCGGCCCGGGCCAACGGTCAAGCGACTTTAGCCGTGGATCTGTCCGGGTTAAGCCAGCTCTCCAGTCCAGAAATGGCTCTTTTAGTCAGCCTGGCCGATGATTATGGCCAGGACCTGGCCTTAGTCCTCGACCCGGCCCAGCAGGCCGATTTTGACCGGATCTTGGATATTTTGGATTTAACGGAGCGCTTTCGCCTTTACCCCGACGCTAAGGCCGCCTTAGCCTCTTTAAGCCAGTAGCGGTTTAGGGGCGCTCCCGCTCGGTTTACATGGCCCTTGATTGTCTGAAAAGACCCTGATAGCCTGGGGCGTTTTCGCGCCTTAGACCTAAGGCTAACCATAGAGGGCGCTTAGGGGTTTAATGGCCAAATGGGGCCGGGGATCTAACTAGCCTTTTTAGTTAGGGCTATGGTTTAATTAGCCGCTAACCAGTTTTTCGCGGGGGTTTAGCCCGCCATTTTAGGAAGTTTGGGGCCAAGCCACTTCCGATCTCTCCTCCGGCTATGATCTCGGGGGATCGCCTTAAGGTGCTCTTTATGACTGAAGTTATCCACCGGCCGCGGGTGGCCGTGATTGGCACTGGCTACTGGGGACGCAATCTGGTCCGCAATTTTTACCAGCTGGGCGCCTTAAAGACCGTGGCTGACCCGGACCGGGACATTTTGGCCAGCGTTCTTCAGGAATTCCCAGGGCTGACCGCGGTGGACAGTTTGGAGGAAGCCTTAAAAGATCCTGAAATCCAGGGCATCGTTTTAGCCACCCCGCCTAGGCTCCACGCGGAGCAGACCATTATGGCCTTAAGCGCCGGTCGGGACGTTCTGGTGGAAAAACCTTTGGCCTTAAACTACGAGGACGGTCGCCAGATGGTCAGCTTAGCCGAGCGCCAAAAGGCCATCCTCATGGTGGACCACATCTTAAACCGGCACCCCGCGGTGATTCGCTTAAAGGAGATCATTAGCGCTGGGGAATTAGGGCGCATCTGTCACGTCTACTCGAGGCGCTTAAACTTTGGGCGCATCCGCCGGGAGGGCAAGGCTCTGTGGGATTTGGCCCCCCACGACATTAGCCTTATCATGAACCTTCTTGATTCTTTGCCGGTTTCGGTGCAGGCCTTTGGCGGCAGTTACTTAACCCCTGGAACCCAGGACGTGGCTGACGCGGACTTGGTCTTCCCTATGGGGGTTAAAGCCCATATCTCGGTTTCTTGGCTCAACCCTTTTAAAGAGCAGCGCTTGGTTTTAGTGGGCTTAGACAAGATGGCCGTCTTCGAGGACTCCGCCCCTTGGTCGGATAAGCTCGTTTTATACTCTTACCGCTTGCGCTGGCGGGGTTTGGTCCCGGAAGTGGAGAAAGCCGAGCCGGAAAAGATCCAGCTAACCGTTAAAGAGCCTTTAAAAGAGCAATGCTTAGCTTTCTTAGCGGCCATGGAGACGCGGATTCCGCCCACCGACTCCAGTGGGTTAGAGGGTTTACGGGTTTTAGCCGTTTTAACGGCCATGGACCGTTCCTTAGAGGAGTCGCGAGCCCAGATCATTAAGTTGGACGCCCCGGTGGGGGATTTTCAGTCCAGTGGGGTGGCCCAAGGCTCCGGTTACACGGTTCACCCCAGTTCCGTCGTGGACTCGGACGTCATCCTGGGCCCAGGGGTTCGGATCTGGCACTTTTCCCACGTCTTGCAGGGCTCTTTAATCGGCCCAGATTGCAATATTGGGCAAAACGTGGTTATTGGCCCCAGGGTGCGGGTTGGCCGGGGTTGTAAGATCCAAAACAACGTCTCCATTTACGAGGGCGTGGAGCTGGAGGACGATGTCTTTTGTGGGCCCAGCGTGGTCTTCACCAACGTCTTTAACCCGAGGGCTTTTATTCGCCGGATGAGCGAAATGCGGCCCACTTTAATTAAACGCGGGGCCACCATCGGGGCTAACGCCACCATTGTTTGCGGCCATATTTTAGGCGAGTACTCCTTTATCGGGGCTGGGGCCGTGGTCACGACCGACGTTTTACCCCACGCTTTAATGACCGGCGTTCCGGCCAAACGGACCGGCTGGATTTGCCGGTGCGGCGAAAAGTTAGGCGACGATTTACATTGCCGGATTTGCGGCCTTAAGTACGAAGACTTTGGTCAGGGGCTTAAAGCGGTGGATCCGAAAGGAGAGTAAGTGGATATAACGCCATTTATTGATCTAAAAAAACAGCTCGCGGCTTTAGGCCCCGCCTTGGAGGAGGCCGTTTTGGCCGTGGTCCGCTCCACCCAGTACATTGGCGGGCCCGCCGTGGGCGAGCTGGAAAAGGCCCTAGCCGCCTACGCTGGGGTTAAAGCCGCGGTGGCTTGCGCTAACGGCACCGACGCTTTGACCTTACCCCTTTTGGCTAAAGGCTTAAAACCCGGGGACGCGGTCTTTTGCCCCAGCTTCACCTTTGTGGCCACGGCTGAGGTGGTGGCTTTACGGGGGGCCACGCCTATCTTTGTGGACATTGACCCGGTCACCTTTAACCTCTCGCCCGATGATCTCGAAGTTAAGATTAAAAACGTTTTAAGCCACAGCCCTTTAACGCCGGTGGGGGTCATCCCGGTGGATTTATTCGGTTTGCCAGCGGATTTTACGCCCATTAACCGGATCGCCAAAGCCCATGGCTTATGGGTCTTAGAGGACGCGGCCCAAGGTTTTGGCGGGGAATATCAAGGCCAAAAGGCCGGGTCTTTGGCTTGGGTCGGGGCCACTAGCTTTTTTCCGGCCAAACCTTTGGGTTGTTATGGCGATGGCGGGGCGGTTCTAACGAATGATCTAGAATTGGCCGAGGTCTTAAAAAGCTTACGGGGCCACGGGGCCGGGGCCAGCCGCTATGAGCACGTCCGGATTGGGGTCAATAGCCGGCTGGACACTTTGCAAGCGGCTATTTTACTAAAAAAGCTGGCGGTTTTGCCCCAGGAGCTTTTGGCCCGCCAAAAGGTTAGCCAAACGTATTCCCGGTTGTTGGAGGGGCGGGTCGTAACCCCTAAGATTCCCGATGGGTATTTTTCGGCCTGGGCCCAGTACACCATTCGGGTTAAAGCCAGCCAAAGGGACCAGCTAAAAACTTTCCTCCAATCCCAGGGCGTTCCGACCAATATCTACTATCCTTTGGGCCTCCACGCCCAACCGGCTTTTTTAGCCTTAGGCGGCGATTTTGTGGGGGCTAAAGCGGCTTGCCCGGAAACGGAAAAGGCCTCGCAAGAGGTTTTAAGCCTTCCTATGCATCCCTACCTGGACGAGGAAACCATCAGCCAGATCAGCGCCCTAATAATTAAGGGACTGGACTTAGGGGCCTAAATAATGTCAGAGCAAGAAACCAAGCTGATGAAGAAAATCGCCGACCGGAAAGCCGTGGTCTCCATAGTGGGCTTAGGCTACGTTGGTCTGCCTTTAGCCCTGACCTTCGCTGAGAGCGGCTTCCAGGTTCTAGGGCTGGACATTGACGCGGAAAAGGTCAAAAAGATCGCCCACCGGGAGTCTTACATCGGCCATATTAAGTCCTCGCGCTTAAAGGACGCGGCCAGCTTGTTCTCGGCGGCCACCGACTTTTCTTTGGCCCAGGAAGCCGACGCCATCTTAATCTGCGTCCCCACTCCCTTAACCAAGCACCGGGATCCGGATCTCTCCTTTGTCGAGGGAACCTTACAGGCCCTTTTGCCGCACCTAAGGGTTGGGCAGCTCTTGTCTTTGGAGAGCACCACTTACCCCGGGACCACGGAAGAGGTTATTAGACCCCCCATTGAGGCTAAGGGCCTGACCATTGGCCAAGACTTTTTCTTAGTCTACTCCCCGGAAAGGGAGGATCCGGCCAACCCCAACTTCACCACCAAAACCATCCCCAAGGTCTTAGGCGGCTCCACCGCCAGCTGCGCTCGGGTCGGTCGGGAGCTTTATAGCCAGGTCATTGACCAGGTGGTCATCGTTAGCTCCACCCAGGCCGCCGAGTTGACTAAGTTATTGGAGAACATCTACCGGGCCGTGAACATTGGTTTAGTTAATGAGCTAAAAGTGGTGGCCGACAGCATGGGTTTAGACATCCATGAGGTCATCCGGGCCGCGGCCACCAAACCCTTTGGCTTTACGCCCTTTTACCCGGGCCCAGGGTTAGGCGGCCACTGCATCCCCATTGACCCTTACTACCTAACTTGGAAAGCTCGGGCTTACGGGCACAACACCCGCTTCATTGAGCTGGCCGGCGACGTTAACTGCCGGATGCCCAACTACGTGGTGGATAAGATCGCGTCTAGCCTCAACCAAAAGGCCAAACCCTTAAAGGGCTCCAAGGTCCTTTTATTGGGCATGGCCTATAAAAAGAACGTGGAGGACATGCGCGAGTCCCCGTCTTTGGAGATCTTGCGCCTTTTACTGGACGCCGGGGCCCTAGTGGACTATAGCGACCCCCATATCCCGGTCCTGCCCCGGACCAGGCGCTCCAGTTTTGAGCTCAAATCCGTGGCCTTAACCCCGGAAGCCCTCCAGTCCTACGACGCGGTGGCCTTACTAACCGATCACGAGGCCTTTAGCCACGATCTGATTTTAAAGCATTCGCCTTTACTCATTGACACCCGCGGCGTCTTCCAAACCGGGCCCACAGTCACTAAGGCTTAATATTGGGGAATTTTTGGGTATTTTTTGGGTATTTTTAGTTTTGCGGAAAGCCTTATGGCTTTTAGCCTCGCTCGTTTTTTATTGGCGATTTTTTTATTATTTTTCTGGCTATTTTCTGACTAGAAGAAATTAGAGCCTAGTTGGTCTTTTTTATACGTTAGACTTTTTATTTTGGTATTTTTAAAGCTAATAACCTTATCTAAACACCAAAAAAAATATAATTGGAATTAAGTGAGCTGGCGGACGGCCCGAAGTCGCCTTTAGGGCTTAGGCTATGGGCGGCGGTCTAGTCGCGGGCCCTTTTTAACTTTGGCTTAAGCTAGGGGGCTTTCGGGGTTTTTAGGCTGACCTTAAGCTTCGGGGTTGGCTTAAGCTTGGGGGTTGGCTTAATCTTGGGGGTTGGCTTAATCTTGGGGTTGGCTTCCGCTTGGGGTTGGCTTAATCTTGGGGTTGGTATGTCCCGCCTAGTTCCTTGACTTTCAGAGGTTTTTAAGGGTTTAATAAGGTCCATTGGCCCTAAGCTAAAGACCTTTTTTGGTTTTACGGCTTAAGGTTAAGCTCTGGTAGCTAAAGCTATAGCCCAAATTTGGGGCGCTGGGTTATAGCGCCCCCTAGGTCGCTTCCGGGTGGCCAAAAGGTGGCCGTAAAGCCCCCAGGTCAACTTTTAGCCCCAGAGAGTAGGGGATTTAGGTCCCCCAGGTTTTTGGGCCGGGGCGGCCATTTTTGGGGCCTTTTTGGCGGTCCTTCGCCTGGCCTCGCCTGGTTTTTGTTAGCTCGCTCGCTTTAGCTTTTTTAAGTCTTCTGGTTTTTCGGGGCTCGCTGAATAGCCTTGGCCGCAAGGCCAAGGGTTCTCTAGGCTCATAGTTTGGGATGGAGGTATTTTATGTCCGCTCCGGTTTATAACCGCAAAGATCGGGCTTCGGTTGACACCTTAAGGCTTTTGGCCGTGGACATGGTGGAAACCGCCAAAAGCGGTCATCCGGGGTTGCCCTTGGGGGCCGCGCCCCTAGTCTACGTCTTGTGGACCCGGTTCTTAAAACGGGACCCCGGGGGCCCCAATTGGCCCAATCGGGACCGCTTTGTCTTGTCCCCGGGCCATGGGTCGGCTCTTTTATACGCTCTTTTGCATTTAGGCGGTTACGACCTGTCCTTAGAGGAGCTAAAAAACTTCCGGCAATGGGGGAGTAAGACCCCAGGTCACCCGGAGCGGGGCGTGACCCCCGGGGTGGAGGTCTCCACTGGCCCTTTAGGCCACGGGTTCGCCATGGGGGTCGGCCTAGCCATGGGGGAGCGGTATTTAGCCGCCCAGTTCAATCGCCCGGGGTTCGAGCTTTTTAACCACTTCACTTACGGTCTAGTCTCGGATGGGGACCTCATGGAAGGGATCTCGGCCGAGGCGGCCTCCTTAGCCGGGACCCAAGGCTTGGGCAAACTCATCTACCTCTACGACGATAACCTCGTGACCATTGAGGGCGGGACGGACATCGCCTTTTCCGAGGACACCCGGAACCGCTTTTTGGCCTACGGTTGGCAGGTCATCGTGGTCTCCAACGGTGAGGACTTAGGGAGCGTCCACTTGGCCTTGGAAAACGCCCAAGCCAACTTGGAAAAACCGACTTTAATCATGTGCCGGACCGTTTTGGGGGCGGGGAGCCCCCGGGCCGGAACCTCCAAAGCCCACGGGGAGCCCCTTGGCCCGGAAGGGCTGGAGAAAACCCGGGAGTTTTACGGGTATGGCGATAAACCGCCTTACTTTGTGGACGAGCGGGTGGCCAAAAACTTTCTGGACCGGATTGGCCGGAACGCGGATACCCGGGTCAAGTGGGAAGAGTTATTAAAGGCTTATGGGGCCGCGTACCCCAAGGAGTTCGCGGAATTGACCCGGCGCTTAGAGGGGCGGGTGGATCAAGAGGCTCTTTTTTCAGAGCCCATCGCTTTTCCGGTTAAACCCATTTCCACCCGCGCGGCCTCGGGCGAGGTTTTAAATACCTTAGCCAGACGCGCCCCGGAGATCTTGGGCGGGAGCGCCGACCTTGGCCCGTCCAATAAAACTGAGCTCATTGGCTTAGGCTCGTTTTTGCCCTTAAGCCCCACGGGCCGAAACATCCACTTTGGGGTCCGCGAGCACGCCATGGGGGCCATTGTCAATGGGTTAGCCATTGACAATGGGATTATCCCCTTTGGGGCCACTTTTATGGCCTTTTGCGACTTTTTGCGACCGGCCTTAAGGATGGCGGCCTTAATGGATTTAAAATCCATCTTTATTTTCACCCACGATAGCGTTTGCGTGGGCGAGGATGGCCCAACCCACCAACCGGTGGAGCAGTTGGCCTCCTTACGGATTATGCCTAACCTAACGGTCTTGCGGCCCGCTGACGCCTTCGAGACCGTGGCTTTATGGCGGGGCCTTTTTGATTACCCCGGGCCCGTGGCCTTCGTTTTAACGCGTCAGGATCTGCCCGTTTTAGATCCCGCCGTTTACCCCAGCGTCTTAACTGGCCCACAATTTGGCGGTTATATCCTCCAAGACGCGGCTAACCCGGAAGCCATAATCCTGGCCACTGGCTCGGAGGTCCACGTGGCCTTGGCGGCGGCCAAACTGATTGGCGACCAAAAAAGAGTCCGGGTGGTCTCGTTGCCCTCTTGGGAGCTTTTTGACCGTCAGCCGTCAAGTTATAAGGACACGGTCTTACCGCCCACGGTCCTAAAGCGCCTCTCCGTGGAGGCGGGTTTGGCCATTGGCTGGAACCGTTACCTGGGCCCGGAGGGGCGATCTATCTCTGTGGAGACCTTTGGCCGCTCGGCCAAGGCCGAGCGGATTTACGCGGCTTTAGGCTTTACCCCCGAAAACGTGGCGGCTAAAGTCTTAGAGCTGTTCGAGTAGGGGGGGTTACTTGACTGGCCTAGGGGAAAATAGGGAAAAAGGCGGGGGCCCAGTCGCGGATCCGGCTAAGGCTAAAGGTCAGTTTCGGACGAGCGCGGAGCTCCGGGCCATTAACGACTTTTTCCGGAAGACTTACCCCAAGGCCAAGTGCGGCCTTAACTTTAAGAACAGCTACGAGCTTTTAATGGCCACCATCCTCTCGGCCCAGTGCACAGATAAGACGGTTAATAAGGCCACCGAGGGGTTGTTCGCTAGGTGGCCGGATCCAGCGGCTTTAGCCGCGGCCGAGCCGACCGCGGTGGAGGAGGCGATCCGGATTTGCGGGTTCTTTCGCCAGAAGGCCAAAAGTATAATCGCCGCGGCCCAATCTTTAATCACTGACTTTAATGGCCGAACGCCCCAGTCCTTGGACGAGCTTTTGACCATTAAGGGGGTGGGCCGGAAAACCGCCAACGTGGTCTTGGGCGAAGCCTTTGCGGTCCCGGCCATCACCGTGGACACCCACGTTAAAAGGATTAGTTACCGCCTGGAGCTAACCGCCAGCCAATCGCCCGAGCAAATCGAGTTCGATCTTATGGCCCAGATCCCCCGGGACCGCTGGATCCCTTTTTCCCGGGAAGTTATCGCCCATGGCCGGACCTTGTGTCTGGCCCGTAAACCCCTGTGCCCGTCTTGCTCGCTGAAACTGTGCCGGGCCCGGCTAAAGTAAAAGCCCAAAGATTATCGCCTTAAGCGCGCCGTAAGGCCCCGTTTTCGGGGCTTTTTTGTTTTTAGAGATAAAAGATATGAGCCCAAAAGCTAGTAAAATAGCGACCAAGGGGCTATATTCAAAGAAAATAGGGCTTTAACTTTTTCGATTGAAGGGGTCGCTTACGACTTTATAGGCGCGTTATGTCCAAAAATAGATTAGCCGAAGGCATCCAGAGCCAAGCGTTGGCTTTAGGCTTTGAAAAGCTGGCTCTTATCCCGTTACCGCGACTTAATGGCTTTGGCTCGGAAGTGGACCGGCGCTTGGACGCGCTGCCCGAGGGCCAGGCTAAAAGCGTGGATAAGGCGGTCTTTGAGCGGTTCGCGGCCTTTAGAAGGCTTTCCGAGGTCTACCCCTGGGCTAAAACCGCCATTATCGCCGTCATGAACTATGGGGTGTACCGGATCCCCTCAAATTTAATCGGTAAAATTGGCCGCGTCTTTTGCGTGGATTGCCGGAAGGACGCCCAAAGCCAAGGGTATAAGGCCAGCCTGGCCTTGGAGGAGTTCATGATCGCTAACGGCCTTCGTGTGGAAACGGAAAGGAAGTATGGCTTATTACCCTTAAGGTGGGCCGCTTACCGGGCTGGGCTAGGCCGAGGCCGAAAGAATAATTTTTTCTACACCCAAAGCGGCTCGTGGATCCATCTGGAGGCTTGGCTAGGCGACCAAGAGTTGGAGCTAACCGAAAACGTGGAGTTAAAACCTTGCCCCAAAGACTGTGACCTTTGCCTTAAGGCTTGCCCCACCGGGGCCTTAGCCGAGCCCTATTTGACTAGGCCCAGTCTGTGCTTAACCTTTTTGAACGCGACTCGACCCAGCGACTGGGTTAACCACCCCTTAGCCAAAGCCGCCGGGGAATGGATATACGGCTGCGATATGTGCCAAGGGGCCTGTCCCTTTAACCGGAACAAATGGCGCGAGGACGAGGAGTTTCCGGGGCTGGCGGAGCTTAGCCAGAATTTAGGCTTAGGTCAGATCGTGGACTTGGATTACGCCTGGATCCGGGCCAATCTCGCCCCCAAGTTTTGGTACGCGCCCCCGGAAAACGCTTTTCAATGGAAGGTTAACGCTTTAAACGCCTTAAAAAACAGTTGGCCGCCAAGCGAGTGGCGGCTCTACGCCCAAAGGGCCCTAAAAGATGAGAGCCCAGAGGTTAGAAGAATGGCCGCTTGGGTTTTAAGCTTGGCGGATTAACCGCTAAATCAAGACACCTCTAAGCGGCGGCGGCTTTAACGCCCTATAATGGGGGCCAACGCGGTCAACATGGCGCCGCTGACAGGGTTAAGGCTCTCTGCCCAAAGGGGTTAGCGTCTTAAAGAGCTATAACCAAGAACCTTACGCCAGGGCCCTTAAGGTTTTTAGAGTGAATTTAATATTAGTTGTGGAGGAAAAGGTTACTAAAAGCGTGAATACATTGGTTAAACGCAATAAGCGTAAAAGCGTCAAATTACGCCTTGCGCATATTGCCGCGGTCGCTTAAGGCCGGAAAGCGATACTTAAGGAACGATATCCAGCGATTAGCTTAGAAGGAACGTAAGCGTTCACACGGGGGCCATTTTAGCCACGGACCAGCTACGAGACAAGCTGGAGTCTATGTGAAATTGCGTTGAAGCCATGGTAAACGTTCACCAACGTAATATGGGCGGACATCTCTAGATCTCAAGACTTGAGGCAATGGCCTTCCTTCCTTGGCCCCGTTAGCTTGTCGGGGTCTTTATAAGTCCTTTTTAGCCACTATCTCAGAGGGGACGCTTAAGGAATAAGCGTAGCCGTCCCCTCTTTGGAGGAGTT
>JAISRZ010000077.1 GCA_031273455.1 Deltaproteobacteria bacterium | reverse complement strand
AGTAACCGTTCACCCCGGGCTAAAGGCTCGCCTTTGGCCCGGGGTTGAGGCGCTCTAGGGCGTCTCCGGGTTACCAGGGTTAGGGCCTGGCTCGCCAGGTCCTCCGTTGAGCGTAGGTTCAAAGACCCATCGCTTATAATTTAATCTTTTAAGGCTTTATTGACTTCTTGTAATGTTATTATCATATAAAAATAAACAAATGTTTTGTTTTTAAAAATTATTTAGTGAATTCACTTAGCGTGCCATCCCACAAAAAATGGCGAAAAAAAAATAAAAAAAAATAGTCAGAAAAAAATTCCAAATTACGGTTAATGGGTTCAATAACCAGATGGCCGCCGCTTTATTAGGTGTCAGGGACGGCCAGATTTCGCCAAAATCTGATAAAATAATTTGTCCATGATCTATAGGACATTTGTCTAGAGGGAGGCGCCGTCCAGGTCGGGTTAGCGTTTTCTTCCCCGATCCCAGCCCGCTCCGGCCCGGTCCATTTTTTCCCTACCTGTCTTCCTCATAAACATATCTTTCCGCGCCTTTAAAGCCTGATTAGCGAATCAAAGACCAAACCAGCTTTCTTTTTTTGGACAAAACTGGCTATCCGCCACAATTAGGGCTCTAATCCAAATTTAAAATTCTTGGACTATCTTCGGTCGTTTTCAACCACTTTTCCAGAAATCTAAGAGGTTGGAGTGACCACGTATTTTTTGGCCATATGGTGGGGTTTTAACGACTCTTTGGAGAACCGCAAACCCGGCAAGCCTAAATCCTGCTCCCGGTTGACGTAGGTGAGGGTGGGAAAATGGCGGCGACAGAACTCGCTTAATAAGGCCACGTAAATCCCCCTAATGGTGGGGTTGCCCTTTTCCACGTGGATAACCGCCGTGTCCGCGTTTAAAACCTCGCCTAAGGTGAAGGCCTCGATCTTCCCGTCCACCCGAATGGCTAACCCTTTTAAATCCAATTCCACCAATTTGTCTAAACAATGGTGGACGGCCTTTCTTTCCATGATCAAGTGGGAATCCTGGCCGACCTTTTCGGTCTTGGCCGTTAACCACAGATCCTCCACCGCGATGAGCTCCGGGATGAGATCAAAAGTTAAATCCACCATCTCATAGGAATAATTCTGCTTAAAATAGTTATAATGGTTCTTTTTTTGATGCATCCTACGACCGCTTAAATCCCTAAGCTTTTCGGCTAAATAGACGTAATCGTCATTGTCCGGATCCGGGGAAATCGTCCAGTTGGGCCTCTCCCTTTCGATTAACCGGGTTAAATTCTCCGGGGCCCGGGTCAGAATGGGGTTATCTAGATGGCTAAATAAAACCTCTAGGGCCTTTAGTTGGTCCCCCGTCCCTAAGGGCGGGGCCGCGAAGGGGGCTTGGCCTTCCGGGTTAGCGATCAAGGCCAAGCACCCGTGAGCCTCTTTCCACGTGAAGTGATAGTAATCGTTCCAGATAAACATGTTGGTGAAGTTAAAGTCCGAGGTGGTTAGAGGACAGGCCTTTTCCGCGGCCCGGAAAATTTCCCGATCCTCTAAAGTTAGTGGTGTAAAGCTCATATATCTCCTCATGGTTACGAAAAACCACGTTAACTTGGCTATAAAAGTAGCGTAGGACCCAAGTTGTTAAGGGGGTTATTTGCTCTCGCTGATTTCAGTCGCGGAGTTGGCGGGGCTTAGGGCTAGATTGTCCTTAAGTTCCTTTTCCTCGGGTTGGGCCGCCTCCCTCGGCAGCCACTTGGCCAGGGTTTTGAAGAGCTCGGGGATATCAATGGGTTTAGTCACGTGATCGTTCATACCCGAGGCGAGGCTTAAATCCCGATCCCCCGTCATGGCGTGGGCGGTCATGGCCACGATGGGGAGCTCTTTAAAACGCTCGATTTTCCGGATCTCTTTGGTGGCCGTTAAACCATCCATTTCCGGCATCTGGATGTCCATTAACACCAGATCGTAATGGTCCTCCTGGACCTTTTTTAGGGCTTCAAGCCCATTGTTGGCGATGGTCACCTCTAAACCGGCTTTCCTTAAAATCTTGGAGGCCACTAGTTGGTTAACCTCGTTATCCTCCACCAAAAGGATGGGTCGGCCCTTAAACCCGCTTAATAAAGCGTTAGGATCAAGTTTAGTCGGCGGTTTAACCGGGACGGGCGCGGGGGCTATCTTTTTGACCAGTAGCCCGGATAAGCTCGTTTGGAGATTGAATAAGGAGACCGGTTTAGACAAAATGGTCGCGATATCCATCTCTTTAGCCTCATTCTGGACGGAATCTGGGGCCAAACCCGCGACCATTAATAAGGTCATGGGTTTAGCCGGGCTATACTCATCGCGTAACTGGCGAATGGTCTCCAGCCCATCCAGTTTATGCATCTTGTAATCCACTAAAATAACGTCCGGGATGACCATTTCCCCTTTTAAGCGACTGGCCTTCACTCGGTTGACCGCCGATTCCCCGCTGGAAGCCCGGGACACGTTAAAGCCCATGCTCGTAAGGTTAGTGGATATAATCTGCAAAGCCGAGGGGTTATCGTCAATGGCCAAAGCTTCCCGGCCCAGATAGGGTTTGGGGGCGGTCTCTTGGGACCAAGCTTCGGTCAAACCAAAGCGGGCCGTAAAAATAAAGGCGCTCCCGTGTTTGGGGACGCTATTGCACCAGATCTGGCCGTTCATCATCTCCACTAACCGCTTGGTGATGGTTAGGCCCAAGCCCGTGCCCCCGTAACGCCGGGTGGTCGAGGTGTCGGCTTGGGAAAAGGGCGTGAACAAACGGTTAATCTCCTCTTGGGTCATGCCGATCCCCGAATCCCGGATGGTAAAACGCAAGGTTAAAACTTGGGGGATCTCATCGCCAACGATTTCCATTTTGACGCCCACTTCGCCTTCGGCGGTGAACTTAATGGCGTTAGAGACTAGGTTAGTTAAGATCTGGGCTAAACGGACTTGATCGCCAATAATGGTCGGGGGTAAGCGCTCCGGGATGTCCACGTAAAACTCAAGGTTCTTTTCCGAGGCTTTTAGAGCCTGGAGCTCCATGGTTTCCGAGACTAATTCGGCTAGGTTAAACTCCACCCTTTCCATTTCCAGTTTGCCCGCCTCAATCTTGGAAAAGTCTAAGATGTCGTTAATGATGCGCAATAAAGTTTTGGCCGCTTTTAAAACCCGCGAGATGTAATCGCGCGGTTGCTTATCCAATTCGGTTTGTAAAGCTAGGTGGCTTAAACCGATAATGGCGTTCATGGGGGTGCGGATTTCGTGGCTCATGTTAGCCAAAAACTCGCTTTTGGCTTTGGTGCTGGCTTCGGCCTCCTCCCGGGCTAAGGATAAGGCCTTTTCCTTTTCCACCATCTCGGTGATGTCCATTAGCCAAAAAAGGTAACCAATATCCCCGTAATACTCGGTTTTAAAGGCGTTTAAAAGCATATGCCTTTCATTCCCCTCGCCATTGTAGATGAGGGTCTCTTGCCAAGCTACGCGGCCTTTTCTTTCTAAGTTTTTAACTAAGGAGTTAAATTGCTCAGCGTTGACAAAAAGCTTCGGTAAGGGGGCGTCAATGGTTAAACCCAAGGATTGCCTGGCGAACGGGGAAAAGAAACGGACGAGCCCGCCCACGCTGACCAAAAAGGCGATGGGGCTATTGTCCAGGATCTTTTGGAGTAAGCTTCTTTCCCGCTCCACCTCGGCCTCAGTGGCTTTTAAGGAAGTTATGTCCCGAATAAAGCTCACCAAGATGTCCCCTTGGGGGGTGGCCACTTTAACTTGGTTAATGTCCGCTTGGATGGGGTCCCCGTCTAAGGTTTGAAAGAGCCACTCAAACTGGTCCCGCCCCTCGGCGAAGGTTTTGCGCAAGTGATCTTTAAAGGAGTCCTCCGAGACCGAGCCATCCGGCTGATAGGGCGGGGATAAGGAGGGGAAATACTCGGTGAAGGCTTTTTTGTTCGGTAAACCAAACAAAGGGACCACCGCCTCGTTGGAGTCCAAGTGGTTAAAAGAGGTGTCCCAGAGGCTACAAACCTCGGTCATGTTGTCCAACATGAGCTTGTAACTTTGGGAGGAGTAATCGCCCGAGCCAGCGATGAACTTGGCTAAAGCCGAGTTTTCCCGGTTGAGCCGAAAAAAGCCCGTAAATTCCAGCCTCTCGTCATCCCTGAAAGTTTGGCCCGCGAAGGTCTGGGCCTCGCGCCAAGCCCCTAAGGCCGGCGAGAAGATCAAGTGGTCCGCATCGAACTCTGGGGCCCCGTTTAGACAGGCCAAAACTTTATTGAGCATATCCTCTTGATCTTGGGGGTGAATAAGCTCGGTTAAAAAATCCCCGGCCTCTTTAGCTAAAAACTCCTCGTTTAAGCCCAAAAGCTCAATAATGGCCGGGCTTAGGGCTAAGGTGGCCTCGATGGTGGGCTCGTTAGGGGTGGGTTCGGGGGTCTTAGCCGCGTCCTTAGAGGGGGCCGCGGCCCCTTCGGCTGGGCTAGCTTCGGCGGGGCTTAGGGCGGGGGGAACCGTTTTTTTTAAAACCGCCCGAAAACCCAATAAGCCGCCCGCGGCCAGGGCCTTGGTAAACGAGGTCTTTTCCTCCAGGCCATTAGAGCTGACCACAATGGAGACTTTCCAATTCATGGCTGGAGGTCATTCCTTCTCGCCTTAGCTAAGCCGAAAAATAGAGCTAAAGCTTTTGCCTGGCCCCCCAAGGTTTGGGGCCGGGGATTAGCCTAAATTAGCCAAAGGATTATAATCGGTTGGCCTAAATTAGTCTATCTTGGCCGCTAAACCAAGGCTTACCCGTCAACTATCTTAGGCTAATCACCTTTAGCTAAGGCTAAAGTGGGCTTAAAATCACTTTATGTCGCTAACCGAAACCTGCCCGGACTCTTCCGGGGGCTGGCCCTCATCGGTTAAAGTGATGGCCGGGGGCTCGCTGGCGGTTTTAGCCTCGGCTCGCGGCGGGGCGGCTCCTTGGTAGCGTAAAACCACAGTGTTCTGGTTAGGATCTAAAGCCACCAGGTTGTCGGGCACTTCCACGTTGGTGAAAAGGTAAGACCGGCCATTAAAGGCGAAGCTCTGGCCACTAATGGTTAAAGAGACCACCGGCCCGCCCGGGGAGGAGCCGTTTAAGACCAGGTCTTGCCCGAGCTTAATACTCTGGGCCGCTAAGATGGACTTTAAGACCGACTGACTGTCCTTACCGCTGGAGATGACCCGAAAATTATTTTTCTTTAAGACCTCCAAATCCTCGCTGGATAAATCGCCGTACTCCAAAACGTTCCGGGCCGAGCCCGCCTCCCAGAAAACTGGGGGGGCCAGGTTGGGGCCAATCTCGGCCCCGCCGGTGACAATCCGGCCCCGCTTTTGGTCCACCCGAACGCCTAAGCGCGGGGAAAAACCAAAACTTTTGATTAAAGCCTCAGCGAAGGCCGAGGGGTTGGCGCTATCCACCTCAATCACGGTGAAGTTGTTAATGGGGGTCGGGGCTTTGGTGGAATCGGCCAAAGCCAAACCCTTATAAAGGTCAATGACCGTGACCCCGTGACTGGCTAAGAACTTAACCCAAGGTTTGGGCGTGGCCGTGTCCGGGGCGGGGGCCAAGTTAATGACCACCGGTTGGCCCCTATTCCAAGCCTCGGCGGTGGGCCAAATGAGCCAGTCCGCGGCTAACTTTAGTTTAATGTCCGTCCCGCCCTCAAAGGTCTGGTTTTTGTCATAGACCCGATAATAACCGCACATCGGCCACAGCCTCTCCAAAACCTTGGCCATGGGTTCGCCCCGAGTGGGCTGTAAAATCAGGTAGTCTTGGTACTTGTCCCGAAAACGCTTAATCAGTTCCGGGCTTAAGGCTCTTTGGAGATCCAAGACGATCCGCCGCCCATTGGTTAGCTCAATGACCGGGATCCGGCCCATGTCCACGTCAAAGTGGGGCGGCTCGTCCAAGGGCAGAAACAACCGGCCCTTATTGACAAAGTTTTCCCCTAAGCGGGTGAAGATGACCCCCAAAATGGTCTTGGCGTTTTGGGCGTCCGCTGTGGGCATGGGGGCCGGGGGCAACCTTTTGGTGGAGATGGTGAACTTACCCCGACTAGGGGCCGGGGTTGGGGCCTCTTTGGCCCCCTTCTTTTTCCCAGCGGCGGGCTTGGCTTTGGTCGGCGGGGTTTTGGGGCCGCTGGTGGCCGGCCCAGCTAAGGCGGTGGTCGGCCCGGGATCGTCGTAACCGCCTAAGGAGGGGATTCTTAGCTCCGCCCCCACGGCGATGACGTTGGGGTCCCTTAACTCCGGGTTTAAGGATAAAGTGACCTTAATTAAAGTCCGGTAAATTAACTTGGGATCCACCCCTTCCCTTCTTAAGAGTTTTTCTAGGGTGTCGCCTTTCCGGACGGTCACGGTCCGAAAAACCGTCCCATCCGGGGCCATCTCTAGGTCCGCGGCCATGGCGGCGGGCGGTCTGGACGCGCTAGCCGGGGTCGTTCTTAAGCTATACTCCCCTTCGTCCAAGTTTTCGGGCTCGTCCACTGGGGCGATGGGGACCTTAGTCGTCTGGCTAGCCCGGGCCGCGGGCGGGGCCGCTTGATTAGCGCTTTCCGGCTTAAGGGCGTCGTTAAAGGGGTAAGAGACCACGCCCGGAGGATCGACTTCCTCCTCTTCCTCGACTTTAGGGGCCGGGGGCGGGGTGGGCGGCGTCTCCTCAATGACCTGGGGCGTGGGCAAATACAGCTCTTGGCCCGGGGCGATGAGATCCGGGTTGGCGATGGCCGGGTTTAAGCTTTTAACCAGCCGGATAATCTGAGCTTCCCGGGCCGCGTCCGGGGTCGAGGGCCATAAACCGCGCGCCTGGAGGATCCCGGCCAGATTGTCGCCTTTAGCCACCGTGTAAACATCAATGGAAAAAGTCAGGTCCTCAAAGGTGTAGACTTCCACGGTCTTGGTTAAAGTGATCGTGGAGTCCGCGGGCTCGGCCAGAGGCCCTGGTTCCGCTCCGGACCCGGGGGCCGGCTCTTGACCAAAGGCGGTCGAAGCGAAAACCAAGAGGATAGCCAATCCCACCCATAAGAGCGGACTTGGGCGTTGATTCCGGGCGCGTGCGTATATCATTAACCAAGGGACTCCATTTTTCGCGCGGGTCGTTCCGCCTGGAACTTAACCAAAAGCCCCGCCAGAGTATCGCCAAAAAAAGACTGTCAACCTTATAAATAGTCTTGACGTCTCCCAGGATCATCCAAATAACTATACCTTACAACCGCCAATTTTAGAAGTCGTCATCCATGGGTATAGCCTTATCTAAAGCCTTTTTCGACACTTTTTTGACATTTGAGGGGGCCACAACCGTTGGTTTAGCCGCGGCCAAAAGATCCAGGTCCGTTGGTTTAGGGGCGCTTTTAGGGGCCAAGCTAGGCGGCCCTTCGGCCAAGCCGTGGAGAATCGAGGAGATCTGCCTAACGGCCCGGCTGAGTAAAGTGGCTTGGCTGTTTAAGGCTTGGGATATCTTTTCCGTTTCCGCCGCCTCCACCGCGTTTTCCTGGGTGACCTTGTCCATCAAGGCGATGGACTGATGGACGTCCTGGATAGCCCCAGCCTGGCTCTGACTGGCCAAGGTGATGGCCCCCACCAAGCTGGCCACCTCATCGGAGGTGGCCACTAAAGAATGGAAGCTACCCTCGGTCTTAGTGACCAGTTTAGCCCCCTCATTGATCCTTTGGATGCTCCCAGCCAGCATGGAGGTGGTGTTTTTGGCCGCCTCCGAGGACCGGTTGGCTAAGTTTCTGACCTCATCGGCCACCACCGCGAACCCCACCCCGGCCTCCCCGGCCCGGGCCGCCTCGACCGCGGCGTTTAAGGCCAGGATGTTGGTCTGGAAGGCGATCTCCTCCACGGTTTTAATAATCTGGCTACTGGCTTGGCCGCTGTTTTTAATCTCTTCCATGGCCACGGTGATCTGGCTCATGGCCGCGTTGGCCTCGTCCACGTAAGATTTGGCTTGGTCCATCAGCTCTTTGGCCTGGTCCGAGTGGCCCGCGTTCTTTTTAGCGGCGCTTAATAGGTCCTCCAAACTGGAAATGGCCGCTAAAACGGCTTGGGTGTTGTCCGAGGCCCCTTTAGCCAAAGACCGGCTGGAGCGCGACAAGAGCCGCACCGTCCCGGTCACTTCCCCGGCGCTCTCCTCTAACCCCCCCAAAACCTGGCGCAAGGGCAAGATAACCGTCCGGAATATATAGAAAATCAGTAACCCCGTTAAGATCAAAAGGCCTAAAAAGCCAAAAGCCAAGATCCGGGCTAGATCCCGGGTGGCTTGCCCCGGATCGCTGGGGTGCTGGGCCAAGAGCTTTAAAAGAGCCGCGCCCGCGGTTTTTAAAGCCGCGGCCTCTTGGTCTAAGGTGGTTAAAAGCTCCAAGTAATCGGCCAGAGGCTTTTTAAGAGCCGGTAAACTGGCGTAGGGTTGACCCGTGGCCCTAAAACTATCCACCACCTGGCCCAAAGACCCGCTCAAGCGGTTAAGCTCCCGGAGGTCCACGTCTTCTTGGCTAACCAACTCTATGGCCTTGGTTAAGCTCTCTATTAGCTCGGCCCGAGCCCCGGCGGTCACCCCGGTTTTGAGCCAAAGGGCTAGATCCGACCTTAGGGAGCTAGTTAGAGCTTTTATTTGACCCTTGGTCTCGGCCATGGCGGCCCGGGCGCTGACCATGGCCCCATAGTCTTGGGTGGCCCCCGCGGCTAAGACCGCGTTATCCGGTCGAGGGTCTTGGGTGATTAAAGTCTTAAAGGCTATTTCCGAGGGGCCCGGGCCATTAGGATCCAAGCCGATTAATTGACCGGTCTGTAAGCCTAAGTCAAAGGCCCGATGTCGGGCGGCTTCGGCTTCCGCGGCGGTTTTCGACAAAGCCCAAATGGCCAGAAGGATAATCGCCAGGGTCGAAAGGAGGATAAGAGCGAAGCTTAAGGTGATTTTTAGGCTTAAATTCAGATTTTTCACCCGCCTATACCCCCCAACTTCGGACCGAAAACTGGCCGCTCTTAGTTTTGCCCTTTTTAGCGCCCTAAAATTAGGCTTTTTTAGGGGGTTAAGGAATCTTTTGAGCCTATTTTCTAGCTATAAACTTACGACTATCAATGGTTTTTGGTTAACTTTCCGCCGCGCTATTTTGGTTAGGCCCCTTTTACTATCCCCGCTCGCCCTCCTTGGGCGGCTCCAGGGCCAAAGACGGCGGCCCGGCTAGGGGCCGGGCGACTTCCGGGTTCAGGGGCTCGCTGAAGTCGCCAGTCACCGCTACCTCGACTGGCTCGACTAAAGGCGCTAGGGGCTCGGGAATCGAGGCCGTGGGCAAAAGCCGGGCCACCCCATCGCTATCCGGGGCCACCTCGCCCCGGGGGTTAGGAGCCAGGCTCGGGGCCGAGCCATTGGAGGGGCCCAAAGCCGGATTAGGAGCCGGGCTAGGAGTCGCGTTAGGAGCCGGATTAGGGCTTAGGGCCGCGGGCTCGGGGGTGGGCTCGGCCCCGGCCACTTGGTTAGCCGTAGGTCGCGGGACTAACGGCGAAGCCTCGCCACCCATGCCAACCCAACATACCTGGTTGCGGCCCCTATTTTTGCCCATATAGAGGCCCTCATCGGCCCGGGCTAAAAGCTTTCTTAAAATGTCCTCGCAGGAGTCGGGATCCTTTAAGGCGTCGTCCTGGGCTAAGCTGGCCAAACCAATGCTGAGGGTTAAAGGGGCCTTACAGTTGGGGGCCGGATCGGGCCGCGCGGCCACCTCGTTTTTAATCCGCTCCGCGATAACCAAACCGCCAGCGAAGTTGGTCTGGGGCAAAAGGAGGACAAACTCCTCGCCCCCGTACCGAGCGAAGATGTCCGTGTTGCGCTTTAAGTCGTTAATGATGGAGGTCACGTGGATTAAGGCCGCGTCCCCGCTTAAATGGCCATAGGTGTCATTAAACTGCTTAAATTTGTCCAAATCCATCATTAACAAACACAGATCCGACCCTTGCCGCCGACACATCTCCACTTCCCGTTTGCCGGCCTCGTTAAAGTAGGACCGGTTGTAGATCCGGGTTAAAGGGTCGGTTAGGGCTTGGTTCCGGTAGTTTTTCTCGCTTTCTTTTAACGCCGCCTCAATGTGGTCCCGGCGATGGATCTCCTTTTTGAGCTCCTCGGCCATTTTGGCCAACTCTTCTTGTTTTTCTTGGATCTCCAACTCATGGCGCCGTAAGGAGGAGGTCATGAGGTTAAAAGCCTCGGAAAAGTCCCCCATAAAATCCACGGAATGGCTGTAATCCCCAGAGGCGGCCAGCTTAAATTGCCAGGCTAGGTGAGAGAGGTTGGCTAAAATGGCCTTAAGGCTCCCACTGGTGGCCCCCTTCTTCACCAGGCGCAAGTCTAGATCGCCTTTGGCGAAATTGCCCAAAGCGTTCTTGATTTCCGTGGTGTGCTGGTACAGGGAATTAAAGGTGTCCCAGTTGGCGTACTCCGGCGGTAAGACCGGGGTCTTGCTTTCCATGATAACCTTTTCCAAAAACTTGAACATGGACTCAGCCTGGGCCCGGGTAAAAGTTTTCAGCCTGTTTTTGTGAGGGGCCTCGTCTGTCAATGTACCATCCCGTAACGGCGCCTTAGTCTAGCCGTCCAAATAAAGGCTTAAGGGACAGACCGCCCGCGTCCGCCGCCGCCTAAGGCCTCAGCCCGCCTGGGCCTTAGGCTTGGCCTCAAAGCGACAGGTGCGCTCATTGGTGCACCAGCAGTCTATTTCCTTAACGTCAAAGACCCGGCCAGTGAAGGACTCTAAAATCCCAGCGATGAAGCCCTCGTCGTAGACGCAGACCCCATAGCCCAGTTCCGGGAGTCCGGAGCAGTCCAGGTCCTCCGAGACGGTCACCACGCATTCCAGGTTGTCGTTAAACTTTTCCACCTTGAAAATACCGATGCCAATGTCCCGTAGAACCTGCTGAAGCTGCTTGACCAGGTCGTTAATGTCCTCCGGGGCGTGATCCAAGACGTTTTCGTAAAAATGACGCCCGGCTAAGTGCCCGGCCCGGAAAAAAACGCGGTCAGCCGCCTCGGTGCCATAGTCTTGCTCGATGATATCCCGGCAGCAAAACTGAAGTAGGCGATAGGCCTCTAGCCTTAACGTTGGCCCTAAATTAGGCCTAGCGGTGTCTAAATCGCCGATCAATTCCCACGTGAACTCGTACTTTCGCTCTGTATCGGACATTGGGCGTTTCTCCATAGCGCGTCGCCAAAACATTAACTTTACAGTTGGGTTTAGCCCCCTAAAGGGCCTTTTAGCCGAACCGTCCACCAATAACCAAATCAACTGTTCTTTTAAAGAATATCTTTAATCGACGATTGGCTAAGTCATAAGTTGTATAATGGCTTCTGAATAACTATTTAAATACAACTAAAATGTCTATCACAGGATAATTAACTTAAGTTTTTTTAGCTAATAGACCAGCCCCAGAAATTTTGGCGGCTCTCGCCGATTATAATCACAGTCTAATCAATTATATTATAAAGAAAAAAACTGTACAGTCAATCTTAGCTCCTCCCCCTCGAAAATAACTTCTTAAGGGCTTAAGGCTATTTAACTTTTTCGCTCCCTTAAAAAGGCCATTTTTAACCCCCCTTTTTCTGGATCGTTTGGGAACTATTGATGGCCCCTTTAAACCAGTCTTCGGCCTTTTCTTCTCCCCGTAAGTTTTTCCGTTTGAGACCTATTTGACGCAAAATGGCGTTAACCTAGCTAGATCCTGGCTTTCCTCTAGATTAGCCAAGATCGGCCAGTTTTTCGGGGTTATTTTATTTGCTTTTTCCAGCGTAGCGGCTAGAATGGTTCAACCTTAACTCACGTTTTGACCCGGAGGCTGAG
This sequence comes from Deltaproteobacteria bacterium, assembly GCA_031273455.1. Classification (GTDB taxonomy): domain Bacteria; phylum Desulfobacterota; class Desulfarculia; order Adiutricales; family Adiutricaceae; genus JAIROO01. Next base: position 2,349 of record JAISRZ010000077.1, on the reverse strand, counting down.
CTAAGGCTCTAAGGACTATTTTTTCCGGGGAGTTAACCGGAAGGATAACCCGCCATGAGCCAGAGACCCGCCCCTTTAGACGCCGCTCTCTCCCTTAGACCGGAAATTAGCCAGTTTTTCATGGGTTTGGCCATTCAAAAGGCCACGGAGGCCGCCCAAAACGGGGAGGTGCCCGCTGGGGCCGTTATTTTCGCCCCCACTGGCGAGATTTGGGCTCAAGAGGGCAACCAGGTCATCACCTTAAACGACCCCACCGCCCACGCCGAGATCTTAGCCATCCGGAGCGCGGCCAAGGCCATGGGGAATTACCGTTTAACTGGCCTCATCATGGCCACGACCTTAGAGCCCTGCCCGATGTGTTTAATGGCGGCCATCCACGCTCGCTTAGCCACCATCTACTACGGGGCCCCCGAGCCCAAGTGGGGGGCCGCTGGCTCTTTAATCGACCTTCAGAGCTTATCCGGGCTTAATCACCGCTTACAATTGGTGGGTGGCGTTTTGGCTGAGCCCTGCGCCCGTTTGATTCAGGATTTTTTTCGGGCGCGTAGGGCCACTAATATGGACCATTAAAACGAAAGGGTCAAAAGGGCGGTGATTAGAGTATGTTTTTAGTGGAATGCGTCGCCGATCTGACCCCGGAGCGGCGGCGGAGCGTCCTGGCCAGGGCCAATAGGGCTTTACCCGAGGTCGTCAGCCAAACCCAGGCTATTTTAGACCGCCTCTTGGAGTCCCCGGAGTATGAGACCGCCCGGGAGTACCGGTCCCTGAAACCTAACCTTAGCCCCAGCGACCTTTTAGTCACGGAAGAGGAAATCGCGGCGTCTAACGCGGCCATTTCCCCCGAGTTAAAAAAGGCCCTTAAGGTGGCCCTAACCAACATCCAGACCTTCCATGAGGCCCAGTTGGAGCGGCCCATGTGGCTCACTGAGGTCTCCCCGGGTTTAATCGCCGGTCGGGTCACTCGGCCCTTGGCTAAAGTGGGGGTCTATATCCCGGGCGGTCGGGGGGCTTACCCCTCCAGCGCCTTAATGAACATCATCCCGGCTAAGGTGGCCGGGGTCAAAGAAATCATCGCCGTCACCCCGCCGGGGCCCGGCTTTTTGGCGAGACCGGAGATTGTGGCCGCGGCCCATTTGGCCGGGGCCACCAAGATCTATAAGCTAGGCGGGGCTTGGGCCATTGGGTCTTTGGCTTATGGCTTAAACGGTTTACCGAAAGTCGATAAGATCGTGGGCCCGGGCAACATGTGGGTGACCGCAGCCAAGTTAGCCGTTTACGGGGAGGTGGACATTGACGCCCCAGCGGGGCCTTCGGAAGGGTTTATCATAGTTGAGGGCCATTATGACCCGGAAATCATCGCCTGGGATTTTTTAGCCCAGTTGGAGCACGACCCCCAGGCCTCGGCGGTCTTAGTGGTCACTTCCTTGGAGCTGGCTGACGCGGTGGCGAAAATCGTGGCCCATGAGACCGTCCACCTGGAAAGAGCCCCTATCATTAACCAAAGCTTGGAAAACGCGGCCATTTTAGTGGCTAAAGATATTAACGAGGCCCTGGATCTGGCCAATGAGTACGCCCCGGAGCATCTCCAGATCATCGCCCCAGACGCTTTAAGCTTATTAGGCCGAATCCAAAACGCGGGTAGCGTGTTCTTAGGGCCCTCATCCCCCATTCCCGGCGGCGACTACGCCACTGGGCCTAACCATGTCTTACCCACCGGCGGGTCGGCTAGGTCCTTTTCTGGACTGTCCACGGACTCCTTTTTACGGAAGATGACCTTCCAAAAGGTTAGCTCCCAAGCTTTAAGAGAATTAACCCCCACCATCAGCGCTCTAGCCCGGGCCGAAGGTCTAATCGCGCACGCCAAAACCGTGGAAATTAGGGCCTTAAAGGACCAAGACTAAGAGTTTTTCCTCAATCATTAACCTATTGATTTTACTGATTTAATTATTTAGTCTTCTAAATTTATTAGTAAAATCAATAGGTTACGCGCCCTATAAGTCCATGATTTTTTTTCGCGCTTAACCCATTGAAAATAATAGATATTTCTTGATTTGGTCGGAGATCCGCGCCGCTAGAAGATAGTCACCGCCGTTTAATTTAAAACGGGTCTTCTAAACTCGCGCGATTTGTTTTTAGCGTTTTTGTTAAAGGTGGCGTTGGGCCAAGGTCTTAGGATCGCGCTCTTCAAGGGTTTAGCCAAAAGCCTTACGGACGGGGCGCTTTTCTCCAGCCAAATTATCCTTTGGCCAGACGCGAGCCCCGGGCGGGGCTGGCTGGAAACTTCATTAGGCCAAATCGCTAATATTTAGGCTAAGAAGCTAAGGAATTTAAGTCCTCGGACAGGGGATC
>JAISRZ010000040.1 GCA_031273455.1 Deltaproteobacteria bacterium | reverse complement strand
CCGCCTTAACCGACTTGGCCGCCTTAACCGACTTGGCCGCCTTAACCGACTTGGCCGCCTTAACCGACTTGGCCGCCTAGACCGCCTAGACCGCCTTGACCGCCTTGACCGCCTAATTTTCCTAATCCAACTCCTAATCCACCTCCTAATCAACCTCCTAGCCTCCTAGCTTCCCCGTTAGACCAACCAGAGTCAGCTTTACCCAGCCGCGACTCCTAGACCGGTTAGGTTCTATAGGCCATTTTTTGGATCTCTTTTGGCTAAACTTTGAAGCGACTTTAGGTCATAATTTAGTCATATTTAGCCAAAATTTGAGCTTGTTGTTAGCCGCATATTTATTTTAGTTTCTTATCCTTTCGCTAATGGCTTAAGGGGTTTTGTCACCTTAAAAAGTAAGCGCTAATCAACGCTAACCGGCGTCAAATAAGGACTTGACAGGGCTGCGTCAATTTGGTAGTTATATGATAAATTTAAATAGTTAAGATTATAGATCTTAATAATACCGCCAGTCTGGTTTCTGGCGGGCGGAGTCCTTGGTCGAGAAAGGCTTAGCCTAACTTCCGGCCTTTTTTAGCGCGCCCGGCGATTAGTCACCGCCATGAGGGTTTTTTTGGCCAAAAGCCATGGTGTTTTGGAGAGGGTAAATAATGTCCAATGGATTTTTTTCTTCCACTAAGGGAGTGGTGGTCGCTGGGCTCTTTATCGGTCTAGGGGCGGCGGTGTTACAAAAGCTGGGCAATCCCGGGAATATGGGTCTTTGCGTGGCTTGTTTCGGTCGGGACGTTTCTGGGGCGGTGGGCCTTCATCGGGCTGAGGTGGTCCAGTACTTAAGGCCGGAGATTATGGGTCTGGTTTTAGGGGCTTTCGCCGCCGCCATCTTAAGTGGGGAGTTTAAGCCTCGGATGGGCTCTAGCCCGCTTATCCGGTTCTTCTTGGGGGCCTTTGTGGGGATCGGGGCCCTTATTTTTTTAGGCTGCCCTTGGCGGGCTTTACTCAGGTTGGCTGGGGGCGACTGGAACGCCATCTTCGGGATAATCGGCTTAGCGGTGGGCGTTTTAATCGGGGCTTACTTTATTAGCCGTAATTTCTCTTTAGGGGCTAGCCAGAAGTCCACGCTTCTTTTTGGCCTAGCCTTTGTCCTTCTGATGATTGGTCTTTTGTATTTAAGGGTGGCCTATCCGCCTATCGAGGGCCAAGCCAAAAACGACCTTCTTTTCTACTCGGTCGGCGGCCCTGGTAGCCAAAGGGCTCCTCTGTGGGCTTCTTTGATCTTCGCCATCGTGATCGGCTACTTCGGGCAACGGAGCCGCTTCTGCTCCATTGGGGCCATCCAGAACGCCGTTCTATTTAAACAATTCCATCTTCTTTTAGGCGTCATGGGCTTTGTGGCGGCGGCTTTTGTGGCTAACCTAGCGTTTGGCCAGTTTCACCCAGGCTTTGAGAAGCAGCCCATCGCCCATCAGCTCCAATTCTGGAACTTTTTCGGTCTAGTCATCGTGGGCTTTGGGGCGGCCTTAGCGGGCGGTTGCCCAGGTCGGCAGCTCTTTTTAGCTGGCGAGGGCGATGCCGACGCTGGCGTTTTTGTCTTAGGGTTATTGTTAGGTTTAGCCATGGCTCATAACTTTAGCGCCGCCTCCAGTGGGGCGGGGCTAGGTCCCCACGGGGCGGGGATTGGGGTTATCAGCTTGGTGATGATCTTTTTGATCGCCATCACTGGCCTCGCCAAGAAAGCCTAAGGGGCCCTACTATGAGCGCCATTGACGCCCGGGGTTTAAGTTGCCCCCAACCTTTAAGCATGGTCATGAGCGCCCTTAAAAAAGAAAAGGGGCCCATCACGGTCTTAATCAATAGCGAAAGCGCTTTTGAAAGTATCTCTCGGACCCTTAAAAGCCAGAAAAGGACTGTGGCCATTAGCCGGAATGGCGATGAGATCACCTTGGAGATCGGCCCTTTAAGCTAAAAATAGGCCCTTAAACTTTTGGGCCTTGGCGGCCAAGTTTTAGCTTTTAGGTTTAAACCAATTTATTTACCCCTAAAAAGAGATTTTTAAATCTCTTTTTAGGGGTATTTTTAGCGTTATATGGGAAGTTTAGAGGAAAAATCTTTCCTAGATCATTAAATTATTCCTATGGCGATTATAGTTGAGAGCTTAACTAGCTTGGTCAGCATCGCTAGGGGCGCCAGATGAGCTTGGCCTCAGAATCGATTTTAGCCTAAATTCCCAATTTTTTTTTCGATCTATAAAAATTCAGAATTTTTTCCAGGTCATATTTTACAGCCAATATAATAGTTTAAAAGCCGTAATTTAGCGCAAAATTAATTAAAAAATCTATTTAGCGTGTATTAAAATTATTTCTTTGACTAAATGTCAGATATTCTCATAAGATGGCATAAGATAGCCTTACCCATCATTTCCGTTAATTGGTTTCAAATCTATTCTTCAGGCTGATAACAAACAGACTTTACAAGGTATGATTGCCGGAGATAACGCGCCACGCGTCCCGCATCCGTTCCCCATCCATATGTTGTATGTTGGATTCCTCGGCTACTTCACGCCAAGTTTCGGTGAGGCTTTGTTCAAGCCAGGCCCTCGCTTTTTGAAGACGCGGCGCTCGCAAAGAGTCGGTCGCGTCTAGCCTAAATCTATTCCCCATAGCAACACTAATCAAACGGGGCACACCCAAGCTCCGCATAAGAACCGCCTCGATAGTGGGAACGCCAAAATAGATCATTGACGGCGCTGAACGAATCGAGTCCTTAACGTCATCTGACAAATTCGCGTCCGCAAGCTCGCTCATTGACTGAAGAGCTCCAATTCCCCATGAAACCTTATGAGTGAGAGTCTGATAGATCATGCGGCTACATTCCGTAAGACGCCTTTGGGTATCTTGGACGTCCGTAAAGCGCTGATCGGCGATTTCCCGCAACGTCTTGCCGGACACCCACATCTTAATGATGGAAGCGATGTGAGTTCCATCGCCGACACCAACAGTTGGTATATTCAACTCAGGAATTTTGAGCAAGCGGTCAACAAGGCGTTTCAGGCCGTTACCATCAGATTGGAAAAGACGGCTTGGGCTCCAATCTTCCGCTTGAAGGCTGAAAGATTTTTTGTCATGGAGCAGATCCATAACGCTCTCTGGTGAAAATCCGGAGCTGTCAACAAGAGTTAAGACTCCATCGGGTAGATTTCTGAGTTGATTAGCGTATATCCTGGTTGATTCGATCAGTTGTTCGGCCAATTCAGGCTGACGCGCGCTCAGTCGATGGAAGGCGTAAGTACGTTTGAGCGACTTTTCAGTATCTGTTAGAAACTGCGCATGGTCACCAATCTTTCGGTAGCTGTGGGCCAAGTATTGGACGAAGCTAGACCACTTAATGTCGTTTTTAACCAAACGACGCAGATCGAGATCCCAACCTTTTTTGACCGTATCTTCAATCATCCGCTCAAGAGATGACGCCAATTCGACTACTTTGTTATTCACAAAGGCTTCCAAAGAATTATCATCTGGTTTTTGGGAGGCAAAAATAACAAGCCCAAGCGTATCCTGGAATAGGCGTCCGGCCCGACCAGCGATGTTCCAGAATTCATCTGGGCGTAGTTGACTTTTGGTAAATGATTTGCCTATCCGAATCGATTTGAAGTGGGTTGATAGAATAACATTGGAAATAGGGAAGTTTAAACCCCGCGCCACAGTGGTCGTGGCTACCAACGCCACTAATTCATTCTCCTCGGTCAACCATTCCAAAAGGGCCCTTACGTCAGGTGAAATGCCCGAGTGATGAACCCCAAGGCCTTTTCCCAGAAGGGAGTATAAAGCGAAATCCTCCCCGTATTCCGCTTTCACGAATTCTCTTACGAGCGTAAGCCTATCGCTTTGTTTGCTGGGAAGCGTTGAAGCCAATTTATCAGCGAGATTCCAGCAATCGTTTGGGGAATACGCTAAGACGATGGAACTTCCATGAGAAGCCAGGGCTTCAGCGATGAGCGCGGACACTCCGAGCTTCGATGACTTAGCGTTTGACAACGTAATGTCACGCGATCGCTCAGGATCAATGGTTACGCGCTCATCAAAGGCGATTGGTTGGCGATACGTTTGACTGACGTGAAGGGGTTTTAGCTCGAGCCCCCACACTTTGCCCCGACCTTTTGGATAAACAAGAGCAATCATCTGATCATTGGGCTGCCAGTTGATAGAATTTGATGGAGTTACACTACAAGAACGCTCATCATCTAACCAATTCGCAAGTTCTTTCGCGTTAGGTATAAATGGAGTCAGGAGCAAGAAGTGAGTGTCTGGTGATTCACGGTTGATAGTAGCGAGCGCAAGTTCACTCCGAAGTCCCCGTTCTCCATCGCCAAGATTATGCGCCTCATCCATCACCACCAAGCCTAGCGGGCGGTCTCCTTGGTTAACGGCTCCGCTACGGATGAATAAATCGAGCTTCTCTGGGGTGGTCACCAACACATCGAAACCGCCAGGATCAGTCAATAATTCCTCTTCCAAGGCATCCAATTCATAGGCGGGAGTGGCTTGTTCGATCTTGAATCCTAACGGTCCGAGATCTCGGCGAAGGCGGACAGTGACTTGATTGACTAGAGCCCGCGTTGGCGCCAGATAAGCAATCCAGGCGTTAGCGACATTAACCTTCGTCTGAATGATGCGGATTTCAGCCAGCAGGGTTTTACCACTGGAGGTTGGCATTTCGACCACCACCGCTCGATTGCCAGTACGCATGACCTCCTGGATGGTGTCGCGTTGCGGTGGCGACAGTTCAAATAGCGGACGTAGCCGCGGTTCATCAGTCAACGCGCGCTTGAAGTCAGTCAACTTACTGTTATAAGCGGACAATTGGCGCCAAATAGTGGAGCGGATAAGCGCCCGAGCGGCCATGCTTATCCACCGCAGGAGTGAACCTAGCTCAATGATACCAGCGGAATCCGCCGCTTTGATGGAGTTCGCAAGATGAAAATCAACATCGTCCAACGCTGCGCGAGGCGCGCCTTTGCCGACAAATACGCCAAGTATCTCGACAGCTTTCGCCAAATGATAGAAGGCTACCAGCTCAAAGGCCGCGACTTGACGCAGCCCGTTATCCTGTTGGAGGTAATCTCGCTCATACAACTGTTGATTTTGGCGCAGTGACGCTATAGATTCGGCTACGGCGCGAAGGTCATCCCAGTTCCTTTTCCGCACTACCAGCAGAAAAGCGTTCGCCACCCGAAAAAGGACCAGCTTAGGCCATCCTGTGTCTTCGGGGCTCACCTCGGATACCGGCCAGGTATTCTCATTAAGATAACGCCTAATGTCGGAGTTCCGATCTCCCAATACCGCGACAGCCGCGAGGCGAATAGCGCCTTTAACACGGTCATCATCGGTTTTTCCAAGCGGAAGCGTCCGTCGAATATCAAACGCCAGCGAGCAGTAATTACGGAACTCGATCCCTTCATTTGATCGGATATCCCGGCGCCAGGCCACGGCCAGGTCGAGGCATCGCAGCTCAATCAAATACAAGGCTTCTTCTAAATCACGCCTCATGTCAGGCTGTATTGACGCAAGCAATGTTGGATCACGTTCAGCGATACGCTTCAGCGTGGTTTTAGCCAACAAGGCTTTAGCGTGGAAGGAGGCTTGAGTCAGCGTTTCTCTTACACCTGTTTTATTTATGAGAATATCCGTAGGGAACGCGCTCATTGGGTCGTCTCCTTACCGTTGATAAGGCCAACTCAGTTGTTTTTGTGATAAGGTAGATAAAATCCAAGCGGATGGACTTCCGCCGCGCCAGCCTGATGATCTATTCTAGCGCGGATATTTGTTAAGTCAGTTTCGACAGGTTCACGACTTCCGCTAACCAGCGCGCCGACAAGCCATAGGTCTCCCTCGGAGTAACGTTTCAAGGCTTTATTGAAGGAATCCTCCCAACTGGCGCCACGTATCCGCGGCGACAGCCAACTGATAAGTGTTGGTTGGAATTCTTGATGTCGAAGTTGGAACATCTGTTTACAGAGGCAATCATCTGTGGAATTGACAACTTGTGGAGGCGCGCGATTCTCAGAAGAAGACTTTACTTGACCAAAAACAAAACGCGGAGCGTCATAGCGTTGAAGCCCGACCAGATCCGGACCCGGGAGACTGGATTTTCGAGTTCTCTTATCAAATCCTGTCGGCCATGGGAACATAGCTTCGTGACCGTCCTCCAGGGCGATTCGGTTATTAGCTTTAAGCGGAGGTTCAATTGTTACATTTACTAGAAAACAAAGTTTCTTGCGGGTAAACTCTATTCGCTGGAAATATGGGGAGAATTTCGCGTTGGAGAGCCTGGAGTATAGCTCCTCCAATAGCTTTAGCGACCGGGGGCGGGAAAGCGTTGCCAACTTGCTTATACGAGGCTGTTTTTTTACCTATAAATTCCCATTCAGGGGGAAATCCTTGGATTAAAGCGGCCATCTGAACGGTTAAACGAGGATAGCCCTGAAACTCTTTTTGAGGGGGGAAATCGGACAAGCCTTTAGCGTCCACGCCAAGTTTTTCCCAGGCTAGGCGCACGCGAGTAGGGCCTAGGTCAGGGCCGCCGTGTTTTTGGCTACCGCCAACAAGAGTCGGGGCTATCCCATTGGCTTTAGCCATCCATCGCTTAGCCCCTTCCCAGCCATTCTTGGCCATCGCGGAATATAGAATTCGCCCCACGGTTGGAGGAGGCGCGAGATTTTTCGGCGGCCAAACAAAATATCCGGAAAAATGTTTCTTCAAGGCCACCAGGATGGAGCGAAGACGCGACTGCGGAACGCCATAGTGACAAGCGTTTATAATATTCCAGAAACAATCGTAACCAAAAGACTTTAATTTATCTATAATTAAATTTCTATATGAGTCAAATTTTCGATCAAATAACCCGCGCACGTTTTCGAGCAAGATGGCATTGGGATCGCACTCCCGAGCCAGTCTTATAGCTTCGAGGAATAAATCCCGAGAGTCTAAATTACCTAGTTGTTTCCCCGCTACGGAAAAAGGCGGGCAAGGCGTTCCCCCAGCGAACAAGTCAACGCCTAAGTAGGCCGAAGCCGAGAATGTTTTCGCGTCCCCTTCAATGACGTTCCATTCTTCGCGGTTATGTCGAAGCGTCGCGCAAGCGTTGGAGTCGATTTCCAGCAAAGCCACGTGTTTAAAGCCGGCTTGTTCCAATCCCAGAGCCATCCCCCCCGCGCCAGCGCATATTTCGACCGTTTTCATTTGGTCGCGCTATTGTCGAAATGGTTTTTCATCCAAAAGAGTCCATGATCCGCCTGTATATCCCTTAGCTTTTATTAACGCGTTACCCCTTTTTTTCCAACCAAAAGGCTCTTTCTGAGGGGCGCGCTAATTTTTTGGCGACCCAGCGAACCTTGATAATGTTAGAGGGCCGGGTCGGGCGGTAGTTAAAGGGTGGTTAAGGGCGGGCGAAAGCGACCAAAGCTAAGAGACCTTAATTTAGTCCTTTAAGCGCTATGCCACCCTTCACTGGGGAAACATACACCTGAACTTGGCTAAAACGGTGGTCCGTCTAGCCAGGACCAGGACGACCAGGATGACCATATGGCCAGCGTCGACAAACTTATAGGCGTATTTCTCGGTAATCTGGTTTAAAGCCGTCTTGGCTAAAGAGCCCAGGGCCTTTTCTAGCCGCTCGCTCTCCAGATCGCTGTCGCTTAACGCCGGGGAAAGATCTTGGGCAGGGGAATCCGCCGCGGTCGAGTCAGACGACTTGGGGGGCTTAGTCTCATCGTAGACCTTCAGTTGGACGATAAAACGCGAGTCCTCGGGTCCTTTAAAGTGGAGGTCCAGGTCGCCTTCCGCCGTGTTACTGTAAAACTCAAACTTCTGACCGACGAGGTCCAGGGCCGCTTTAAAAAAGCGCTCAAAATCCCGGTCGGTGAATGAGGGGTCAGTGAAGCGCTCTAGATACAACCTAAAGGCCTCCTGGACCGTTTTGGGGTTTAAGCGAAACAGGCGATCTCGGGCCGCTTTGGCCCACTTTAAGGCCTCAAAGGGCTCGTCCGCCAGATTGAGCGGGGGGGCTAAGGGCGCTAGGGCGGCTTTAACCTCCACATTTGGCACCTCTAAGCGTATTTTATTAGTTTCGTAAGGTCGGTCGATAATTTCCTTGATGGTTAGGTAGCCGTTCTGGAACAAGAGAGTCTCAGGCGGTATCAGCGTAAGGTCGGTAATTTCGGTCTTCGACTCGGGGACGAATATTCTGTCGTTAAGCCAGTTTGGGTCCTCACGAACGATAGAGCCCAATAGATCTGGGCAACTGGGCCAAGCGGACGCGCTCCAGTAAGGGGCGATCTTAGCCTTCTGAAAAAAAGAGAGAACCGAGGTGGGATTGTAAACCCAGGTTTCCCCGTCCCAAGAGTAGCCAGCGTACCAATCCCGAACCAGTTGCCGTAATTCATTCACCTCGCTTAAAGGGGGCAAAATTTGGTCCTGAATGAGGGCCTCTATAGTCTTATCCGTATGATCTCTAATCAGCTCCTTAAGATCCGTCTCGTTAAAGCCACAGACGGTGGCGTATTCGTTGTCTAAGGTTAGGTCAAAATAGTAATCAAGCCAGTGGTCAATGGAGTCTGGGTTAAGCCGATTGACTCCGGTCAAAAGGACGAGGTTAACCGTATCAACGTTGGATATAAGCGAGGAGTAGAATTTCCCAACGCTTCGGCCAAATAGCTGGGCTTTAGCTGGGTCGTTAAGATGGCTAATAACCGGGGCCTCATGATTATCAATGAGAATGGCCGCCTTCGTTTTGGCGGCGACCTTCTTTTCTGGGGCCGCCTCTTTATTTTGGAGGCTCTCTAAAAGAAGCGTCATTAGACCGCCCAGCGGAGTGGTCGAATCGTCTGGTTTAAGCTGAACCCCCGCCTCCCTAGCCACCTCTTCTAAAAGAACCCGCAGTTTTTCCTCCATGGTCGTGAGATCGTTGGCGATAACCCGCCTCATATCCAACCTAACAACCGGGCGGGGAGCCCAGTCGTAGTCCGAGTCGTCTATCCAAAGATTTTTAAATAGTTCCCGTCGCCCTCGTAGGAGACAATCTAGAGCGTCAAGGAGGAGGGTTTTCCCGAACCCCCGGGGTCGGGTGAGGAAAAAGCCCCCAGTGGTTCGGGCTAACTTAGACAAAAACCTGGTCTTATCAGCGTAATAATAATTTTTACTACGGATCTCCACGAAATCGGTTATTCCTATTGGTAATTCTCTCATAAATGGGTAGCGCATGGTCACGTCCTTTTTTTGGCCAGGGATTTTGCCAACTAAGAATAGGGCCGTCTTAAAGAAATTATTGATTAAATCAACATACTATATTAAATATAGATTATAATATTTATTAAGATAGAAACTAAAACTTTCTTAGACCATCAAATCTTTCAATTTAAGAAAGTCGCTGATGACATTCATGGACTCCTTATCGTCCTTAATCGGGTTGTCCCTCTGGCTAATCTCGCTCACCACCGGAGCCAGGGCGGCTTGAACCTCAATATTCGGCAGGCCTAAGCTGTATTCCGGGATTTCCTCGGTTTGGCCAATCTTTTCCTTAATGGTCAGAAAGCCGGTCTGGAACAGTAGAACCGCTAGATCTAACCGGTTGAGATTATCGATATAGGAGTTAGTCTCGTTGAGGCTAGGGAGGTTTTTAAACCAGTCCAGATTCCCCAAAGCCTCGGGTCGCATCTCCCGAAGAAGGTTGGGGATCCCACAGCTGTACCAGTAATTGCTAAGCTTACCCTCGTGAAGAAAAGAGAGGGCGCTCCAAGGATTGTAGACCCTGGTCCGACCGTCCCAAGAGTAGCCGCCGTAAAAGTCCCGGATAAAATCGCTTAGATCCTTCCCTTGGCTACCCGGGGCGATAAATTTTTCCTTTAGAAGACGCTTTAAGATCTTCTTTTTGCGGTCGCCAAGAAGATCCTCAATATCCACCGCGGTAAAGCCACAAATGGCGGCGTAATCCCGCTCAAAGGTGAGGTCATAAAGGTTGGGTAAATATGAGAAAATAGAGTTCCAATCAAACCGACAGACGCCAGTTATGAAGATAGGGCCAATCATTTCCTCATCGGATCTTAGCCGATCATAAAATTTCTTTAAGATCTCGCGGATATTGGTCGCGTCGTTAGGTTGGTCGAGATGTTTAATAATTGGGGCGTCGTATCCATCAATTAGAATAGACACTTTTTTATCATATTTATCAAAAAGGTTTAAAATAAGGCTACTAAGCGTATTAGCTGGATTTTTCATCTTCAGCTGAATTCCCAACCGCTTAGCCTCATCCTGGGTCAGCTGGGATAAATTGTTTTCCAGCGTCCAAGATGTATCGTCAGTGACCTGGTTTATATCCAGCTTGATAACTGGGCTAGGGGCCCAGTCGTAGTCCGCTTGGTCAATCCATAGACCCTTAAACAGATCCCGTTGGCCTTCTAAGAGGCGCTCAAAGGAGCTGAGCAAAAGGGATTTCCCGAATCGGGGTGGCCGCGCGAGGAATATGGGCCGATCCTGTTTAACCAGCCTAAACAGAAACTCGGTCTTGTCGGCGTAAAAATGGCCATTACGCCTAAGGTCGGCGAAATCGGTTAGCCTTACTGGCGCTTCCTCAACCGATTCTTCAACCGATTCTTGAGCGGTCGTCTCTTCGCCGCTTTCGGTGGCGTCAGGGGATTCCAAGGGCGCGTCTTTCATAATTAAGTCCTCATATTAATTTGTTAATAGCGGTGGGGGCCTGACAGATCCTAGATTATGCCCAAAGTTTAAGTCCGTCTCGTGGCCCAAAAATGGCCAATACAGCGAAAATAACTCGAATAAGAGCCACTGGTCAGTGACCTGGGTTCTGACCTTAAGCCTTGTCTATAAGTTATATTAACTTAGACCGTTCCCCAAGGTCAAGACCAAAAACGTTATTTTTATCGGTTCTTAGGGTCCGGCCTTTTTTGGGCTCTAGGGGCTTACCGCTAATTTCGCTAATAAATCCAATAGGTTATCAAAGAACCTTTATGATTTTTGCTTAGGGCCACCGTTCGCCGCTTTCCTAATATCTTTTATAAAATCAATAGGTTATAAAAATAACTGTTTAATTTTGTATTTTTTTTGAGCTTAGTCTGGAAAGCCGGTCATCAGGCGCTCTTAGGGCGGTTATCGATCGATCATCAGGCGCTCTTAGGGCGGTCAGAGGTTGGTTGGTCTTAGGAAGTTTATAAAGGGGGCGTCGGGCGCGCCAAGGGCGTCTTAAGTGAGAACCGGGGTCTATTTTCTAGCGACCTTGGAAAGGCTGGTTTTCGTTTAAAAGCTAGACCCATAAGCCATTTTTTGGAGTTCTTAAGGGACGTGTGGGCCACTTTGGCCAATAATTCTTAACAAACGTAGGCCACCCGCGGGCGGCTCCTATCTTCTCATAAGGGGGTTGTTGGTGGGTCAGGGCGGGGGGTTCGGTATGGGAGCCGCTAGCCAGCCTTTGGGGGGGCGACTTAAGGCCTTAAGCCAGGGGCCTTAGGGCCATAAAAAACCCCCTAAAAACCCTGATTGGCTCTTAGGGGGTGGGAAAGGTTAAGGTCGGCTCAATATTCCGGGGGGAGCTCATTAAGCTGGGCCAAGGTAAAGACCGGGCCGTCCTTACAAACGTACTCCGGGCCCACGTTACAACGACCGCAGATACCCAAGCCGCACTTCATGCGGTTCTCTAAGCTCATGATGATGTTATCCGGCTTATAGCCAGCCTCAAAGAGGACCGGTTGGGTGGTCTTAATGGCGATGGGCGGGCCGCAGATGATGGCGGCGGTGTTCTCGGCCGGCGGGCAGATCTCTTGGAGGACCGCGGGCACAAAGCCCACTTTCCCGGTCCAGCCCGGGACCATCTTATAAATGGCCACGTACACGTCAATGTCATCGCGTTTTTGCCAAGCTTCCCAGTCGTCCTTAAAAAGGAGGTGACCCGGGCTTCTGGCCCCGTAGACAAAGGTTATCCGCCCGTAATTGGGCCGGTTGTCCGGGTGGAGCAACCAGACCACGGTGGCCCTTAAGGTGGTGACCGCGAAGCCACTGGCGATGATGACGATGTTTTTGCCTTTTAAGGCTTCCACGGGGTAAGGGTGACCTAAAGGCCCTCTAACCCCCATGATATCCCCTTCCTTCATGTTGTGGAGGAAAGAGGAGACCTGACCAACCCGGTTGACCGTAAAGAGGACATAGCCTTTTTCCGTGGGGGAGGAGGCGATGCCAATGGGAATCTCCCCCTGGCCAGGCACCGACAGCTCGGCGAACTGGCCAGGTAGGTAGGCGAAACGGTTTTCGTCCTCAGGATCGAGAAACTCGAATTTAAAGGTCCTTAAACTCTTGTCCGGTGAATCCACCACTACGCTGGCGATGCGAACCGGATAGGGCATGTACGGATTATTCACGCTAATCACCTTACCTAAAAGCGTCACGCGCTGGCCTGGGCCATGGTGGCGGCCACGGTCCGGATGTCAATATTGGCGGGGCACATGACCACGCACCGACCGCAGCCCGTGCAGCCTCGGACCCCATCTTGCTTAATGGGGATATATTTTAGTTTATGCATGAACCTCTGGCGGACCCGCTCCGTTTTCGAGGGCCTGGGGTTATGGCCGCTCCCATGGACGGTGAAAAGAGGGCTCATGCAGGTGTCCCAGTTCCGCATCCGAACTCCGCCCGCTTCGCTAGTTTCGTCTTGGATGTCAAAACAGTGGCAGGTGGGGCAGAAAAAGGTGCAGACCCCGCAACCTAAGCAGGGCTCAGCCGTGGCCGACCAGTGGTCAGCCTTGTAAAGCTCCATGATCTTCCGCTCGTTAATGATCTGGTAGGTGTCTAAGGGCCCTTGAGCCTCAATGGCCTTTTTCTCCAGGTCCTTAATCTCGCTGGCCAGATCCGCGGAAGGTAGACTCGCGGCTTTAACCAACTCTTCCCCAGCCGGGGTTAAGGGTTTTAAGCCTAAGCCCTTCTCTTTCGGGTAAGCTAAAACGTCTAAACCCATTTCGCCAAAGGGGCTACCGCCCATGGCCGCGCAGAAGCACTGGGGCGAAGGGTTAAGGCAAGCTAAGCCGATCTTTAAAGCGCTTTCGTATTTGCCCTTCCAATACGGGTCCGTGAAGCGGTCGTTTTGGAAGACCTTGTTGGAAATGGCTAACCCTTTGGCGTCGCAGGGGCGGATCCCAAAGATAACCGTGGGCTCCGCGTGATCCCCTAAATCCTGGTACTGGTTGTATTTAGGTTGGTCAGCTTTCTTGTGGTAGGCTAAGATCTTTTCCGTTTGGGGAAAGAAGGTGGCCTTGGGGGACAAATGAGTGTTCCCGTAGTCCAGGCTAACGGGCCCGGTGGCCACTTCTAAGCGACAATTCTCGCCCTGACCTTGGGGGGCTAAAAGGCGACGACCATTGGCGATAGCCTGGAAAAAGGCCGTGAGGGCGTCTTCTTTAACAATGTATTCGGTCATGCCGTGGCCTTTCTCTATTTGATAAAATCAGCGGGATCGTTAGGCTGATAGACCGTAAGTGGGGGTTTTTGCTCCCAAGTCAGCCCGGGCTCATAAGACCAGTTTTCCTGGACCGCTTTATCCAAGACCCGGTTAAACTCCCGGACCTTAATATTGACCGGGCAAGCCGTCTCGCAAGCCCCGCAAGCCGTGCAACGGCCAGCGCAGTGGAGAGCCCGTAACAAATGGAAGGTCATGGTGTCCATGGGGTCAGTGGATTTCCCTAGCCACTGGGGTCTAGTCTCATCGACAAAGCAGACCGGGCAGTAGCAAAGGGGGCAAGCGTTCCGGCAAGCGTAGCACCTTAAGCAGTCTTTAATCAGATCCTGAAAGTAGTCCAGCCTTTCGCTCGGGGATTTGGCCAGTAAAGCCTTAATATCCGCGAAATCGTCGGGTTTAGCCGCGGGGGCCTCGGGCCCGGTCAACTCATCGGCCATGGTCGGGGACCGGTGGCTACAGACCTCGCAGTTCCGTCTTAAGACCTCGGCTTTTTTGATCTCCACCTCAAAGCCCACCCCGGAGACGGTGATGGTCTCATCGGTCTCGGTGGCCTTCTGAATGGGCCGACCCTCTTTGGCCGCGACTTTAGCTGGATCGACTAACCCGGAGCAGGGGACGCCAATAAGGTAAAGGTTATCCCGCGGAATCTGGTTTTCCGTCACTTGGCCCACGGCCGAGCGAGCGTCGCAACCTTTAGCCACCAAAGCCACCTTACCGGTCCGGTTGGGTAGGTAGTTGGCTAAGTTAAGCTTAGCGAAGGAACTCCAGATTAAGTTCTCGCAGTCGCTGGGGGTCCGAGCGAAGTAGGGGGCCGCGACCAAAGGCGTGGACCCTTTCCGGTAACCAATGACCACCTCAGCTTGGCCGCTTTCCAATAAGCTTTTGGCTTTGTCCTGGATTTTCTGGGTAATGGTTTCTAGGGCGCCCATTAGGCCACCTCCGGCAGATCTAGAGCCAGCGGGGCTTTCCGGAAAGTGAGGTTGGGCCCACAGGCCCGAACGCTTTCCACCACGTCCCTGGCCATGGCTTGGAACTTATTGGCCTCGGCCGAGGAGATCCAGGAGAACCTTAAGCGGTTGGGATCCACCCCGATGGTCTCCAAAAGAGTGTGCAGTAAGACGAACTTCCGGCGGGCGTAGTAATTGCCGGCGATATAGTGGCAATCGCCCGGATGGCAACCGCTCACCCACACCCCGTCAGCCCCTCGTTTAAAAGCTTCCATAATGAACTTGGGGTTTAAGCGGCCCGTGCAGGGCAGTCGGACCACCCGAAAGTTGGGGGGGTAATCCAACCGGCTAACCCCAGCCAGGTCAGCGGCCCCGTAAGTGCACCAGTTACAGAAAAAGGCCACGACTTTTGGTTCAAACTCGCTCATTAAAATTCTCCGTTACTACCCCATTTAGACAACCAGCGCCGCCATAGGGACCTTCAGAACCCCTGGCCCCAAAGGGCCAGGGGTAAGAGCTTATAGGGCGGTCTCGATCTGGGCGAAAAGACCGGCGTTGGTGAAACCCCTTAAAGACGGGGCGTCGGAGCGGCAAGAGGAGGCGCAGTTGCCGCAACCCTTGCACATGGCCTCGTTAACCACGGCTTTGCCTTTATCGTCCAAGTCAATGGCCGAGTAGGGGCAGACGGCTTTACAAACCCCGCAACCGGAGCAGCGGTTTTGGTCAATCTCGGCCACAATGCCGCCCACGGTCATCTTGGGCTGGGTTAAGACCGTCACCGCCCGGGCCGCCGCCGCTTGGGCTTGGGCCACCACCTCGTCCATGGGTTTGGGGTAATGGGCCAGACCGGCCATGAACATGCCGTCCGTGGCGAAGTCCACGGGCCGTAACTTCTGGTGGGCCTCAAAGAACCAGCCATCCTCATCCAAGGGCACTTTAAACTTCATGCCTAAGTCGGTCTCCCGACCCGAGACAATGGCCGCGGCTAAGACCGCGTAGTCCGGCTCAATGATGAGGTGACGGCCCGAGACGGGATCCAAAACTTTAACCCTTAGTTGTTTATTGTCTTGGGTGAACTCGGGTTTGCGGTCCAAGTCGTAGCGAATGAAAATGACCCCTAAATCCCGAGCCTCTTTATAGACGTCCTCTTTCTGGGCGTAGGTCCGGATATCCCGGTACAGAACGAAGATCCGGGACTCGGGCTTTTTCTTCTTGAGCTCCACGGCCACATGGACGGTGTGGGAGCAGCAGACCTTGGAGCAATACATCCGCTCCTTCTCCCGGCTGCCCACGCACTGGACAAAGACAAAGGTGTTGGCCTTAGCCACGTTCTGGTCATCGGCCTTTAAGAGCTCATCCAGCTCCAACTGGGTGACCACCCGGCGGTTCTCCCCGTAGAGATACTCGGTGGGCTTATGCTCTTTCGCCCCGGTGGCGATGATGGTCACCCCGTGCTTGACCGTTTGGCCGGTGGTTAAAGTGGTGATGAAGTTGCCCACGTAACCATCGACTTTATCCACTTGGGAGCTTAGAACCAAGGTGATGTTGGGGTCATTATGGACTTGGGTCTTTAAGTCGCTAATATACTCCGCGACGTTTTCCCCCTTAATAGTGGTGTGGATCCGGTTGGCGTTGCCGCCCGCCTGGCTGTCCTTTTCCACGATGACCGATTTAAAGCCCTGTTGGGAGAGGGTTAGAGCCGTGTTGAGACCGGCCACGCCCCCGCCAATGACTAGGGCCGTGGGCTCAACGTCAATGACGTTTTCCTTTAAGGGGGTCAGTAAAGCCGCCTTAGCCACGGCCATCTCGGTCATGTCCATGGCTTTTTGGGTGGCTTCCTCGGGATGGCCCGCGTGCACCCAAGAGTCATGGTTCCGGATATTGGCCATCTCGTAAAGGTACTTGTTTAAACCCGCCGCGGCCAAGGTCTCTTGGAAGAGGGGCTCGTGGGTCCGCGGCGAGCAAGCCGAGACCACGATGCGGTTTAAGCGGTACTCTTTGATTAAAGAAACCAGCTTCTCCTGGCTATCCTGGGAGCAAGCGAACATGGTGTTGGAGGCGTACTCGACAAAAGGTAAGGATTTCGCGAACTCCACCACTTTCGGGACATCGACCACCGAGGCGATATTGATGCCGCAGTGGCAGATAAAGACGCCCACCCGCGGCGGATCGCCGGTGATGTCCATGGCCGGGGGCACGGTGATGACCTTGGCCAAAGTCCCCCGAGCCGGGGTCAGTTTGGACGTAGCCGCGGCGGCCGCGGCCGAGGCCTCCATGACCGAGGAGGGGATGTCTTTAGGCCCAGTGAAGACGCCGCAAGCGTAAAAGCCCGGGCGGGACAAGGCCACGGGGTTAAAGGTGGAGGTCTTGGCGAAGTTATACTGGTCAGTCGCGAGCTTCAGTTGTCCCGCTAACTCTTGGGTCTCGCCGGTGATGACCAAACCGTGGGACAGAACGGCCACGTCGAAAAACTCCACCGTGGAGAGGCCGCCATCGGTCACGTAGTTGATTTTCACGCCCCCGCCGGTTTCCGGGAGGATGGAGTGGACCCGGCTCCGCACGAACTTAATGCCCGCGGCCTTGGCTTTCTCGAAGTATTTCTCAAAGTCTTTGCCAAAGGTCCGGATGTCCATATAGAAAATGGAAACGTCCAAGTCCCCGCCCGAGTGCTCTTTGGCGATTAAAGCCTCTTTAATGGCGTACATGCAACAAACGGAGCTACAGTAACCATTAGAGGCCCGGTTAACTTCCCGCGAGCCCACGCACTGGAGGAAGGCCAGCTTTTTGGGGTCCTTATGGTCGCTGGGGCGGACCACGTGACCCATGGTCGGGCCGGTGGCCCCTAAGTAGCGCTCAAACTCCAAAGCGGTGATCACGTCTTTAACGTCGTTATAGCGGAGAGTGTCAAAGACCGAGGGTTTAAAGGGGGTGAAACCAGGGGCTAAGACGACCGAGCCCACGTGAAAAGTCACTTCCTCGGGTTTGTCGTCATAATTGATGGCTTTCGGGGGGCAAACCTTTTGACAGGTGCCACACTTGCCCTTGGTTAAGTACAGACACTCTTTGGCGTCAATGCCATATTTAAGGGGCACGGCTTGAGCGTATTGGACGTAGATGGCCTTCCGGGTGTCCAGGTTCTCGTTGTACTCGTTATTGAGCTTGCGTGGGCATTTTTTCGTGCACTCGCCGCAGGCGATGCACTTGCTCATATCGATGTAACGGGGGTTTTTGCGGACCGTGACCGTGAAATCGCCTTCTTCGCCGTCAATGGAAAGAATATCGGTCAGAGTTAGAAGCTCTACGTTAATATGACGCCCAACCTCAACAAGTTTAGGTGAAATAATACACATAGAACAGTCATTGGTGGGGAAAGTCTTGTCCAACTGAGCCATCCGACCGCCAATGGCTAGCGATTTTTCCACCATATAAACATAGTAACCAGCGTTAGCCAGATCCAGAGCCGCTTGCATGCCCGCGACTCCGCCGCCGGCCACTAGGACCGCGCCAACGACATTTTTTGACGCCATAAGACCTCCCCCAAACGCGCTTATAAAGCAAGTAAGCCTTCAAGACTTGTAGCATTTCAGCGATTAGGCCAGAAAAAAACTAGTCAACTTCTTTTTAACAGTTTAAGCCACAATTATAGATAGTCCTTAAGAATTGTCAAGGTTTTCACTAGGCTTTTTTGGTCAAAAACCTAGGGAAAAAGTAAAATAATTAGGCGGTTTTATAGCCGTAAACACAATTTAAATATCGCTTATACACCGTAAAAGATGAGTATTAAAGGCCGAACGATCGAGTTTAACCTGGCCCTGAAAGCGCTTAAATAAATTGACGAATCCCCCGGGGACCCCAGATCAAACAGACTGTTTAAGAATAAAAAGTTTATTATTAATTAGAAATATGATAAATTATAAATATAAAACAAGTGATTTTTGAATTTAAGTAATAAAAAGAATTATTTGTAATACTAACCGGTTTACAAAAATATTATCCCGAGTTAAGTAAGTATTAAAACTTTTAAAAAAACAAGTTTACGCGAGATTAAGACCAGGGATCCAGCCCTCGGCCCCGGCGAAAACCGGTTATCTATTAGAAATTTAATACATTAGCCGCTAAACCGCAACACGCCATCCCCAAATATTGGCTGGAAGGTCGTAGGTCGCGACCGAAGAGGTTAGTCAAAGCGCTTTAGATAAAGATTTCTCTGGTATTTAAAACGGGTTTTTTGGTAAAATAGTCGTTACCTTAAAAATAGCTTCGCTAAATATTTTCGCGTATATTGAAGATTTATGGGTCAAGATCGTTTGGTTAATGACGATTCTGGCCCTCGATTTGGCTTGACTAGCCCCTTTAACGGCCTAAATGGCCTATAGGGGGTCAAATTAGTCGCGCCTTAAATAGCCCTAAGACGATTCCCAAAACCCCGCTCTTTGGCCCTTTTCGACCTGGTTTTGGTCGCCCTAAGGCGTAATGAAGGCTCACTAACGGTTTGGGGTCAGCTTTATCGCCCTTAAAGGCGAAACAGTTTGGCCCGCCGTTATAGTCTAAGTTTCGCCTTTCAGCTGGGAAAAGTTCAATAATAAACAATAATAAATGATTTCCAATGGTTACGTGATATAGGCGCGACCATTTCGCCTAATGTCGGTAAAAACTGAAGCGTTTACCTTAAATTCAGGCGAAAGCGCCTTTTTCTCTCGTAAGTCAAAAGAGCTTTTGGGGTATGGACATGAAAGCTGAGTCTCGCCGATGGTTATGGATTCTCTGGGGGCTCTTGGTGCCCCTGGCCGTTTGGGGGAGCCCGAGTCTTATGATGGCTCAAAACCTGACCGCGGAGGGAGGCTCGCTTAGCCACGCCACGCCTAACGTCGCGTATGACGCCGAGACTGACATCGCGGATGACGCCGCGGAATTGACCCCGTCAGAGATCACTGAGGCGGAATTAATCCTCGCCGCCAACGAGGAGTTTTCCGGCGCCTTAGCGTCAGATTCGTCTTTTGGGTCCATGGAAAATAACGATGTGGCCACTGAGCAAGAGCAAGAGGATGAAGAGCTGGATCAGCCCAAGCCGATATCCCAGGAAGAAATCCAAGCGGTCCTCAATGAGGAAACGCCGGAACTTGACGTCAAGCCAGTTTTCGATGAGACAACCTCAAGGTTTCGGACGTTAATGAACCGGATCAAGCGGAACATCGAGGCTAACGTCAGACTCCAAACTGACGACAAAACAGTCATAAACCAGGAATATATTGAAACCCTGGAAAAGTATACGGAACAGTTTCACCGGAGGCGCAACGAGTTTCCGAGCTATAGCGGCCACCCGTTGTGGCAGGAAGCGACTTACTTTTTTCAGCGGGAGCTAGGCAATAAGACTGGGGAATTAATTAAGCCGGTCTCAGTTCTAAGATTATCCATAAAAAATAACTTGGATGAGGCAGATGGGTTATTCAAGGAGATAGATGAAAATAGGATTAATTTAGTTAAAAACGCTAAAATATCAATCAGTAATTTAGAAAACGTTTTTGATAAGCTATTAAAATTTGAAGAAGATATCATAAACGCTGATGATAAAGCGCAAAGTTTGCTCGTTGAGATGAACCAATCCCGAGATGACATGCTACAAGGTATTTCCTCGGCTTGGGCGACGTATTATCTAACCTCCTTGACTATTTGGAATCGGACCCAATGGAAACGGACAGAAGGTGAAAATAAATTTTTAGGATTTATCAGTAAATGGTATCAAGAAATCCAAGATGAGAGAATAGGCTATATTCTATTGCCTCTAAAGCCTGAAGATATTGAAAGTGTCGAGTTTAGATTCGTGGCTTGCCTCGCTATTTTAATATTTATAGGGTATTTATTAAGTATTTACATAAATAAAACTAAGAAAGATGAAATAATTAGACTTGCTAAAGCTATAAAAGGACCATGGAAGTTACTTATAACAGGTTTTTCACTGCTAATCGCCTCAATAAATTTATCTTATGGTGGTTATTTTCTGGCCATAAAATTGTCGGCGATCCTAATCATAATTTGGGGTTTAGGGTCATTAAGCTGGCGGTTAAGGGAGGCGGTGTTTTCCGCTGGAGCGGAAAAATATAACGATTCGCCCTTGTCCAGGTTTTACCCGCCCGCCGCTTTTGGGATGTTTTTTTTGTTCACGGATTTCTCCGCCGAACTTTTGAACCTATTCTGGCTGGCGATCATGATCGCCTATTTGTTCTGGTTAAAGATCTTTAATAAAGATCGACCGGAGCCAGAGGTTTTAGACGAAAATGGCCAGCCCATTGAGACCAAAGGCCATTCCTTGCTTATTAAAAGAATCGCCTTTGTTTCCTCGTTTTGGTTCGCGTTCGCCTCCACCGTGGTCACCATTTCCGGCTACACTAGGTTGGCCATCCTTATTTTTATGTCTCTTTACACCTTGGTCAATATCGTGATTATGGCCAGCGCTTTGGTGGAAATAGTCAAGATAGTCAGCTCGCATTTCTTTGACAAGACCACATCCCCGATGAAAAACTCGATTTCTCTATCTATGACTATTCCTTTAGCTATTGTCTTGTCCTTAGGCTGCGCCATTCCCTGGATCTGGGCTACGCCAGGCTTGGACCATATTATAAGAACAATAATCAACAAAGATTACAAGATCTTGGGGGCGTCATTTGAAGTGTCGAGAATTCTTTTAGTGGTGTTCCTATTTATTTTGTTCCGTTCGTTAAGAGCCTTAGGCGACACATTTTTGAAGCGGATGCCCAGTAAATATCAAGGCTTGAGCTCTTACGTCAATCCATTGAAATATGTTTTAGCTTATATTATTTGGATAATTTATGGCGTTATATCTCTCGCTCTTTTAGGTTTTAATTTCACCTCATTAGCCATAGTGGCTGGCGGTCTTAGCGTTGGCTTTGGCCTAGGTTTACAGGCCATTTGTGGCAATTTTCTAAGCGGCGTTTTCCTTATGTTTGACAAAAACATCGAATTGGGGGATCTGGTTGAGGTCGATAATATTCTAGGCACTGTCAAATCAATTAACATGCGAGCGACCGAGATTGAAACTCTAGAAAAAGCCGTAGTGTATATTCCTAATTATAATATAGTGTCCGGAAAATATATTAATTGGACACGTAATCACATGCACGCTCGACGAAAAATTAATGTATTTACTCCATATAGCATTGATATTGATAAAGTTATAAAGATTTTACTGGCCGCGGCAGAGAATAGTCCAGACGTCTTAGGTGGCCAAAGCGATCCGATTGAGGCCGTCAACAATTCAAGTGGCGTAAGCGAACAATCTCCAACCTCTAACAATACGAGTGGCGCGAGTGAGCCGTCTCAGACAGACAACGATTCAAATGGCGAAAGCGATCCGATCTGGGCTGTCTTGGAGGAATTCGCCGAAGAATCTTTAGTTTTCGCGCTGTATATCACTATTAAAGACGTTCATAGGAGTATTAACGCCATGTCGGCTTTAAGGAAAGATATCAAGGATCGTTTCGAAAACGCGGACCTGCCCATGCACTCTCCCTTCTTGGAGATCGTTTGCCCTAAACCAGGCGAGGAACAGCGTTGGCTAAATAAAGGGTCTTCTAAGGCGAGTCTTTCCAAGGATTCAAAACCTAAGACTACTATTGACTAAATATGTTTAGCGCATAGCGAAAGGTAATCTGGGTATTTTTCGATGGCCTTAAGGGTATATAAAGTCAGATCACGGTTATGTTGGCTAATTTGCGCTATTATTGGAACTATAGGAGCGCTAGTCTTATTTTCCGTGGCCAACGCGGCGGAAATAAGCCCAGCGTCAAAGACCGATGATCTTAGTCAAACAAGCTCGGAAAACAACAGTGACGAATCAAAATCAGAAGAAGAGTTTGAGCCGCCTCCACGTTATTATGGGCCTTTATCTCCGGACGCGGCTTTATCATATCCGAACGTCATATTTAAGGATTTCAACTTCAACTTCAACGTCACCGTCAAAAAAATCGCGACTAACGATGTTATAAATAGATTCCGCGCTCAAGCCAAAGCGATAGAAGAGTCAATTGACAAAATAGTTAAAAAATTTAGCGAGAAAAAAAATAACATAATTGAAGAAGCTGAAGATGTAATAGATAGATCACGTAATAGGTTTAATCGTAATAAAATTGGATATTTAAATAACTCTGAAAAGCCCGCGGGGCAGGAAGAACTCATTTTACGTCAAATCAGCGCTAAAAATCGTCTAAATAATGGTATAATTATAATACAAGCTATCACGGATGAGACAGATCGAATTATTGCAAATATTAATTCATTACGAAGTGATATGTCTTCTTATATTTTTGTAGCGCCTGACATTAATCGTAAACTGGAATCTTCCCAAAACAAACTTATTGAAGTTCGTAGAACGGCGCTCAATTTACTTACCAACAGTTTTCGCCTCAACGCGGATTTTGAAAGGGAAATCAACGCTCACAACGCGATAATCTCCCAAAATTGGACAATATTCTATCTCGCCTCGGTCAGGCCAACTCTCCAATTAACTGGAACTCTAAATTTACAAAGATCGTTTGACTCTTGGATTAATAAAGTTAAAGAAGATCAAAAATTTCGTCGTTTTTACTATCCTACGTCCGTTGAACGATTAATTAATGTTATATTAAGATTTTTTGTGGCTATGTTGATGCTCTCGATCATGGCGAAAGTTTTGCGCGACTATTTTAAGAGTTTTCGTTTCGCCTGGAGTGACTTAGATGCGCAAAAAATAGTTGATAGCCTCTGTCTGTGTATGGTAATCGGCTTTTCTCTTTTGTTCGCCGCTAAGAGAGCTAACGGTGGGTATTATTTGATCCTTAAAATACCTGGAATAATTGTTGTTGTTTGGGGATTAGCTGCGTTAACTTGGCGATTAAGGCTATTTCGCCTTCATATTAGAGATACTATTAGTTCTATTTACTATAAATTGTCAACTAAAAATTCTCCTTTAACTTTATTTTACCCTGCCGCCGTTTTTGGTATGATGTTTCTATTTTTAGATGTTCCAGTAGATCTTCTTGTTTATTTTTGGGATTTTATTTTAATTGTTTATCTAATTTGGCAATTTATTTTCTTAAAATCGAAGACCCTAAAAACCCCACTCTTTTTTATAGAGCGCGTCTCGTTTAAATCGTCTTTGTACTTCGCGATCGTCTCTTTAATAGTGTCTGTCATTGGTTATCCCCGGCTAGCTATTTTAGTTTTCATGCTGCTTTTTATCCTAGTTAACATTGTCACCTTAGCCAGCTCTTTGCTTTTTCTAGTTCACAAGATTAGTCAATCTTATTTGAAAAGAAAAAACAAACCAATGCTGAACGCGTTTTCCGTTTCCTTAGCGATTCCTTTGGCCATCTGTTTATCCTTAGTGGCCGCCATTCCTTGGATCTGGGCCGTGCCTGGTCTGTATCATCTTCTTTCTCAATTTTTTCATAAACATTATGAGTTTGGTTCTTTTACTTTTGAAATATCTAGATTATTTTTAATTGCATTTCTATTTTTCTTTTTCCGTTCTTTAAGTAATTTCGGTAATACTTTTTTTACTCATTTACCAGAAAAATACTCACATTTAACATCTTCTTTAATGAGACCACTGGAGATTCTGTTTGTCTATCTTCTTTGGACTATCTACATTATTATCGCCCTGGCCTTTCTGGGATTTAATTTTACCAGTTTAGCCTTTATCGCGGGTTGCTTAGGGGCAGGCTTTAGTATCGCTTTTCAAAGTATCATTAGTAATTTTGTAAGCGGTTTAGTGATTATGTTCCATCAATTTATTCGAGAAGGAGATATGATTGAGGTTGATGGTTATTATGGTAGCGTTGTTGGCGTTAACGCGCAAACAACAGTTATTCAGACTCAAGATAACGGCACTATCATTTTGCCTAATTCAAAAATCGCGGCTGGGAAACTGGTTAACTATTGCCAACCAACCATCGCGGTTCGGCGAGCTCTTTTTATGCCTGTTTCCTATTCCGTTAAATCGGCTACTATTCTGGATATTTTGCGGAAAGCGGCCGAAGAGCATAATAACGTTGGGAAAGAGGGCGAGGACTCGCCTTTAGCCACCATTGAGGAATTCACTTTTGACACCGTTATATATGGTCTTTATGTCACCATTGACAATATAAAAGATCAAATAAAGATTTTTTCTGAAATAAGAGACAATATCGAGAAACTCCTTAATGAAAAAGGTATTGATACATATATGCCATTACTTAATATAACTTTTTCTGGTTCTAATAGTATTACAAATAAATAATTTTCTTTTATATAATATTTCAAGCTTATTTGTCTATATAGTGAAATTTTCCGGTCTTTACCCGCGAGCCACTTTAACCTTTTATCTCTGGCTAATCCTCGCTAATCCGCCATCAAAGAGGATCTGGAAAGACGCCCCAACCGTAGCCGCTGGCGAGGCGGGCTAAAGCCCTAGCTTAAGCCTTGTAAGCGGGCTAGGTGGTAATACAACCCTTTTAAGGCCACCAGCTCTTCGTGGGACCCTTCCTCAACTATCTGGCCTTGGTCCAAAACTATGATCCGATGGGCTCTACGGGTGGTGGATAAGCGGTGGGCGATGATAATGGAGGTCCGGCCCTTTAAGACCGTGGCTAAGGCTTTTTCTATTTGTAGTTCGGATTCGTTATCGACAAAGGCCGTGGCTTCGTCCAGGATGATGATCTGCGGGGCTTCGATTAAGGCCCGGGCGCAAGCCAATAGTTGCCTTTGCCCAGCGGATAAGCTTTTCCCCTCAGCCCCTAAAAGCTCCTGGTAACCGCCCGGCAACTTTTGAATGAACTCATCCGCCCCCACGGCTTTAGTGGCCGCGTAGATGGCCGCGTCGGTTAAGTTTTGTCGGCCTAACCTCAGATTATCCATGACCGTGGCTGAGGAGAGGTAAACGTCTTGGGTGACTAAAGAGATCCGCTTTCGATGGGCTTTAATGTCGAGGTTCTTTAATGGCTCCCGGTCAAAGAGGATTTCCCCGGCCACGGGATCGTAAAATCTTAGCAATAAGCTAATTAAGCTACTTTTCCCACTTCCGGTGGCCCCCACTAAGGCCACGGACTCGCCGGGCTCCACCGTTAAGTTAATGTCCTTTAAGACCATTGGCCGATCCGGGCCATAGCTAAAAAAGAGATCCTTAACCTCCACTAGCCCCCCAAGCTTAACCGGGTAAAGAACCGGCGGGGTGGGGGTTAAGATGTCCTCGTTGTTTAAGAGCTCCTCTAACCGCTCCATGGAGGCGAAGGCCGACTGGAAGGTGTTAAGCTTTTCAGCCAGATCCTTAATGGGCGTAAAAAAGCGGTTGGCGTAGCCCACAAAGGCGGCCAAGACCCCTAGGGTGATGGTTTCCTCAATGGCCATGATGCCGCCAAACCACAAAACTAGCGACAAAACAAAGGTGGCGCACAGATCCACTAAGGGCAAAAACACGGCCACCGAGTGAACCTGCTTTTTCCCGGCTTGGAAGTTAGCTTCGTTTAGCTCCTCAAAACTTTCCTCAGTCTCTTTTTCCCGGTTAAAGGCTTGGATAATTCCTAACCCCGCTAAAGACTCGTTAAAGGACTGGTTAATGGCCGCGACCTTGGCCCTTAGCTCCCGGTGGATGACCCGGGCCAAATGGCCATAGCGTAAGCTTAAAACCGCGGCTAATGGGGTTAAAATAAGAGTGATTAAAGCTAATTTAGGGTTTAAATAGAACATGATGGCCGTGACCCCGATTAAGCTTAAAACATCGCTAAAAAAGGAGGCGGCCGTGGATTTAACCAGGGCGTTAATGTTATTGATGTCCGAGGTTAATCTTGAGGTTAAGCGGCCCGACTGCTCATGGTCATAGAAGTTTTGGCTCAGTTTAAGGAGGTGGGCCATAATGGTGGATCTTAAGTTATGGCTCATCTTCTGGGCCCCGGACTCCAGGAGGTATCTTTGGCCCAAGTCAAAAAAGTAGCCTAAGACCATTAAGACCCCAAAGCCAATGGCCAAATGTTTTAGACCCGTTAAATCGGCCCCGCGTAAAATTAGGTTAAACCCGGCGGTTAGATCCGGGAGATCGGTCTTCCTCACCGCCGCCCCTTGGGGCCAGATCTTGAGTTTGGGGTCTTTTTGGGCCAGGGTTAGGGCCTCATGGTGAGGAAAAGTTAGGCTAAAGGGCCGATAATACCACTCATCGGGATCTAAAAAACCCTCTTGGGTTAAGCGCTTAGTCTGTTTGGCGTCCAAAAGCTCGGCTTTATCGACGTCTAAAAAATAAACGTCTGGATCGCTCGTGGGCTCCAAGTCGTCCATGGTCACCAGATGGGCGATGTCCGGGGGCAGGGTCTTTTCTTTTAAGA
Source organism: Deltaproteobacteria bacterium (assembly GCA_031273455.1). Classification (GTDB taxonomy): domain Bacteria; phylum Desulfobacterota; class Desulfarculia; order Adiutricales; family Adiutricaceae; genus JAIROO01. The sequence goes on along the minus strand of JAISRZ010000040.1, from coordinate 6,555 downwards.
TTAAAATCTTCCCCATGGGGAGGATGTAGTCGTCAATGGCCACCTTGGTTAAGTAGGGGAGAACCAAGCTAATGATGGCCGCGGCCATGATCATGACCACGCTCCCGGCGAAGATCCGCCAGTAAGGCTTTGAGGCTGAAAAGAGAATGTTAATCAGCCGGTAATCCCGTTTTAAGATTTTTTTCAACACGGGTTTTAACCTTTGGACCCTTGGTGGCGGCTCGCTAGCTCGGTGATCCTTTGGTAATAGCCCGACCGGTTGGTCAGTTCCTGGCTTGTCCCTAAGTCGGTTAAACGGCCGTTTTCTAGGACCAAGATGAGGCTGGCCGCCTTTAAGGTGGTCACCCGGTGGCTAATGATTAAGGTCTCCCGCTCTTTCCGGGCCGGGATTAAGCGGGCTAAGATCTCCTCCTCCACCGCCGCGTCCACCGCGGATAAGGTGTCATCCAAGATCAAAAAGACCGGGTCTTTTAAAATGGCCCGGGCCAAAGCCAGCCTTTGCCGCTGGCCCCCGGATAAGCTAATGCCCCGTTCGCCGATTAAGGTCTCTAGCCCTTCCGGAAAAATCATAGGGTCCACTTTCAGGCCAGCCGTCTCGGCGGCTTGGATCAGTTCCTCTTCCTTAGCCCCGGGTTTACCTAAAGCTAGGTTCTGGCCTAAGGTCCCAGTGAAGATATACCCATCCTGGGGCACGTAACCAAAAAGGTCCCGTAAGTTTTTTAAGGGCCATTCCATCGAGGGCCGACCGTTTAACAATATCCGGCCCCCGGTGGGCTCATAAAGGGCCGGAAGTAAGGCGGCCAAGGAGCTTTTCCCGGAGCCCGTGGGCCCGGTCATGGCGCAGATGGTCCCTTGGGGCAAGGTCAGGGACAAGTTGTCCAAGACTAAGCCCACCCGGGACTTATAAGAGAAATTGACCTTATCGAAAACTATCTCCAAGGACAATGGATCCGCGAAGGTTTTCACCAAAGGTCTGGCTGAGGGCTCAGTGGCCCGCATGACCCGGGCCAAACGGTCCAAGGCGGCTAAACCTTGCTGCATTAAGCCTATGGTCAAACCTAAGGCCATCATGGGCCAGGAGAGTAAGGCCAAATAAGTGATAAAGGCCACAAAATCCCCGGGGGTGATGGACCAGACCATGGTGGCCCGACCGCCTAAGTACAAGGTTAAGGCTAAAGCCAGGTTGGTGAGTAAGGTCATTAAAGGGAAGAATAAGCCCATGGTTAAGGAGAGGCGGACGTTTTTGAGGGAGTGGGCCCAGGAGACCTTTTCCACCTCTAGTTGGGATAAACTTTCTAAGCCCATAGCCCTAATGACTTTGATCCCGGCTAACTGCTCGCGAACCGTTTCCGTCATCTTCCCGAAAACGTCGTGGGTCTCCAAGACCTTTAAGTAGATGGCCTGACCAAAGTAGCGGGTTAAGACGATGATTAAGGGCATGGGCAAAAAGGCGTAGAAAGACAAAGCCGGGTTAATGGCCAGCATAAAGATTATGGCCGCTAGACCCATGACTAACCCGTCCATGAAGCTGACCAAGCCAAAACCCACGGCCATGCGGACCGACTCAATGTCATTGGTGGCCAAGGCCATTAAGTCGCCGCTGGAGTTATCTTGGTGCCAGGTTAAGGACAAAGCTAAAAAGCGGGCGTGTAAGCGGCGTCTTAGATCCTTTTCCAGATGCCGGGAAAAACCGTAGATTAAGTGGCGCCAAGCGTACCTTAAAAGAGCCACTAAGACGGCTAAGCCTAAAATATAACCAATGGTCGCGATTAAGGGCCGTAAGGGGGTCTCGGGATCGGACAAGATGTCAATGGCTTGGCCGGTCAACCGGGGGATAAACATCTGCAAAAGATCGCAAGCGGCTAAAGCCACAAAGCCGATTAAGACTTGGCCGAGCTTTTCCCGAAAGTTGACTCCCACTAAGGATAGGCTTTTCACTTTTAGCCTACCTTAAATACCCAGCCAAAAAGGCTAAGTGATCCGGAAGCTCCCGGAGCCATAAGGGCCAGTCATGGCCGCCCGAGTCTTCCCGGTACAGGTGGGGGATAGCTAGTTCGGTCAGCAAGCGATCGTACTGCCGGTTCTCGGCGAGGGTCAGCTTATCGGAAAGACCCACGGTCAAAAAGACCCCTAACCCCTTTAAGGCCGCGGGGTCGTCTTTCGTCACCCAATAAGCCGAGCTTTCCCGCCAGCGGGCCGTATGCCGTTTATAGGGGCCTAAGACCTTTTCGAGGCCCAAAAACCGGTTAATGGGGTGGTTATCCCCATGGACGGTCAAATCGGTCACCCCGGAAAAGGACGAGACCGCCTGAAAGCGGGTCGGGCTCTTTAAGGCCAAGGTTAAGGCCCCATGCCCGCCCATGGAGATGCCGCTAATGGCGAGCTTCTCCTTTTGGATGGGGAACTTTTCTAAAGCGTCCGGGATGAGCTCATCTAAGATATGGGATTGATACTTAGAGCGCTTTAGGATAGGGCTATCCAAATACCACCCGTCCTCGCCCGAGTCGATCATGATTAAGATTAAACCATTGGCGATGGCTTGCTTAAATAAGTCTTCCCCAAAGTGGCTGACAAAGGCTTTGTAGTTTTCCCCCACCCCAGGGAGGAGTAAGACCGCCGGTAAAGGCCCTTGGGTTTTGGGGGTGTAAACGAGGTAGTTAACCGTCCGCCCTAAAAGCCGGGACTCCAAGGTGGCTTCCACTAAAGCCGCGGCCTCTTTGGGGTCTGGATAAACCATGGGCGGCGGGTTGATGGTTAAGTTGGCCAAAGGGTTGGGGTTAGTCGTTAAGTTATGGGATCCGGTAGGGGCGACCTTAGTTAAGTTATCAGCTTTTAAGTTATCAATTTGGCTCGGCCCAAAGATAACCGGGGCCGGGGGAACCAGCTTATTGGGGACCAAAGCGGGATCATCAATGATGGTCCGGTTCTCTGGGGGGTTAGGCCCATCAATGGGGATAGGGGCGCTCACCAACCTAATGGGGGGGGCGTTGGGGTTAAGGACGACCGGGGCCGCGGGGAGGTCGCTTTCCGCTAGCGGGCTATTGGGGTCTTGGCCTAAGATGGCCCAACTTTGGGTGTCGTTTAAAAAGGCCTCGGCTAAGATCCGCCCGCCGGCCTCGGTTAAATGGATAAGATCTTTGGCTCTAACCCTTTGGCGCTTTTGGTTAATGGTTAAAAAAGTCGAGTATTGGCCCTTATCGGCCAGAATGTCCCAGGAGTCAAAGAACCGACAGTTACTGGCCTCCGCGCAAGCTTGGGCGGCGACCTCGTTAATGGCGATGGTCCTTTGGTTGTAAGTCTCCTGACCCATGATGGGAAGGCCGATCCAGGCCACCTCCACCTTACTCTGGGCGGCGATGGCTAAAAGGGTCTTAACCCTTTGGCCATAGATCTCCCGCCAACTGTCCGTGGTCACCAAGTGCCGCCCGTTCTCATCGACAATGTCTTGGGTGTCATTGGCCCCGATGGTGATAATGACCAGATCCGGCTCTTTGGCCGCGATCATCTCCTCAAAGTAGCTAAACCAGTCAAAGACGTCCAACCGACAAAGACCGGTGGCGTAACGGCCCTCCCGACTGACTTCCAGGCCCACGACGTTTTTTAAGGCTTTCTGGAGCGGCGGGCCTAAGCCTTCCAGCATCATGGAGTCGCCAATTAAAAGAACGTTTTTGTAAATAGGCTTCTGGGGCGCGGCGTTAAGGGGGATAGATTCAACCTTGGCCCCGTCCGCGGGGGGTAAGTTAGAGTCTAGCGACTCTAAAGACCCGTTAGACCCAGAGCCAACTGGGGGGCTAGTCGGCGGTAGGCCCATGGACCCGTTTAAAAGGGGTAAATCTGGCCCTAGGGGCTCTGGCCAGACGTTAGGCGCGGATAGTCCCGCTAAATCGGTATAGCTCTTCCTTGGGCCAGGGGACCCCCTTAAGGCCCCCACTTCCAGTTGGGGCGTTAAAGCCAAAAAAAACTGGTCTTCCTTTTCCCCGAGGGTAATAATCCCGGCCCGTCTAGCCCCGGCTTTTAAGTCCGCGGCTACGTTTAAAGCTAAAGTCCGGCTCGGCCCTTCCCCAGCCCGACCCAGATCGGTGAGCCAGTCGGCCAACCGACCGGCCTCATGGCTCAAGACCAAAAGTAGGGCCACCAGGTAAGCCAAGATGACCCGGCCAGGGGTTAAACCTGGTCGTCGAAATCGCATGGACTATTCCCCAAAGAAAAAGACGCTCTAACTACAAAAAATATTTATTAGCCTATCATCTAACCAAGATAAGACCGCTTTAAGCGTAAAATAAGGTAAAATATCCTGGTTAATGGCCTATAAGCTTGACTTATTTAGAAAAGAATTACCCCCGGGGATTAAGCCCAGGGGCCAAGGATTGGGGCCGCGGTCGGCCAGAGTAAGGCTTCGATAGGTGGAAGCCTGTATCCGTTCACGTATTTGGCGCGCCAAAACAAACAAAGGTGGTCATGAGAGCCTTACGTCCCCAAAGGATTTTTCGCCACCTTTCGAAAACTAGCCCTATGGTTTTACTTACGACTTAGCTGACGCTTGGTTGTGGGCTTAGGGTCGAAAACGACCTTAATAGGCCGGCCATAGCCGTAGATCGCCATCCCCAGGTCAATAAACTCATCGGCCCTTAGTTTCAATACGGCGTGATAATCTTTATTCTTAATGGCGTCTAGGGCGCCTTGGGCGGCCTTAGACAAGTCTTTATCAATTTCCTCCGCGGATTTTTCCAAACTAGAGCCCGCGGTTTGGAAGATTTTTTCGATTTCTTCTGGTGAAAGTTTTTCCCGGGCCACCTTAGCCAAAACTTTATTGAGCGCCCCCTCAGCTAACGAAGTTAAGGCGGCTTGGGCCAGAAGGTGGTTAGCCTCGGCCTCAGGTAATCGTTTCTTGGGGGTAGCGGATAAAATTCGCGAGATTTCCGCAAATTTAAGTTTTTGCCTGGCCACGTTGGCTAAAACCGTTTCCCACTCTTCTTGCGGTAGCCTTTCCATGGCTTTAACGGCCAAAAATTTATCTTCTTCCTTGGGTTTAATCTTTAAGTTAGGGCAATATTTTAACTCAATGACGCCATAGACCCGGGACTTTAATTTAACAGCTATGTCTAGTCGTCCTATAGGGCCCGCGAGTTCAGGCTCTACCTTTAAACTCATGACCGAAAGAATCATTTGAGCTAAAGCGTGGAAGGCTTTCTCGCCATCTGGCCTTTGGTGGAAAGTAATGGTTCCGAAAAGGTCGCTAAAGATGGTTTGAACCGCCGGAGCGTCACGGCTCAAAATAGCCTCTTGAAGCGCCGAGCGTTTTGATTTAAGCCTAGCTCTTGATTTAGGATCCAAAACAACGGCGAAACAATCCTCGTTGTAGTTAGATTTCACTTCGTAATTGGGAAGTCGTAAATACGCGAAACCCTTTTCAAGCGGTTCAAGGCTTTGGCCTTCCTCGGTTTTATCGATGGAGTCATCTAGGGTTAGGTAGCCACTATGGAAAAGGACCGAGGCGGGCTCTAGATGGTCCAGTTCCTGTTTTCTTATATCCCCGGTAATGTATGACTGTAACGGGAATTCCAGGAATTCCCATGGCCTTTCTTTAATCAAGGCGGTCAAATGACCTGGGCGACCGCTCCGGATCCAGTGAGAGCCAAAGGCGTTCCATTGAAATAACTGGAGCAGAGATAAAGGGTTAAGGACCTTAGTTTGGCCACCCCAGTTGTAGCCGTCATACCATTTAAAAATTGTGGCTCGCAAATCAGCCACCGTAGAGGAATCCGTGATTCCGCCAGCCTCGTTAACCAACGTTCTCGAGTTGGATTTGGCTTTAGCTTTAAGGATGGTTAGGGTACTTTCCAACCGGTCTTGGAAAAGGGAATCAAATTCGTCTACGGTAAAACCGCAGATCCCGGCGAATTCTGACTTAAGGGAGATATCAATTATTTGATTAGGGCCAGAGTCCAGGGAGGTCAGCGCGTATCTGGTTATACCGGTAACCATGGTGAAGCGGATACAGGGCTGAACGGAAGGCTGTTTTAGAGTGGCGAAAAAATCGTGAAGGATATCTCTGTTAGCCTCGGCCAAGCTTGGGTTGGCCAAATTTTTAGTCACCGGGGCGTCATACTCGTCTATGAGCACCACTACTTGAGAATTAAATTTTTCGTTAAGAGCCTCGATAAGGTTCCCAAAATACGCATCTGACGTATCCCCCAACACATTAAGACCTTTTGGGGTGATTTTCTTAAGCTGACCTAGGATCGCGTTCTCTAGGGCGGAAGGACTGTTCGATTTTACTGAAAGAGTCAGAAACAGGGTGGGATACGCTATAAAGTCGTAATTGGACCGCCCAATCCAAAGACCTTCGAAACGCTGGCGGTTACCGGTGAAAAGCTCAGCTAAGGTGTGAAGCAAAAGGGTTTTGCCAAAACGCCGGGGCCGGGAGAGGAAATAGTTCTGTACAGAATTTTGTAACAGATCGTATATATATCTGGTTTTGTCCGCGTAAAATAAGTTTTGGTCTATTATCGCCGGGAACATCTGATTTCCTAGAGGCAATTGTTTAAGGGCCAT
>JAISRZ010000039.1 GCA_031273455.1 Deltaproteobacteria bacterium | reverse complement strand
CTTTTCTTGTTGAAGACGTTGGGGATAGACAACGGGTTGACAGCGGATTGACGCTCAGTGAAACCATCTTGTTTGAGCTTCAAGTACCTTAAGCCAACGGTCGGGGTCAGCTTAACGGTCCCTAAGTCAAAGATCATGCCGGCCCGGGCGCCAAGCTGCCAGGTGTCAACATCGAAGTTACCGGTTTTCCGGCCACCGCCCAGTAGGTTAATGGTCGAGTCGTTTTCCGAGTGAGCGTAAGCGAAATTAGCGTCAATGAAGAAGCCATTATCGAAGAGGTAGCTACCGTAGAGGCCCAGGCCCACGGTGTCCACATCCACTTCACCCCAGTTGTTCTTGGACTCGATTTTGCCAAAAGAGAAGGAAGTCGAGACACCAAGCCGTAGTCCAGGAAGCGCCTCGACTCGACGGTCATAGCCTAAGCTAAAGCCACCGAGGTTGAAGTCATAGCCATAGATGTGATCGCGGTTCTTCTGACGAGCCCAGGAGCCAAAGCCACCGACCCAAACCCGGTTAAAGGCGTCAGGGTCGCCAGCGGCCGGAGGCACGGCGGATAAAGTTTCGTGAATCCTGTCTAAACGCCCGAAAACCACGCCTTGAGTCTTAAGAGCGGTTTCAGTGACCGCGTTGTGAACGCTAAGGACCGATTCGCCGTTGTTTTGCTTCAAAACTCTTTCGATAATTTTGTGAGCTTGCCCGGGGTTATTTCTTGCGAGATTAGTGGCCGCGGTAAGCAAGTTAACAATTTGTTTGGTCAATCCCTCAGACCGCTGATTTGTATACCAGTCATCAATCACTCTGCTCATTAGAACAGCGATACGATAGTCGTTTCTGTTTAGATTGTCATCGTATTTCTCAAATATTTTCTCAGGATCCTTAAGATTGGCGGAAAATTCCCCGGTTGACGAGTCATAATCAATATTCAACACATCGCTCGTAAAGTTACCTGCTAAGTCGTCAAACGCGCCTGTAACGGAGTCAACAATAATGATCGCCTGAGTTTCATCAGGAATCGCGTCAGTGGCCGGCTCAACGAAGACATCTCCTTCGACTTTCAAAGTCTCGGAAACATACAAAGATCCCTGGGCGCCTGAGGTCAGGTTATGGCCCACGCGCATAGTTGACTTATCCCTAAAGGTCGCGTTGCCATAAACGTCAAAATCGCTGAGGCCTAAATCCAAGGTTCCAGAAATGTCTAAGCCCGGGTTTCCAACGACATTAATCTCGGAGTCGCCACGAACATTAATCTTGGTCCCCGCAGTAGTCACTAAACCATTAGTTAAAGATAAATTACTACCACTATTGAAATTTAGAGTGCTATTGCCCCCTAAAGTCACGTTACTTGGGGAAGTGATCGAAACGTTCCCTAAAATATCCTGAGTGGATAATAAACCAAAATTGACCGCGCCAGTCGCCGTAATATCACTACCGTCAAAAACGCTTAACCCCCCGGTGGTGGTCAAATTGTCAACGTCTGTAATATTAGCGAAGGTGACTTCCCCGCCGGTGACTGTAATATTTCCTGCTGTTACGTTTAAATCACCAATAAAGGTGGTATTTCCACCTTTAATCTCAACGTTAAAGGCGTTAGTGGTCGAATTAAGGAGGTTTTTCCCGTTTTCAACCAGCAAATCGCCGGTAGCGTTAACCGCGCCGTAGACGGTGTTATTCCCGCTAGCGAAGATGATGTCGTTATCCGTGGAATTGAACCCATCAGCGCTAAAGACGGACCCGTTAACTTGCGCTCCCGCCAAAATCACGGTGTTTTTGGAAAGATTTGATCCAGTAGCAGACGCGTAACCGCCAATGACATCATCGCCAATCTCAACGCCGCCAGTTAGGTAGACAGTGTTATTAGTGACATTCGTGAGGCCAGACGCGTAACCGCCATAAACGCTCTCGTTGACAACTCCCCCTGAAATATAGACGTAGTTTTGGTCAACCAGGCCAGTTGCTGAATTACCACCAGAAACATTTCCACCAATCTCGCCGCCGGTGACGTTCACCAAGTTTTTTACAACGTTGCCACTTGTTGAATCACCACCAATAACATTTCCAATGATCTTGCTATCGCCGGTGATGTTCACGATGTTCACTATGTTGCTCGTGACGTTGCCAGAATCGGATAGACCACCAATAACATCATTACCGATCTGGCTTCCGCCAGTGATGTTCACTAAGTTGCTCGTAACGTTGCCAGTATCGGATTCACCGCCAATGACTTCATGAGTGACATTGACGTTAGCCCCATAAAGGTGAACCTCGTTAAAAGAAACCTCGCCAGTTCCATTGACGACCTTACCACCATACACGTTCGTAGTATTGGCGTTGGTAAAGTAAACTTTGTTACCGGAAACGATTCCGGTGGACGGCGTGCCTGTCTCGCCAGCCAAACCGCCATAAACGCCTTCAAGACCAGTAGTTAGGGTATAGGTGATTTGTCCGCCAGTTATATTGACTATGTTTGAGGTGACATTAGTGGAATTTCCTTGAGAATATCCACCAGCCACCAGAGCGGCCCATCCAGATTCAAACTGGACTTCGTTATCATGTAGTTGTCCAGTGACATTGTCGTCTGAACGGGCGCCCAAGACTAGCCCGTATGAGCCGCTACTACCATTAGTTATATTGCCATTTCTAATTATAACCTTGTTATAGGAAGCGCTGGTGTTAGTTGGATGAAAGAGATGAACATCATCAATTTCACCACCAATTACATCACCAGTGATATTACTTCCACCACTAATTATTACAGTGTTATTATTAGTAGAGGAAAAAGCGGTGGCCGAGCCATTAACGCCCGAGACCCTACCGCCCATAATATTTCCCCATATAGCGCTATTATTTATGGTGACGGTATTGTTTACCGCGTTATAACCCTGTCCACCAATAATTTTGCTACGATAACCGATAGTTGAATCTCCGACATTGCCTCCGTCAACTAAAACGCTGTTATTCGCGGCGGTTCCATTATCGGCGACACCGCCATAAACGTCTCTGTAAGCAGTGCCATCGATAATGTTGACTTTGTTTTCCACAGCGTAGCCATTTGTCTTTGACACGCCACCCACAACGTCATGATGGACCAAGCCGCCGGAGTAAACATTAACAGTGTTACCTTTAACCCACGCTTCACTAACATTGGAGGCGCCGCCTATGGCTTTACCATATAAGTTATTTGAGGGATCGACAACGCCAACGTTGCCATACACGTTAACTATGTTGTTACTAACATTGCCAGCCCCAGCCGCAGGTGAGGCGTTGATGTTAGCGCCGCCAACGACTGAAACGTTGCTAACGTTAGTATTCACGGTGAGAATATTACCGCTAGCGTTAGCCCCTGATTCAGCCCCCGCATAACCGCCAATTACTATTGTCCCATTCGCTCCTCCTTCAACGAGATCAGCGCCGGGAACAATGTAGGAAGTGTTAGTGGAAAGATTGACGATCTCGCTGGTGTTAATCGCCAACGCCTGACTTGACCAGAAGGTCAGCGCCAAAAGGAAACCAATCGCCCAAGTGGCTCCCTTAATGACGCGGTAGGAAATTTTCCGCCCAATCAATTGAGCATCCTGTCGCTCTGCCATTTTTTCTCCTTAATTAAAAGCGTAAAAACTTATTGCCCTATAAGACAAACAATTAACGGCGTTTATATTATATATTTTACGTAATATCAATATATTATTTAAATATTAATGATATTTCGCAATTTTTAATTTATAAACGTCCTGACATTAAACTATTAAATTTTGGGTAAAACTCCCCCGTCACGGTCAAATCCCTATAATTTGACCATTTATTTTTTGAGTAAAATTGTAACTAATTTACTTTTATACTATTAAATAAGTAATTTTATTAGCTCATTATTTATGTTAAAATTCTAACTTTTATCCTTTAGACAACAAACCCCCGGCCAGCCCTCCCAAGAGGGAACTCTTCCGCAACGATGAACCCATGACCGCGACAAATCCGTTAGCCTGTCCCCAGGCTGAATTTACGCGGACCACAACGACAATAAAAAAACCCAGAACTTAGATAAGATCTGGGCGTAATTAGAGAAAAGTTATTATAAAAATTTTTGTTAGTTAAATAAAGATAAGAGAGAGAGAGAGAGAGAGAGCAAGAATCATGCCAATCTGGATAAGATCTGGACCGAACAACATTTTATCTGAGAAAAAGTTGCGTATCCTCTCCTGAAGCAGGTTATTCTGAGCTATATCAGGATTTCGTCTCACTTAAGACTCCAATAAGGCAATAAATCACTCTTTTAAGGCGGAAAAGAAAAAAACCAAGTACTCAAAAAATTGTTGTTTTGTAATTTAGCGCCCCCACAATGATTTGTCAAATTGTTATTTATCTACCTCGAAATTAATCGGCAAATTACCCCTGAAGTATCTTAATCTTGAGGGTCCATTCCAGAAAGTGGTCGATAATAACCTTAATCTCGGAGAAATATTTTGGTCGGGACGCGAGATTAGAGAGCAAAATTTCTCTCGCTTGGGTCTATCGCGACCCTAGATAAGCTAGAAAAATGAAGGCTTTTCTCAAGTTATGGGGCTTTACTGACTATTTTTCGGGAATATTATGCCAATATTTTAAGAAACCCATTTTTCGCTGGACCCGCGCATCGGACCCGCCTATAAGTTTAAGTCGTCTAGTTGGGGGCGGTCCAGGCTCGCTTTAAACCGCGCCTTTTTTCTTCTGATAGGTCCGCCCCCCTTAAACTCAAAGGCTTTTAAGCTCATCCTCGCCCCTTATCAATTAAAGGTTGAACAAGAAAGACACTTAACCCGGCGTCATATGGCTCCCTCTAACCACGCTTAGCCTTCGAAAATCACTTGGCCCATTTAACCCTAGTTTAGTCTTAGCCAGGTTCGCGATATTCGTCAGTTAAGGTCCATGTTTCTCTTTAGCTCCATAGGCCTTAACTAAAAGTCCGTTTGGCCAAGAAAAACGCCTTAAATCCCCCTTAATAACGAAGATCTAAGACGTTTTTCGGTAAGAAGGCCGTCATCGCCCTTTGATTGACCAGGTAAAATGTCGCTTTTGGGCTTATCCGTTTCCTGGTCCGCCAAGGGTCTTAAGAAAGGCTACAATCGTATCCTATAAGCCTTTAGTCCTTTGGGGGGCGTCGGCCTATCACTATCGCCCTTTAGACGCGGTTTTATGGGTGTCTGACAAGCTTTGGTGGTTACCTTCTGGGGTTCCTTAGCGGAAGGTTGGTTTGGCTCGGCTTAGTGGGCCTTAGCTTAGCTTAGCTTAGCTTGGCTCGGCTTGACTTAGCTTAGCTTGGCTTACCTTAGCTCGGCTCGGCTCGGCTCGGCTTGGCTCGGCTTGGCTTGACTTAGCTTACCTTACCTTGGCTTGGCTCGGCTTAGTGGACCTTAGCTTGGCTTACCTTAGCGGGCCTACGATTAGCTTAATCGAAAGCCTTTTTTTCTATCGAAATTTTTGTTTTCGAAAAAGATCCAAAATCCGCGAAGAGCCCTTTTTTAGACTTTTCCCCTCTTAGGTCTTATCCACTTAAACCTTAACCGTTTAGCCGTTATCCGCGTCTATTTAGACGTTATCTACGTCAATAAGGTCCAAGGTATCCGAGGCGAAAGCCCGTCCGTAACCTTCAACTTCATCCAGTTGGTCCAACGGCCAATCTTTAGGCTCCTCAATCCGGCGATAGCCCGCGAAGGGAAACTTTCTCGGGAAACCGATGGCGTCAAACAGGTATTTGGCGCAGAGCTTAATGGGGATAAACAGATCCTTCCCCCTGGTGGCCCCAACGGCTAAGACCATACCCTTAGGCTCCCTAGGAAAGCTCCTTTTCTGATTAAGCTTGTAGATCCGAGACCAAAAGACCTGAAGCCGGTCTATGACCGCTTTTCCAATAGCCGGGACGCCGTAGAAAAAGACCGGGGTGGACACGACAATCCGCGTGGCCTTGGCCACCGCTTCGTAAAAAATATTCATGTCGTCTTGGATGACGCACTCGCCTAAGACGTAACAGTCGCCGCAGCCGCGACAGCCTTCGATGTTCCGACCAGAGGCCGCTAAAATATCCATGGCCCCGCCAGCCGCTATGACTCCTTTTTGAAAGCGATCTAATAAAAGACGGGAGCTACCGTCTGGCCTCGGGCTTAAATGAAGACCCAAAATGGGTTGGTTATCCGCCGTCATAATCCCTCCAACTAATCCCTGGGGGCGCGTTTAAAACCATTTATAAAGCCAATGGGCCTTGATAGACCCTTAGCTCGCCTTGGCTGACTTGACTTAGAGATAGCTTAAAGCCTTTGGCCGACATCTGGTTGACCCAACGTCAGTCTTAGCCAAGATGGCCTTTAACCAGCGTTGACCTTAACCAACATCAACCTTTGGCCAACCTGGTCCTTTAACCACATCGGCCTTGGCCAACCTGGCCCTTTAACCAACATCAGCTTTGGCCAACCTGATTCTTTAACCAACGTCGGCCTTAACCAACCTGCTCCTTTAACCAACGTCAGCCTTAACCAACCTGGCCTTAATAGACCATCTTGGTTTTAGCTGGCCAGTAGCTTTTCTCTAAGACGCCCTAGGACTTCCAGCCCCACCGGGCTGTGGGTTTTAACCCAGGTTATTGGCGTTTTCTTATTGGCCCCATGAAAATCGGAGCCCGCGGTAATGATGAGATCGAATTTATGGGCTAGAGCGGTGAAGAGTTGGATTTGGTCAAGCGTGTGGTCTGGATGGTAAACCTCTAAGCCTAATAAACCATCTTTTTTCCACTGGGGCAGAACCTCTAGCCACTTATCGGGAGGTAAGCCAAGACTGTAGGGATGGGCCAAGACTGGGGCGTACTTGGCCTTATGAAGCATGGCCAAAGCTTCTAAAGGGGTTGGGCGGACTTTATCGACGTAAGCGGGCCGATTTTTCCCTAAATACTTATCAAAAGCGTCCTGAACGCTATTACAATAGCCCTTTTCTATCAGAGCCCGAGCGAAATGAGGGCGCCCCAGTTGCCCGCCGCCGGATATTTCCTCAATCCGCTCTAAGGTTAAGTTAAACCCCAACTCAATGAGCCGGTCAAATAAACGTTGGTTCCGAGCCCGCCGAAACTCCTGTAACCCGTCCAAGATGGGCGGCGTGTCTTTAGAGGCTAATAGATCCAAGCCCAAAAGATGGGTGGTGCCTTTAAAGTCCACGCTCAGCTCCACCCCGCCAAAGACGGGAAAGGACAAATCCTGGCCCGCCTTTAATAGCTCCGGGTTCCCCTCCACGGTGTCATGGTCGCAGAGGCCTAAACCGGCCAAGCGCGAGGCCCGAGCCATTTTCACCAAGTCCCGGGGGCGAAAGGTCCCATCCGAGGCCGTGGAGTGAGTGTGGAGATCCAGCCTTAACACATTTACGCGCTCCAAAGAGCCTGATAACTCGGCTCCTTTAATAGCTCCTCCGCCATCTCGGTGCGAGGCTCGCCGTCCAAGAAGGGCGGATATTCCAAAAGAGCTTTTAAAAAGATGAGGTTAGTCTTAATCCCCTCGATCTCAAAGGCGTTTAAAGCCTCTTTTAAGGTCTTGATGGCCTCCTTTCGGTCAGAGCCCTTAGCGATGACCTGGGCCACCATGGGGTCGTAAAAGGGGGTGACCCGGGCCCCTTCAATAAAACCCGTCTCCACGCGGACGTTCGGGCCGGTTGGCGGCCTAAAGACCTTTAATAACCCGGGCGAGGGCAAAAACCGCCGGGAATCCTCGGCGTAGACCCGCACCTCCACCGCGTGGCCCCTGGGGGCCTCCGGGGCTGGGGGCAAATCGGCCACTTTAGCCCCACTAGCTAATTGTAACTGGGTTTCCACCAAATCGTAACCCGTAATCTCCTCAGTCACGGCGTGCTCCACTTGGAGCCTTGGGTTGACCTCTAAAAAGGCGTAGCCTGTCTCCGCTCCGTATAGGGTCTCCACCGTGCCCACATGGTTATAGCCAATGTCAGCCATGACCTTAGCCGCTAGCTCGGCGATGACGGTTAAACCCGCCCGGTCTAAAGAGGGGGCCCCAGCCTCCTCGACAATCTTCTGGCGGCGTCTTTGGATGGAGCAATCCCGCTCAAACAGGTGGAACCCCATCTGGCCATCAGCCACTATCTGAAACTCCACGTGCCTAGGGTTGACAATCAAACGCTCGGCGTACAGCTCAGCCCGGCCAAAACCCCTTTGAGCTTGGGAAGCGGCCGTTTCCAAGGCCGCGGCTAACTTATCCGGGGCGTGGACGGGAATCATGCCAATCCCCCCACCGCCGCCAGCGGGTTTGACTAATAAGGGAAAACCATGGGCCTTAGCGATGGCCAAACGCTCCTCCAAGGTCCCAACTAGTAGGCCAGTGGCCGGATTGACCGGAAGACCGCGAGAAGCCATTTCTTGACGGGCCAGGACCTTATCCCCAAAAACCTTGAGGTGCTGGGGGTCGGGCCCAATAAAGACGATGCCCAATTCCTGAAGCTTTAAGGCGAAAGCGGCGTCCTCGGCCAAAAAACCGTAACCAGGGTGGAGAGCCTCAGCCCGACAAGCCTTTAAGGCCGCGATGACCCGGTCATGATTGAGATAACTTTCCAGAGGCGCGGCTGGGCCTAAGACCACAAACTCATCCGCCTCTTTAACGTAAGGCAATTCCTGGTCAGCCTCGGAACAGAAAATAACGCTTTTTACCTTAAGGGCCCTTAAAGCCCTAATAACCCGCTGGGCCACGGCCCCGCGGTTATTGATGGCCACTTTAGAAAACACGGGCTGGGCCTTTCCGCCCAACTAAAGGCGAGGGAAGAGTCGTTAGTCGCGAAATAATCATGAAACTCCCTTTTAATAGCTCGCGGAGCCAATCCCTTCAGGCGAGCCAGGGAAGTCCGCGGATTTTGGGGGCCATTATAGACAGATTGGGAGCTTTTTGGCAAAATATAGACGGTTCTCTAGCCTCGTTAAAATCCTGTCCTTTAATAACCCCTATCCGCCCCATAAGCGGCTATTATCGACCAGCCTAACCTCCAAATGACTTCTTTAAGAGCCCTAAATATCCCTAATGGCCCCCTTACGACCTCCCCTAGCGACCTTTTAGCCCCCAGCCGAAAAACCAGCCCCTAAATCCCCCTAAAAGACTTTTTCCCGAGCTAGATGGTGTGGGAGGCTAAAGGCCAGATCCGCTGACTATGGGCGTTTTTAGGGGCTTATGGGGCTTAGCCTAGCCCACGACAAAAAGCCCTTAAACCAGGCCCTTATCGTCTGACCTGGTCTAAAGACTGTCCACTGTCCCGTAAGTCTAGAAATTTTCCTTTCTAAACTTTTTAGGACCTTCCGCCAACCATATAGCTAAAGAACTTTTTCCGCTGACCCTCGCCCTTAAAATCGTCCGCTTCTTAAAGTTAGGCTTTTTAGGCTACCTGACCTTAAGCCGCCTCTTTTTTTGTCCTTAGGCCAGGCCTTAATCGTCTGACCTGGCCTAAGGATCCGGCCACTGTCCCATAAGTTAAGAAACTACTCCAACCTTAACTCTGGGGACCGCCGGTGGGGCCTTAGTTAAAGGACTTTCGCGGTCTGTCCTCCCCCTAAGGGCCGTCCACTTTTTAAAGTCAGGCTTTTACGCTACCTGACCTTAATCCGCCTCTTTTATCCTTAGGCCAGGCCTTGATCGTCTGACCTGGCTAAGGATCCGTCCACTGGCCCGGGAGCCCAGAAGCTTTTACATTCCAAACTCTTTAGGACCTTCCGCCATCCCTTAGTTAAAGGACACTTCTGCTTGTCCTCCCCCTAAGGGCCATCCGCTTTTTAAAGTCAGGCTCTTTACGCAACCTGACCTTAAGCCGCTTCTTTTTTGTCCTTAGACCAGGCCTTAATGGTCTGACCTGGCTAAGGATCCGTCCACTGTCCCGGGAGCCTAGATGCTTTTACATTCCAAACTCTTTAGGACCTTCCGCCAAACTTTACGCCAAGGACTTTCGCGGTCTGTCCTCCCCCTAAGGGCCATCCGCTTCTTAAAGTTAGGCTATATTTTTTCAGCTAACCTGACCTTAAGCCGCTTCTTTTTTGTCCTTAGGCCAGGCCTTAATCGTCTGACCTGGCCTAGGGATCCGTCCACTGTCCCGGGAGCCCAGAAGCTTTTACATTCCAAACTCTTTAGGACCTTCCGCCAAACTTTTCGCCAAGGACTTTCGCGGTCTGTCCTCCCCCTAAGGGCCATCCGCTTTTTAAAGTCAGGCTATATTTTTTTCAGCTAACCTGACCTCAAATCGCGACTCTTTAGTCCTTAAACCAGGCCTTGATGGTCTGACCTGGCTTAAGGTCTCCCCTACCCCACTTAAATGTACGAGGGGTACATTTGGCTATAGTACGTCCGTCCGTTGGGCCGGGTGTCTAGCCGTCCAAAGATCCCGTTTTTTAAAGGCTCGTCCAACAAGGCTAAGCTAATGGCTTCCTCGACCGTCTTGATGGGCACAATCTCAATGTCCTCGATTAAAAAGCTCGGTAACTCGGCCACGTCCGGCATATTCCTATCGGGAATGGCGATGGCCTTAAGTCCCGCTCTTTTAGCGGCCAGAATCTTTTCCTTTAACCCACCCACCGGCAAAACGAGGCCCCGTAAGGTGATTTCCCCGGTTAGACCAAGGTCGGAGCGAATTCTCGCCCCACTAACCAAAGAGACTAAGGCCGTGACTAAACTGACTCCCGCCGAGGGTCCGTCTTTGGGGATAGCCCCGTGGGGTAAGTGGATGTGGACATCCTTATCCTTAAACCACTCGGGATCCAAGCGCCATTCTCTAGCCTTCGAGCGCACAAAGCTAATGGCCGCTTGAGCCGATTCCCGCATGACCTCCCCTAATTGACCGGTTAGGACTAGCTGACCGCTTCCGGGCATGGCCACGGCTTCGACAAACATTATGTCCCCGCCGGCTGAGGTCCAAGCTAAACCCGTGGCCACCCCAACTTGCGGGGTTAGATCCATAGTCTCTTTGGCGTGCCTCGGGGCCCCTAAGATGGTCTGGAGCTCCTCCGGCCGAATAATGGTCTCCGGTAAACGCCCCTCAGCTTTGTCCACGGCCCGACTGCGGATTAAAGCCCTTAAGTGCCGACAAAGGTCTCGGCAACCGGCTTCCGAGGTGTAAGAGTCAATGATCTGGCCCAAAACCTCATCGGATAAGGTTAGTTGGCTGGAGTCTAACCCGTGCCTTTCTAACTCTTTCGGCCACAGGTGATCTTTCGCGATAGCCATTTTTTCGGCTGAGGCGTACCCTGAGACTTCGATCACTCCCAAACGATCCCGTAAGGCCGCTGGCACCCGCTCAATGAGGTTGGCCGTTAGGATAAACATGACCTTGGAGAGGTCAAAGGGAATTTCCAGGTAGTGGTCAGTGAAAGTGTCGTTTTGCTCATTGTCCAAAGCCTCCAGTAAAGCCGCCGCTGGATCGCCTTGGGGGCTGTTGGTCATCTTATCGACCTCATCGAGTAAGAAGACCGGGTTATTGACGCCGCACTTAGAGATGGCCGCGATGACCCGACCGGGCCTGGCCCCCACATAAGTCCGCCGATGGCCCCTAAT
>JAISRZ010000034.1 GCA_031273455.1 Deltaproteobacteria bacterium | reverse complement strand
CAACGGACAATTTCTCAAACCAATCAGCCGCGCGCTTTCGCACGCTAGATAAATTATAACATAACTTCATGAAAAAAATCTCCTTTTTATCAAGCCTCTTTTATAGGGAATCCGAAGTCTTCATCGGATGGCCCTGGGTCAGGTGTCCTGGGTGGCGGGTTGGTTGGGCCCGCCATGGGTGATTATTCGTATGGTGAAAAGGGAATAATGGTTTCAAATAAACCGTCTTTTAATATACTTATTTTATTAGGAAAGTGATATATACATTTTATAGGATATACATTTGATAAAATAGTTCGTTCAAAATCATATCTAGTGAATTTTAATGATAAAACATAATCATCGTTAATATCTCCATTTATTTCATCATGCCTTTAGGTATAGCCGCTAACAGTAACTGTGGCGATAGTTAGGAGGACCGCGAAAACGACACTGACTATAATGCCAGGCTATGGATATGGACAATGTAAACTCGTTGAATTTCGGCCTCTGTCTTAGGTTATTGTTCTACAGCCATTCGGGTTTTACTGACTATGGATAGGCTAGTTGGCATATCCTCTATTTTCGTCAAATCTGCGTCTAAATATATATAATTATCATTACTTATGTTTATTAATATATATATCAAGTAATTTCTAAAAATAGTTGTGGCCTAAAACATTTATTTACTAACTTTAATTTCTGGAGCAGGATTTTTTGGAATTTTCGCCAAAATTTCGTGAAAATATGGGCCAGCCTCCTCGTTCTGACCGCCAGGTCGCCTGATAAGATAAGGTTTACCGGACAAACTGGATTTGGAAGCCACTTGGTCGATAAATTCCTCCGCCGTGCTTAGTTTGTCCTCAACCGAGTTTAACTTGCGGCGAAGGTGGTTTACAGCTCTATTGACCATATATTCTCGGCCATTACGGATAAAGATAAGATCCTTTTCTTGGGCCAGGGCCTGTAAAAAATTCTCTACCCTAAGCTTCTCGTTTTGTTCTAAGGCCAGGGCTGGGGAGGCCAAACAGATTAACAATAACCCCATTGACAACCGTAAAAAGGTTTGTGTCAGCATATTTAACCCTTAATCAGCGATAAGTGGGTTTCTAGCCTGGCTAGTGGCTGAAGGTCTTTATTCAGACAATTAATCAATATTCCTAGATTAGCTCAAGAAAGATTCTATCGCAACAGTCACGCCTGGCCACCTGGCCAGTCAATCGCCCCTAGAGACCGTATTTATATATCAGATCCAACTCTAAATTTATATATAAGATAAATTATTATTTTTTAGTGAAATAAAATGTAAGGCTAACTAAAGTCAATCAAGTATTCATAATTGCCTGACAGAGAACAGCCTCCTTTCAAAACTCCGATAGTAAGCCATCGCGTACAATACTGGAAGCGAAGGTTCAACAGGATGTATGGCAAAAACTTCTTTACAGTGGCATGATTTACCGATGAGAAAATATTAACATATCTGAAAAATGCGCTATATTTGTTTGAATAAGTATTATATATAAAATTATTTAAATATTTTACTATTTTATATTGATGTTTATAGCTTTGTGTTTATTATATTGTTTTTAAGTACATAATTAATTTTTATAAACATTAATTATTTATTAATATGCATCCATTAAATATCTATAATAGTCCCAGCACCAATAATGAAACCCCATAGCCGCCCGGCCCTAACCCCATCTTTTCCCCAGACAATATTTTTACCGCCCATTCGTCTTCCCTAGTGAAAGGAGGCTTACTATGAGCCGTAAATACGTTATAACTTTCTCTTTAGTTGGGCTGTTCCTCTTGGTCCTGGCCTTTAACCTCATCTGGAACGCGGTCGTTCCCAATGTTTTTGGCTTCAAACCCATAAACTATCTGGAGGCCTTGGGGCTTATGATAATAGCCCGGCTCTTGTTTGGGGGCTTTGGCCGTCATTTTCACCACCTGGGCTTACTTGGCCGGTGGCGAGGATTAAGCCATAAGGATAGGGACTCTATTATGTCTTCCCACGGATTCTGTCGCCCGTTCCATCATCATGGCGGGGATGGCCACCACGGTCATCGTTTTGGCGATCGTCATAGCGCGGGTCATAGTGATTGTCGCGGTGAGGGCCATGATGAGCGCCCTGAGCGCGGCCACGAGCGGCGTCGGGCCAATCAGGACTGTCAGAAGGATGAGATCCCAGGTGAGGGCCAAGGCGCTGAGAGTAAGGCGGGTGAGGATAGTGGACCAAAGCCTAACCATGACTGATTCCTCTAAACCTGACTCCCCTAAGTCAGGGCTGGCCGGGTTGATTTACGCCTGTCGCGACAAGGTCTTAGGCTTTATCGCTAAAAGAGCCCCAGCCGCTGATATTGAGGATATTTATCAAGAAGCGGTCAGCAATCTAATCGCGGCGGACCAGATCTGCCGAGTGGAAGCGGTCTCCGCTTGGCTCTTTAGGGCGGTCAAAAATGAGCTGATTGACCGTAGCCGGAAGGTTCGGGAGATCCTTACCGCTGACTATGAAAACGACCTGGACCTTTCGGAGATCTACGAGGTCATGGACCAGACCCCGAATAACCCGGAGGACGAGTATTTAAAATCGCTTTTTTGGGCCGAGTTTAACCAAGCCATAGCCGATCTACCCGAAAAGCAAAGGGAGGCTTTTATCAAAACCGAGTTTGAGGGCCTATCCTTCAAAGAATTAGCCGAGGAGACTGGGGAAAACCTGAACACTCTTTTAGCCCGGAAACATAAAGCCAGATTGTTTTTGCGCGATCGCTTGATAGACCTCTACGATTTAATCGTTCATTATTGAGAATCAGTATCTTATTTGAAAAAAAAGTACTTTACAAAACCACTTTTGAGTCTTATAATATCCTTAATAGGACTTGCTCCTTGACTCGTCCGATGAGTCAAAAGGGCCTTTAAGTTGGTTTTGAGCCAATAAGGCCGCGGCTGGAGAACAAAGTCCAAAAACCTCGGAAAGGTCGCTATATTAAGGACAAGCGAAGATGACCCCTAAGACGCGCGAAATAGCCATTATGGCCCACCGGATAGGTCAAACAACCTTTCGCGAATAAGTCTTACGGCCCAACTGGCCTTACTCTTATAATAGGCGGCCCTAAGTCCCCCAGCCGCGTCAGGTTCTCGCCTTTAGCTCTGGATAGTTCATTCGCGTAAAATTATTGTAAAATTTCAAAAAATTAGTGGACGTTTTTCGGAGACTCTGTATAATTTGTTGGGCTCGTTAGCCTTAAGGTTATGGGCCATCGGCGCGATAAGCTTTATAAGCCTTTAAGTCAGTGGACTTATTAATAAACTCACCCTCTAACAAAGGATGGAAAAAGTAGGAGAATCAACATGGAATTTATCGTCATTGGAGCCTTTGTGCTATTCTCGGTGGCCCTGGTGTTTTTAGGGGCCCGCAACCGAGTCAGTTTTTTTCGGCGACAGCCGGTCAATAACATCACGACCGACCTTAAGCAAGACCTTGAATAAGGTCGGGCGCTAACCTCCCTTTAGCTTTCGCCCTTTCGCGGCTTAAGCTACAATTATGACTTATTATCGCGACAGTGTCTAATTAACAAATCCTCCGCGGTTTAGCCTTTAATTTCCTCGACAATTTAATAACCCCTTAAACGCCGGCCCTTCTGGACCACGGCTTTTTTTTTGAGCTTAGCGTTTCGCTCCAAATTTCCTAACTTCCTAGACCTCGCGTTTGGTTTGGCTAAGGTTGGACATAGGCGCGCTTAGCGCGGGATAACTTTAAGCCTTAAAAAAACCTTTTGGCTATAAGAAGTCGCTCTTGGCTTTAAACGTCCAGATCTTAGTTAGTCCCGTTAGCTTGAGCTTTTCGTTAAAGACCATTCTTCGGTCTTAAGAATCTTAAGCCCCCAGTTAGCATAACGGTTTTACGGGGGGCGTCGCGATTTTAGTCCTATGTTTAATGACGCCAGAGCCTAAGGCTTTTGTTGTCCTTAAGCGCTTAAAAAGTCCGGGGTAAGACTTAGTTATAAATCTTTACGACTCATAAAGTCGCGGGTTTTAGCGTAATTCTTAGGGAATAGGGCGCAGAGAGGAAGAGTCAGGCTATAGGCTGGCTCAGACCTTGGGGGCCAATAAAGTTAAGCGAACTAAAGGCGGAGCTACGTTTTATGATAGGGCTTCATGGTTTTTAGGGTATTATCGCGACTCAATCTTGATAAGGCTTGTTCTTTAGGGATAGGAGCGGTTAATGAGAACCAAGCTCTAGTGGAAGTCGATAAAGCTTTTAGCCAACGGTGGCGTCTAAGCGCTAATCTCTAAGTTCTATGATTTAGGCTCGATGATTTAGGCTCGATGGTTTAGGCTCGATGATTCACCCTCTGGGCTCTGGCCCTAAGTTCCCCGCGGTTAACTCTAAGCTGGCCCTTTAGTAAGCCAAGCTAGTGGGATCCACATCCCGGGCCCAGCCGTTAACCCCGTCTTTCAGATTATACAAGGGCCCTTGGTACCCGGCCTTTTTGAGCTTCCGGATGGCGAAGAGACTCCGTTGGCCGATTTTACAGATAATGATGGCGTCTTTTTGGGGATCGAGCTCGCCTTGACGTTTTTCCAGGTCCACGAAAGGGATAGCGATGGCCCCGGGAAACTGGAAGATCTCCTTTTCCAAGTCTTCGCGGATATCGATGATCTGGATATCTGGGCCTTCGGTTAGCCGCTTTCTTAGCTCCAAGGGGCTTAAGCTTTGGGACTCAAGTTCCGCGGGTCTATCTTGACCGCAGAAGAGCTCATAATCAATCAGCTCGGTTATGGTCGGCTCTAAACCACATAAGGGGCAGTTAGGGTCTTTATCTAAAGGGAGCTCAATAAACTCCATGAGCCAAGCGTCCACCAAGGTTAAGCGACCGACCAAGGTCGCGGCTTTCCCGACAATGAGTTTAACCGCTTCCGTGGCCTGGATGGCCCCAATGAGACCAGGAAGTACCCCCATGACCCCAGCCTCGCCGCAAGAAGGGGCTAGACCTGGGGTCGGTGGGGTCGGGTAAAGACACCGGTAACAGGGGCCACGTTTAGCCCAAAAGACGCTGGCTTGGCCCTCAAATTGGTAGATGGAGCCATAGACCAAAGGGATCCCTAAAAAATAGGCCGCGTCGTTTAAAAGGTAGCGCGTGGGAAAGTTATCGGTCCCATCCACCACTAGATCGTAATCTTTGAGGATCTCTAGGGCGTTGGTCTTATCTAGTCTTTCTTTATAAGCTTGAACGGTAATCCGCGGGTTAATGGCTAAAAGGCGATCTTTGGCCGAGTCGGCTTTAGGCCTATTAAGATCGCTAGCCGCGTGGATGATCTGCCGCTGGAGGTTAGATAACTCCACGCGATCGTCATCAACGATCCCTAAGGTTCCGATACCGGCGGCGGCGAGGTATAAAGCCACTGGGGACCCTAAACCCCCGACCCCGGCCACTAAGACCCGAGCGTTTTTGAGCCTCTTTTGCCCATTAACCCCCACTTCTTTTAAAAGTAAGTGCCGACTGTAGCGGATGATCTCGTCTTGGTCTAAAGAAGAAAGATTGGGGTTTTTTAAAGGGAGCCGGTCCGGGGAAGGGGTGTCGGTTCCGCCACTACCGCCGCCCACCGCCGGAAATAGGCCCACCCGATCCCCATCGGCTAATACCGCCTCCAAGCCTACCCGGCGCCCATTCAGCATGACTATTTTAATCTCGCTTAGAGGTAGGTTCAGGGACTCGGCCAGATCTTTGGCCGTGGCCTTATCGGGTAAGGTCACCTCTAAGCCCTTAACCGGCTCATAGTTTGGGACCAGGTTTCTTAAGGTCGTGGATAAACGCGTCATTATTAGCATAACTTTTCCTAGCGCCATCCTCTGGAGGGCCTTTTTCTGGCGGGGCTAAAACCCCTCAGTCGAGACAGGGTCTTTTGGGGTTCTTGACGGCCACGTCGGGCGGCAAAAAGCCCGGCTGGGGAAACTCTTTTAAAACCTCGGCGATCTTTTGTTCCAAGGACGAGTACCAGTCCAGAAGCTCCCGGCCTTGGTCGGTTAAACCTTTGGCTTGACCGCGTTTGGGGGCTTTAGCCAGAAGGTCGATACCTAAAGCGGTCTCCGAGTCCTTAATGCGACCCCAAGCCCACCGGTAGCTCATACCCACCGATTTAGCGGCTTTGTTTAACGAGCCCAGTTTTTCGGTGGCCCGCAAAAGAGCCACCCGACCTGGGCCTAAGGCGTAGACGTCATTATCGCCGAGAAACACTTTGGCCACCAAATTCATGTTTTCCTCTCAAAACTAAGGGCCTTAAGGGCCCCTTTATGGTCAAGACCGGATCGGTCTAATCGCGAGCGTTACTGGATTGGTCGCAAGGCTAGCCGCTTAACGGGCCATAAGCCGCGCTATCTGGATTTGAAAGTTCCGAAAATCTTCAGCTATAGTGAGACTTTCTTCGCGTAAATTATTTTTCCCCTAAAGAATTAGGGTCTAACTTATTTTCTTTAGGGGCATAAGGACCAGTGTGGCTGATTTTCTGACTTTAAAAACCGTGGACCAAATCCTTACGCTTTTAGAAGACTTTGACCCTTTACCAACCGAGGAAATCCCCTTAGAGGCCGCCTTAGGCCGCGTTCTCGCCGCCCCGTATCTAGCCCCAGCGGATTTACCGGGGTTTAACCGCTCCACCGTGGATGGCTTCGCGGTTAGGGCCCGGGACGTTTTTGGGGCCTCGGAGGGGTTGCCGGCGGCCTTAACCCTGGTCGGCGAGGGGCGGATGGGCCAAGATTGCTCTTTAACCTTAAACCCCGGGGAAACCATCCGAGTTTGGACGGGCGGGGCTTTGCCCCCCCAGTCGGACGCCGTGGTCATGCTGGAATACGCCCGAACCAGTCAAGCTGGGCTGGTGGAGCTGGTTAAACCTTTAGCCCCCGGGGAAAACGTCATCTTAGCCGATGAGGACGCGGCTAAAGATCAAGAGCTCATACCGATAGGTCAGACCTTACGGGCCGCCGAGCTGGGGTTAATGGCCGCCTTTGGGGAGACCGTGGTTAGCGTGAGGCGAAAACCTAAGTTCGCCATCTTAGCCACGGGCGATGAGGTGGTTAAGATCACCGACGCCCCGAAAATAGGCCAAGTGCGGGACATTAACTCGATCGCCATTAAAGCGTTAGTCGAGGCCGCTGGGGGCCTAGGCGAGTTATTAGGTTTAGTCCCGGACGATTTACCCCTATTGTCCCAAAAGGTGGCTACGGGGTTAGCCCTAGCCGACGCCGTGGTTTTAACCGGGGGCTCCTCGGCTGGCGAGAAGGATTATACCCTTAAAGCTTTAACCGCCCAGCCAGGGACAGCTGCCCTAGCTCATGGGGTGGCCATCAGCCCCGGAAAACCCCTCATATTCGCCCGCCAGGGCCAAAAGTCCCTCTGGGGTTTACCAGGACACCCGGCCGGGGCTTTAGTGACCGCGGAGGTTTTTTTAAAGGCCCTAATCCGCCGCTTGACTGGGGCTAAAGAACCTATCTGGCCCAAGGCGTTAAAAGCTCGCTTAAGTCGCTCGGTCCCTTCAGCCGAGGGCCGCAGGGACTACTTTCGGGTTAAGCTAACTTTTAAGGGCCAAGAATTAATCGCTAGCCCAGTTTTAGGTAAAAGCGCCCTTATCTCCACCTTGGCCGGGGCGGACGCCTTAGCCATTTGCCCCGAGGAGCGGGAAGGCTTGGAACAGGGCGAATGGGCGGATATTAGGCTTCTGTAAGTTTATCTTCCTCTAGACGCTAAAAGCATAAGGTTAAAGGATCCGTTTTGCGCAAAGTTTACCTTTCCTTGTCCACGGTGGCCGAGGCCCAAAAAAAGATCGTCAGTTTTCCCTCGCCTTTAACGGCGGAAAAGGTTCCTCTGGCCCAAAGCTTGGGCCGAACGTTAGCCGCGGCGGCGGTGGCTAAGGTGTCCTCGCCGGCCTTCAATGGGGCGGCCATGGACGGGGTGGCCGTTAAAGCCGAAATCACTTATGGGGCCAGGGCCTCCAAGCCTTTAACTTTAGAGATCGGGCGAGAGGCTTTTTGGGTCAACACCGGGGCCCCTTTGCCGCCGGAGACCAACGCGGTCATCATGGTGGAAAACTTGGTTATTAACCAAGATATCGATCCCCCAACCGGCGCGCCAAACGTCACTATCGAAGAGGCCGTCTTCCCCTGGCGGAATGTCCGGAAGATCGGCGAGGACCTCGTGGAGACGGAAATAGTCTTACCCCAAGGGACCGCCATTGGGGCCTATGAGATCGGGGCCCTGGCCGCCGCTGGGATTTTAGAGCCAATGGTCTTTAGAAAGCCCCAGGTCGTCTTTATCCCCACGGGCTCGGAAATGGCCTCCTTGGATTCTTTAACCCCAGAGGATCTTAAAGCTGGCCATAAACTACCCGAGTTTAACTCCCTTATTGTCCAAGCCTTAGTGGAAGAGGTTGGGGGAAGGCTCACCGTTTGGCCCATCGTTCCAGACGATCCGGGTAAGTTAAAGGAAACCTTACTCAAAGCCGTTGATGGGCCTTTTGATCTGATTGTTTTTAACGCCGGGTCCTCAGCTGGGTCCAAAGATTACACCGCTGGGCTTCTGCAAGAGAATGGCGAGCTCTTGGTCCACGGGATCAAAGCCATGCCCGGTAAACCGGTGGCCATTGGTAAAGTCAACCAAAAGCCCGTCTTGGGTTTACCCGGTTACCCGGTCTCGGCGGTCATCGCCTTCGAGCTTTTGGGTTTACCCTTATTAAAAAACTGGCAAAGCGCGGTTCCCCTAGAAAGACCGAATGCCCAAGTTCGGCTCTTTCAAGATTTACCCTCAAAACCTGGGCTTTCGGAGTTTATCCGGGTTAAGCTGGGCCGGGTTAATGGGGAATTGGTGGCCGCGCCTTTACCCCGGGGGGCTGGAACGGTCGCGAGCTTAGCCAAGGCCGATGGGATCATTGAGATCCCGGCCATTTCCGAAGGTTTATCGGCCAGCCAACCGGCTACGGTCAGTTTATTGCGGCCCCTTAAGACCATTAATGGGGCCATCTTAGCCATTGGTAGCCACGATAACGCTTTGGCCTTAATAGACGGTTTATTAAGGCGACGCGACCCTAAGTTAAGCTTGACCTCGGCCCACGTGGGCTCCTTAGGCGGTCTTTTGGCCTTGGGTAAGGGGTTAACCCATATCGCTGGGTGCCATCTTTTAGGCGAGGACGGAACCTACAACCAAGAGGCCATAAGACGGTTCTTACCAGGCCGGGGGGTTACTCTTATCCGGTTAGTGGAGCGGAGCCAAGGTCTAATGGTTCTTCGCGGTAACCCTTTAAAAATAGTTTCCTTAGCCGATTTAACGCGACCCGAGGTCACTATGGTCAACCGCCAGAAAGGGAGCGGCACTCGGGCTTTACTGGATTACGAGTTGCGTAAGAGCGGTCTAGACCCCCAGAGCGTTCGGGGTTACGAGGACGAGGAATTCACCCATTTAAACGTGGCCGCGGCGGTGGCCGGGGGCCGAGCCCAGGTGGGTTTAGGGGTTTTAGCCGCGGCTATGGCTTTGGGCTTAGAGTTTATCCCCTTAGGCTGGGAAGAGTACGATCTAGCCATCTTAAAGCGGGATTTAAACGACCCTAAGATCCAAGTTTTACTGGAGATTATCCGAGGCCCCGAGTTCCAAAAGGAAGCCGGGGCCTTAGGCGGATATGGGTTTAAGCGGACTGGGGCAGAGGTTTTTAGCCTCGACTAGCCCTAACTACCATTTTAAAACTTGGTCCAACTCCTCGTCGGTGACGTCAAAGACCTTATTGTGCGGTGGGAAGGGCTCATCCACAAAGAAGTCCGGTAACCTATCGGCGGCGTTGGTGAAGCCAGCCCGACGGTTAAAATCCAGTTCCGTCTCCAGAACGAGTTTCCCCACGCCCGGCACATCGTTCACCGTTAAGGTTAAACCATGGCGAGCGTTTAACATGTCCACGATGGCCACTAAAGCGTCCGGGATATCCAGGACCGCGAAGGCCACAAATAAGCATAAGCCGCAAGTGTCCACCGCCGCCGTGGCGATCTGGAGGTTCCGGGACAATTCCACCTGACCGGCGGTGGACAGAGGATCGACCGTCCCGCCCACGCTTAAGATGTTGGCCGTGACCGCGTAACCGGCGGTGTGGTCCGCCCCCATGGGGGTGGTGGCGTAGGTGACGCCCTGGCCTTTAACCGCCCGGGGGTCATAAGCCGGTAAACTTTGACCTTTAACCGCTGGCACCCGCCGGACGCCGTAAACCCGCCCGGAAGTGGCCGCCCCGCAGCCTAAGACCCGGCCCAATGCCGTGCCCTCGCTAATCTCGCCCATGAGCTTTAGAGCCCCTATCGCGTCGCCAAACTTTAAGACCCCGGCCTCCATCAAAACGGCCAAAGCCGCGCCCACGTCAATGGTGTCCACGCCCACGTCATCGCAGATGTAGTCGTACTTAACGATCATCTCAATGTCGTTAATGCCGGAGTTGGGCCCAAACGCCCATAAGGTCTCGTACTCGGGCCACTTGCCCATGAATTTCCCGTTTTTGTCCGGAAAAATTCCGCTACAGCGCATGATACAGCCGCTCATGCAACCGTGGGACACCACCCCCTCGCCGCCGCGCTCGGTGGTCAATTGGTTCAACATCTCCCCGGAAACGGCCTCGTGGTCATCAAAGCGGCCTTGGGAAAAGTTAAAGGTGGGGAGCCCCCCAGCCTCGTGCAAGATGTTGACTAAAACCGCGGTCCCGTAAAGGGTTAACCCTTGGCTGGTGACCGGGTGGGTGGTTAAAGCCTTGGAAAAGCGCTTGGAGGCCGCGTTAAAGGCCTCTTTGTCTTTAATGGGGACGCCCTTGGCGTCCCCTGGGTTAATGATGATGGCTTTTAAACCCTTGGAGCCCATGACCGCCCCAACCCCGCCCCGGCCTGCGTGACGGGTGGGCCGGAGCTCCCGGTCGGTGAAGGCGATGGAGGCCGCGGTCAGCTTAAACTCGCCGGCCCGGCCAATGGTGATGTAGCTACAGTCTTGACCGTACTCCTCAACCAACTTGGCCACGGCGGCGTAGTTGTTAAGGCCAGCCACGGTGGCCGGGACGAGCTTGGCCGAGTCTAAAGTCAGCTCCAACTGATACCACTTATTATCCGGGGCGATGTTCTCCACCACCAGGGCGTGGATACCCATTTTAGCCAAGTGGCCGCCCGGTTGGCCGCCGCTATTGGCTTCTTTAATGCCGCCGGTTAAAGGGCTTTTGCAGCCCACGGAAATCCGGTTGGCGTTGGCGCAGGTGGTGCCGCCGAGTAAACCCGGGGCGAAGACTAGTTTGTTGTGGGGGCCCAAAGGGGCGCAGGTGGCTTTGACTTCCTTACTGACCACCAGGGAAGTTAAACCTCGCCCCCCGAGACCGGCGTACTCGGCCGGAACGTCTTGGAAGACGCATTCCAGAGTGGCCATGTTGACGCGCAGAATTTTTACCATGAGAACTCCTCCGACAAGGGCCTAAAGCCAAGCCGCTAAGCTTTAGGGACCTTAAAAATATTTCGCTTAAGGGGAAGTGTACTTTAAAAAAAACGTTTTGTCAATAATTTTTTTAATAAATGTCATTTTTATGCTTAAAAAGACATATATCATTTATGACAAATAAAATTTTAGCCATTAAGGGCCAGAAAAGGTTTTCTTCCTTGGCGGCCAAAAACGCGAAAAACTTGACCTTACCTTAAACCTTGATTGACCCCGTCTTGAAACAATTCGTGGGAATTTTTCTACGGATTTTAGTGAATTATGAACTAGGAAAGCCGGTCTGTCAATGAAAAAATTCAATAGATTCAAATAGTTATGCCATAGGTGACATAACTGGAGGGGTTTAAAAACCATTACCAAAGATGTTAAACGTTTTTGGTTAGAAATAAAACCCCAACCAAGCTGGAAGAGCTTAGGACCGTTAAGGCCCTGGGCTCTTATATGGGCGCTTGACCTTTAATGACCAGGACTGTTCGGGCGGGCCAAAGGCGGTTTTGGGACGGAGAAAGAAAGGTTTGGACCGCGGCTAGCTTAGGGGCAAGGGGTTGGAGGGCGTTAAGGCCAGCCTAAGCGGCCCGCTTAACGAGGCCGCTTAGGTAAGTTTTTATTTTAATCCAAGGGTTGCCGATTTTCGCCCCCTGTAAGTTATACAAAATTCGGGAATTCAAGATATAAGCGCCCGGCGCCAACCCTAGAACCGGGGTGGAATCGAGGGTTTTTCAGGTCTCTGAGTTTGAAAATGATATTTTTTGTTCAAAAAAAGTAATTATATATTATAAAAATTTATAATATTATGTTAAATTTTTACAATATTTATACACAATTTTATGTTGATATCGACTTGCTAAAAATTATAAAAATAATAAAAACGTGTATAATATATGTAAAAGGCTTTTAATTTACCAAAAAAATATCGTTTGAGCCTGTTAGAAGATAAGCGGGCGGCGGAGTTTTTTTGGGTTTATTGAGAATTATTTGAATGGAACTAATAGGCGGGTAAACGGTTTAAGGCGGAGAAATCAGGCGTCTTCTAGGTCAAGAAAACAAGCTTGTGGTGTCACTATGATCAGAAAGAACATCAATCTGATGAGGGTTTTTAGGGAACGCCGTTATATGGGATTAATGTGAATGATCCAGAAGTGTTTAATCAGGTAAACCAGGCGGCCTTATAAGCGAGGGCGAAAGCCGCCGAAGCCTCGCTAAAAGAGAAAGATATCGTTATCGCTAGTCTAAGGAAGTTCTATCTGATTTTTTTTTCTTCTTTTTTCTTCTTATTCCAAAACCAATCAGAAATTTGAGGTTTTATATAAGTAAAAATGGCAGAACATATTATTAAAACAATACCAATAATAAAATTAAAATTTGCAGGTATAATAAACAATGGTTTATTGTACGGTAAAATAATACAACCTAAAAGTAATAATACACTAGAAATAATAAGATTATAATGTTTTTCGTGGTTTTCATATCGCAATTTTTCTATCTCTTTAGATTCAACGTGTAATAATTCAATTTTATTTTTTAATTCATTATTCTTATGTTTAAGTTCTTCAATAGTATAAAGCAATATATTTCTTTCTCCTTTTGACGTTCTATATAACAAATTATAGTTAAATTGTTCTGTTTTAAAAGGTCCTGATTTTTTTTTGCTTATTTCTATTGATAATTCAGGAGTTTGAATTTCTTTATCTGTCATTGTCGGAACTTTTGTTTATAAATTGAATGAAATACTTTTTCATCAATTCTTTAGGAATAACTTGGCTAAATGTTTTCTTATTTATAATTGCTTGGGAAATTTGTTCCCAAGGGCCGTTACTAAGATGAGACATCTCTACTAATTTCCAAGGCTCTATTTTTGAATAATTACCCCAAAAAATATTAAGAAATTTATGCGTTAGTTCATCATTAAGTTCTACTTTAGGTTTTCCAAAACAAAGATTACCTTCTGATAAATAATGACCTTGAATGAAATTAAAAATTTCATCGTCATCATATCGTTTTAAGGCGTGATAAACCGCATTGACAACTGGGCCATATTTCCATGCCTCTATATCATCTTCAAATAAAGGATTAGAAAGGTTAGCTAAATGAAAACCTTGAGCGAAATATAATAATTTTTGAATTTTTAGATGAGTCAACCCACAATTGTCAGATTGATTTTTCTCAATCAACCAATTGGCGATGGCTATTGCCGGGTAAAGAGTTGACATAAAGCACCATGAGAATCTATTGACCGCCGAGAGGTCCATTTAACTTAAACCTCAAAAGGTAAAATTAAATGGGGGATGATACATTATATTGTTTTTTCCCGTATATCAATTTTTTTATCAATTTTTTTTTGGCAATTTTTGGCAATCGTGTATTTCGCGACCGGGCGCGCTCGTAGGTCGTTGGCCACCGCGCCCTGTTACCCGCCCTTTGTTTATTTACAGTCAATTCCAGAGCCAACTAAAACGGGCCAGACTAACGCTGATTGGATAATTTACGCTCGTAAGCTTCGTCAAGCTGTAAGTTTGGTCAATTTTGATAAAGCCGCTATAAAAACGTATGGCTGACTCAATTCCGAAATAGGCCAAAAAAACCGGTCAAGGCCGGGGGGCCAGCGGCCCGTAACCTCTAAGGGTCGACAACCGTTGGTGGGGGTAGCTTTGTTATATGAAAATTGTATAATCAGTCATAAATATTATCTTAACTCAATATTGCTTTCAATAGCGTATCTAAATTCTTCGTTTGAAAACAAAACAGGTTTTGTAGTGTTGTTTAGACTGTCTAATCTGACATAACTAAAAAATTCTGGTGGAAATTTATCAGAAATCAAAACTTTAGAGCTCCTTAAACATTCTAAATTATGGGTGGTCGCTAAAACTTGAGAATGTGTTTCCAAGGCCAAATCCCCAATAATTTCCCACAACTTAGGAAAAAATTCGAAATGAAACCCTTCGTCGATCTCATCAATCAAAAGCAAAACTCTCGGTTTAGTTAGCATAGTTAAAGCTATTTGGGTGAGTTTAATAATCCCATCGCCCAAATAGTTTAATGGGATTTTTGTTGGTAACCCTATATCAAGAAATATAGAGTTAAAACCATCCATCATTAAAACAGATACGTCTTTTATACCAGGTTCAATTAATCTTAAAATATCAATTATTTTATACTTATTCCCACTAATATCAAGTATGCCAAAATATTCAGCGAGTTGATCTTGGGGTACAGAAATCTTATGGCTTAAATATTGGATAAAAATGTCAGTAATAATTGTTTGGGAAGTTGGGTTGCGAAATATAGCGTTATTAGAAAGTAAATAATGAAACTTTTCACTATTTATTTGATTATGAAATTGTAATTTCAACGCATGCTCTGTTAAATTTGTATTTAAATTAGTAATTTGAAAATTAAATTGGTCTGAAGACAAATTGTTGATAATAGAAGGAACTGAAACTAAATTATCTTTACTTAAAATAAGGTTTTGTTTTTCATTATTCTCGTAAATACAAATTATGATATTATTATCCAAATTCATATTAGAGAAAAAATGTCCCCACAACCATTTTGGTGATAACAATGGCGGAATTTGACGAAACATGTTAAGTTTAAAAAATACTTCACTTGAATTTCTTTCATAAAACAAAAAAATACTTTCAAGAAAAGCTGATTTGCCAACATTATTTAGGCCAGAGATAAGCGTAATAGGAGCGATCTTATCGATTGAAAAGTTATTAAAACAACGGAAATTATTTAACTCAACTTTCGTAATCATATTTTTGGCAAAAAAACCTTTTTGAGGTTGGTCAGGCGAGCGCCCTAAATTTTCTAAATTTTCTAAATTTTCGAAGGCCAAGGTTATTGGCGTATAATTAAACTGCGGGTCCTAGAGGGAAAAGGATAATGCAATATAGCCGTTTAGTGAGTTAGTGTCAATTTGTTTTTTTTTCGCTACTGGACGGAGAATTTAAATTGGTTGTCACTTCGTCCGGTTCTTGAAAAGCCTTACCGCGTTGGCCAGGAAATTAACCAGCGAGGCTTCTCCTTAGTTTCCAAAGTTAACAGGCTATCAGCCAAGGTCTGAAGCTCTGAGTTGACCTCAGCCTACGCTTTAAGGTCATTATTGTCTGTTGGGAAAAATCTATCAACAGGACTACAGAACTATTCAGATAATCGCTCTCAGACGCGTAAGACTCGCTGGTCTGGTTCCAGTTTCAAGACGCGACCCGGTTTCGATTGCGACGCCAAGACTTACGGCGACTTAAGCTTAAGTCATATGAGCTAGTTTTGGCGGTCCATCGATGGCTTAACCAACTTGTTTCGCCAAACTCTTTTACCGTGAAACATACCAATCAGCGGTATGTTTCATGAGTCGGGGATGAAGCCTTGCTGGCGTAATGAGGGTTTAGGTCTATTTCCAGGAGCAAGCGCTTTGGATGGGCTTTAAGGCCGCGGCTAGGCCGTCTAACTCAAAGAAGGTCTCAATGACGTTCTCGCGGTTCTGGTAGCCAACGCGAAAGATGATCCTCTGACCGTTAACCATCTTTCTTAAAGTGGGAATGGCTTTGGGGGAAAAAGCCCCTTTGGCGTCCACCGAGGCGTTCCAAACCTCTTTAACCACCTCGCCGTTATCGATCTGGTACTCCATGTCCACTTTGTTGGAGTTAACGGCCAAGGGCAAAGCGAAGGTCACGTACATTTCCGTTTTGTTGCCCTGACAGGACACAAACAAGCTGGCCTGTTGGGGGACCCCGTTAATCTCGGCGTGGTTAACCGCGGCTAAGCGTAAGATCCGGACCGACAAACCGCTACCCGTCCCAGCCAAGCGGGTGGCCCAGGGGCCTTCGACCTTCCATTCGGAGTTGGAGCCCAAAATGTCGGCCACGGTCAAGATCTTTTGCGGGGCCGCTGGGGCGACCGCCGCCGGGGCTGGGGCCGTCGCGTTAGCTCCGGGGGCGGCTCCGCCGCTTGGCGGTTGAGTGGAGAGCTCAATGGGTAAAGATTTGGCCGCTGGGTTATTAATAAAGGTGTTTAACCCGTATTTAGCGGTTAAATAGTTACGAATAACGATGGCTTTAATTAAGTGTAAGGTCCCTAGCTCGCTTTCCAAAGCCGTGGCCGCTTCCCCTTTGGCCGTGGGGGCGGTGGCCGTCCTTTGGGCGATGTAGTCAGTCAGTTTATTGAGCTCTTGCTCCAGGCTCTGGGCCAACTGGGGATCCGGGTTAGTCTTATTGGCCCGAACCGCGGGCTGGGCCCCGGACTCGATACTGGCGATCTCTTGGGTTAAAAGGGTTTGGGCTAAGCGCGACTCCGCGATGATGGTGGACTTTAGGATATACATGGGCACCCCAGGGGCGTACTTTTGGATATCCTCGGTCTCTTGGGCCAGTTGGTCGGCGATCTTTTGCCGCTCGGCCCGTAACTCTTTCAGTAAGGGGTTAGTGACCCGGGCCAACTGGGCTTTTAAAGCGGCGATGGCCGCTTGGTTGGCTTTTTCGCGCTCGTGATAGAAATAATAACCCCCAGCCCCCAAGATTAAGATTAAAAGGATGACCCATAATTTGCCGCCGCTTTTGGCTTTGGCGGGGGCCGCCTCTTTAGCTAAGGCTTTTTTATAGTCCACTGGCTCCCTAGGTGGCCGAGCGGCGATGGTCCGACCGGGGTCAACGCTGGTGGGCGTGGGTTTAGGGGCCGCGGGCGGTGGGCTCGGGGGCTCGTAACTTTCCGGGGGCGGAAAATAGGGCGGCTCAGAGGGCGGAGAAACGGGGTCTTCCGGCGGGTCCGCCGGTAAATCCGGGTCTGGGGGTATATCCTCAAAAGGAGCTTTGGGCGGCTTGGCCATGGTCTGCGGCAGCTGGGGCCGATCCTCGAAGATAGTGAAAATCTGACCGCAGTTTTGGCAGACGGTCTGTTTCCCAATAAACTCGGGTTTTATGCTGTAGGCGGCCTGGCAGTTGGGGCATTTGGATCGCATCATGCCGATGACTCCTTACTACTGACAAAAAAACAAGGTTCTATTCCAGGCGAATGGTTAGCGCCCGCTTAAGATTTTCTTTTTCTGGGCCAAAAACTCGGCCTCGGATAAGGTCCCCTTGGCTTTCAGCTCGGTTAGCCTTTCCAGTTGGGCCAAGGGATCCGTTTTGGGGGTTTGGTCGATTAAGTTGTCCGTCCCGTTTAAAGCCCCAGTTAGATGGGTCATTAAAGTGGGCAGGATCTTTTTGTTGACCCCGCCTAAACGGGTCTGGATCTCGCCTAAGGCGAAGACGATCTCCCCAAAGAAAAGGCCCACGTGATGGTAGACCGCTTTGACGCTGGGTAAAGGGATCTCCAATAACCGAAAGCCAAAAAACCAGCCTTGCCTAAGGATAATGACCCGTAAGCTCGTCACCACCAAAAGCCAGGGCCGGACATTAATGAGCCCCCGGGTGATAGCGAAGATGGTTTCCCCCTCCAAAAGGATCCGGGGGAGGTACCTTAAGGCCCTTTTCACCCCAAACCGCCCCCAAAAGCCCAAGTAACCGTGGTTATCGACCAGCTCTTCGGCGGAGAGTTCATAATCGAACTCGTAATCATCCATGCCGGAACCCTCCGAACCCCATGGCCTTAGCCGCCCACTAAGGGCACAAACCGGCAAGGCAGAATGTTCCGGCTAGTGATGGTCCCCGTGGCGGTTTTCCGAAACAAGACCAAAGACTGGGAGTCCGGTTGGCCTAAAGGCATGATTAATCGCCCGCCAGGGCTTAACTGCTCCAAAAGGCGCCGTGGGGTCCTAGTGCCGTAAGCCGCGGCCACCATGGCCGTAAAAGGGGCCATTTCCGGCCAACCGCGCGACCCATCGCCCAAAGCTTGGAAAACGTTTTTGAGGCCCAGTTTCCGGATATTGGCCCGCCCTTTCTCAAATAGCTCGGGCAAAAGCTCAATGGCGAAGACTTGAGCGGCCAAACTGGCCAGAATGGCGCTATGGTAGCCGCAGCCCGAGCCGATTTCTAAAACCCGGTCCTTTTTGGTCAGCTCCAAGGCCTGGGTCATGAAGGCCACGATATAGGGTTGGGAAATGGTCTGGCCATTTCCAATGGGTAAAGGGTTATCCGCGTAAGCCCAGTTGGCCATGGCCTCGTCTAAAAAAAGGTGGCGCGGCGTTCGGGCCATCACCTCTAAAACGGCTTTATCGACAATGTCCCGGGCCTTAAGCTGGGTTTCCACCATGCGCTCCCGGGGTTTGACCAATTCGCCTTCCCCAGGAAAGGGCTGACTGGGATAGGCCAAGGGCGGAAGCTCCAGCTCTTTGGCCTGGCTTATTTTAGCGCTCATAAGCGAACCTAAACTTTTTTCGCCCCTCTGGCCCTAGAAGCCATTTTAGCTGAAAAAGGCGATAATGTCGCCGGTTAATATATTTATTGACAAATAAGCTTAAAAAAAACAGGCCAAAAACCATCGCCAATGGGGCTAGAGCCGACCAAAAGGCCGGCTCTAACCCGAAAGTTTTTTTAGGTCAATAGGGCGGCGAAAAGCCTTAACCCTTTAGGCTCACTCTAGATAACCCTTAAGGCCCCCTTCGGATTGGCCTTTGGCGATGGGCGGGCGGATGTTTAACTCCTGGCCAGCGGTGGCCCCGGCTTTCCGGCTATAGGGGTTGGGTTGGTAGCCGCCTTGGGAGTGGATCTTGATTAAACGCGGGAAGTTTAAGTCAATGAACCGGCCTAAAGCCGCGTCGCCTCTTAAGATCAAAGCTGAGGACTTTAACCCCTCGGACGACTGGGCCTGTTTTTCGGACTTTTGGAGCTTTTCCCGAAAGTTCCGGAGAAGGCTGACGATAAAGGCCGTCTTGGCCCCGAGCCCGGTCTCGCCCATCCTTTGGGCTTTGGGCTTTTCGTAGGCCCATAAGGTCTCGCACCGTTCCATTAAAAAGTGGAAAACGTGCTCGGCCATGATGAGGTTGACTGGACGGCCAATCATCTCCAAGGCCCGGTCTTGTTGGTTAGTGAAGTGGTCAAAATGGTAAGTCATGATGACCTTCACAAAGAAGTGCTCCTCTAAAATGGTCCCGATCCAGGAGACCTTGGCCGATAAGCGGCTAGTCCCCAAAGGGAAGAGCCAGCGCTCAAAGCCCTCGTCCGCCGCGTAACCGTCCTCTTGGGCTAAAATGAGGTTGTGCTTGGCCATGATCCGACTGGCCGCGGCCAAGGCCGCCTCAGCCTCGGCTGGCTCCGGGGAAGAGGCCAAGGCTAAAAGCTTCCGGACCTTTTCCAAGATGGGATGGGTCGCTAGGTCAGCCTGGCGCCGGTAGGGGTTGGGGGGATCCAGGGCCGTGGCCACGTCCGAGGAGGCTTTAGCGAAGATGGGGCTTAACCATAACTTCCGGCAGATGGCCTTAAAGGTTGGGCCATGGGCCCCTTCATTGAGGTAGGCTAAAGGGTGAAAGTGGGCCACCAGCTGATGGGCCGTCTCATGGCCCATGATGCCATCGACTGTCTCCCAGGGGCAATTTTCCAAGAGAAATTGGTTAATCCCGATGGTCCGGCTCTCCTCATTGTAGTAACCCCAATTAGACTCGCCCTCATACAGAACGAACTCAACCTTAAAGGCCGGGTTAGAGCCTAAACCCGGTTGGCATCTTTCCAAAAGATTGCGATGTAAGACATGAAAATCGCGAATCCACATGGTCTTTAACTCAGCGTCCACGCGTTTACGGGCCGACTCTTGACTCACGCCGTCTTTCTCCTTTGACTATCAGTCAGTTAAGGTTTTTTGGGGGGCGCTTAAACGAAACTTACTCTTTTTCTTTAGCCAACGTGGCTTCGGGCGCGTCCGGGGTCTCGTTGGGCTCAATGGGCGCGTCTAAGCCTAAGGAGGGCTCGTCTTTAGGAGCTTCTTCTTTAGGAACTTCTTCTTTAGGAGCTTTATTAGCCGCGTCAATGGCTTCGGGGGCCGGGGTTTCCCCTGGGGCTTCCTCTTTCGCCGCCACGTCTTTAATCGCGGCTTCCTCTTTCGCGGCCACGTCTTTAGCTGGGGCTTCCTCTTTCGCGGCCACGTCTTTAGCTGGGGCTTCCTCTTTCGCGGCCTCGTCTTTAACTGGGGCTTCCTCTTTCGCGGCCTCGTCTTTAGCTGGGGCTTCCTCTTTCGCCGCCGCGTCGCGCCAACTGAAGGGGTTAAAAGAGATTTCCCGGTCCACCGCGTCCAAGCCCTCGGTTTTCTTGATCTTTCGGACCACCAAGATGGTTAAGGGCAAGAGGATGATCTCCACGCCCACCTTGAAGAGGTAGTTGGAGCCCACAAGCTTCCACCATAAGCCCGAGTCCAAAACGCCCAAAAAGGCCACGCTGGCGAAAAGGATAGTGTCAAAGAACTGGCCCACTAAGGTGGAGGCGATAAACCGAAAGGCTGGTCCTTTATTAGGGCGTTTGGCCTTCATTTTGGCTAGGGTGATGGAGTTAGCGAACTCGCCGATTAGGTAAGCGATTAAGGAGGCGATGGCTAAACGGGGGACCAAACCCATGACCGTTAGCCAAGCCGCGTCGCCCTCCCAACCCGGGGCCGCTGGGAACAAGGAGGCCACCCACAATAAAACCGTGGCTAAAAAGAGGGTTAAAAAGCCGGTCCAGATGACCTTGCGGCTTTTAGCGAACCCGTAGACCTCGGTTAAGACGTCCCCAAAGATGTAGGTGAAGGGAAACATCAAGGTGCCCGCGTCAAACTCTAAAAACCCCACTTTGACGATGCGGGTGGAGGCTAAGTTGGAGATGAGGATAAACCCAGCGAATAGGCCGGTAATCAGCTCCAGATAGCGGGTCTCTTTGGGCCGAGCGGCGATGTCAGTAGCCAAAGTTAGGCCTCCGGGGTTAAAGGGCGAGCTAGGCCCCTTTCAATCAAGAGTTTTAATATGTATAGGCCTGGAAGCGTCAGTAAGGCCCCTAAGCCATAGAAAAAAGGCCAGCCCAAGCTCTCGGCCAAAAAACCGGAGGGCGTGGACAATAAGCTCCTGGGCAAAGCCATAAGGCTGGACAATAGCGCGTACTGGGTGGCCGAGTGGCTTAAGCTGGTCTGCGAGGTCAAAAAGGCCACGAAAACCGCGGAGCCCCCGCCCACGGACAGATGATCCAAGGTGATTAAAACCGCTAAATAATCCACCCGGGGCGGTAAGAGCCATAAGGCGGCCAAACAGGCGCAGTTAAAGATTTGCAGCCAACCAAAGAGCCACAAACAGCTAATAAGGCCCTTTCGCCGCATTAGCCACCCGGCTAAGGCCACCCCGCCTAAGGTGGAGGCTAAGCCAAAGGCCTTAACCACGAGGCCAATCTCCAGCTTAGTGTAACCCACGGTCAAGAAAAAGGCCGTGTTAATGCTGGAGATAAACTGCTCCCCAAACCGATAGAAAAAAACAAAGCCCAAGACCAAAAAAGGCGCGGGCCGGGCGAAAAACTCCTTTAAGGGCCCAGACACGCTTTCGGCTAAGGTCGCGGGCTTCACTTTAACCGCGTTGGGCTCGGGGCTAAAAAGTAAGGTTAAGGGCCCCACCAAGACTAAAAAGGCCGCCACCTGGAAGACCTGGGTCCAACCCAAAGGGTCGGCTAGGGCCAACAACCCCCCGGAAATGGCGGTCATGCCTAGGCGGTAACCCCAGATGTACATGGCCGAGCCCACTGGGATCTCCGAATCGGCCAGATCCTCCCGGCGGTAAGCGTCCACCACGATGTCTTGGGTGGCTGAGGCAAAACTTATGGCTAAGGCCAAGGCTAAAACCCGGGGGAAATCCAAAGGGTTAGTCCAGGATAAAGCCCAAAGGGAGGCGAAAAGGGCGCTCTGGCTAACGATGAGCCAACTTTGCCGCCTACGGCCAAAGGGGGCCAGATAATCCAACCACGGCGACCACAGAAACTTTAAGCTATAAGGTAACCCAGTCATGGCCAGAAGGCCAATCATCGACAGACTAACCCCACTGTCTTTCAGCCAAGCCTGGAGGAGCGTCAAGACCACGGCCAAAGGGGCCCCGGAGGCGAAGCCCATTAAAAAGCTGGTGACAAAGGGCCGTTTACGCCTCTTTTCTAGTCCCTTAGACTGGTCTCGCGGATCCATAGCTCGGCTTTGATGGGCCAGTCATCGCTTAAAAGGCCTTTTTCAAAGATGAGGACCCTTAACCCAATGTCATGGCGGAGCCTAGAGTCATAGCGGAGGCTAAAGATGGCCCAGGCCCGATGGTGGTTACGGGGGTCTAAAGTAATGACTGGCTCGGAAATGGCCAGCTTAACGTCCCCGGAGGTGCGGGCTTCCGAGGCTAAGGCCACCTGGAAGCTCTCCTGGTCAATGGTCTGGGGTTTTAGGCCCGGCTCATAATAAGTGAAAGGGTCCGCGTAAAGCCTCGCTAAATCATTGGTGAACTTAACCTCTTGGGAGGTGGTCCAGGTTTTTAGTTTGTCCTTTAAGACGCTTAAGGTCCCCTCCGGGACTGGTCGGGTCAGTAAAGGGCTATCCGCCACGATGATGGGCAGAATGTCCTGCGGGATCAAAGTCTCGATCTGGCGCCAGAGCTTTTCGCCCACTTCCTTCGGCACCTCGCGGCCCGGGGGATACTGAAAAATCAAAGAGATCCGGCTTTTGGGCCGACCAATAAGATAAAGACCCGGCTCAGTCAATTCCGGCGGGGTTAGCTCGGCTTTTAGGCCAGTTTGTTTTAACTGCCCTTGCCATAGCCGGGCTTGGTTTAAACTTTGGTCCACCACCAAGGCCATGGTGTTATGGGGCAGACTTAATAAGATCGGCGGCGGCGACGGCAACCCTAAGCTAGGGGTAACCCCCGGCGGTAAAGGCGCGGCCGCTGGAGTGGCCGTGGGGGCCTTTGGCGGCGGCGGTAAAGGCGCGGCCACCTGGGCTGGGGGCGTTTGGTCGGGGTTAGGCTCGCCTTTAGGCCAGATAAAAAAACCTAAAGAAAAGACCGCCACCATGGAAATGGCCAAAGCCACGCGCGTCCGCCAAGAATGGATTTTGGGCCGCTCGGGTTTAAACCCAGCGGCCTTTTGGGCGGCTTTTTGGCTGACCGCCAAAGGCGTGTCCAAACTGGCGTGGGCTTGGGCTAAAATGGCCGGGGTTATTTCTTTTTTACCGGCGGCCCAGGCGGTTAATAAGGCCCGTTCGGCTAAAGCGTTAATGGCCGCTGGCGCCCCCCCGGATAGTTTATGGAGCGCGACCAAAGCCTCGTCCGTAAAGCAATCTTGGCGGGACCCAGCGGTTTTGAGGCGATACCGGACGTAGGCGGCCGTCTCGAAGGGGTTTAACGGGGCCATCTCCAAAGTGACGGCGCTAGCGGGGATCGCTTCTTGGGGCCAGTTAACGTCCGGGCGGGTGGCCGCCAAAAGGGTGGTTTGCCCTTGCCAGGTCGGCTCTAAGCTCAGTAAATGGAGCAGATCGTTTAAGTTATCCACGGACAAGGCTTGGGCCCCGTCCGCGGCCAAGACCAGGCCGTAGTTATTGGCCACAAAGTTCGAGACCGCGTTCTGGAAAAAACCTAGTAAAGACTCCTCGGGCACCTGGGGGGAGCATTTAAAGCCCAAGCCAAAGCCGATTAAGGCGTCCCTTAAGATATTAATCAACTGGTGCCCAGTCTGGAGGATAGGGACCACGATGAGCCCATTTCTTAAGGTCCAGGGCAAGCGTCGAAGTAAGGCGCTTTTACCGCTACCTTCAGCTCCTTTTAACAACAATAGGTTGGGTCTAGGGGTCTCGGTCAGTATTTGGCAAATCTGGTTAAATAAGGGGACCCGGAAAAAGAACTTGGCCTCCAGAGGATTCTTAAACGGTCTTTCTTTCAGTTTAAAAAAAGCTTCGTAATCCATGGATACGCGCCAGCCTTACTCCCTTAAGAAGCCAAAGTAATGGAAAAAATTTAACATAATTTGTCTGGTATGGCAAGAACTTTAAAAAAACCTCGGATAAATAGGGAATAGGCGATAAAATTCTTATTTAA
This sequence comes from Deltaproteobacteria bacterium, assembly GCA_031273455.1. Lineage (GTDB taxonomy): Bacteria > Desulfobacterota > Desulfarculia > Adiutricales > Adiutricaceae > JAIROO01. The sequence continues at coordinate 26,058 of JAISRZ010000034.1, read as the reverse complement.
TAAGATAAAGGAAAGCCAAGTGAAAAGACTATTTTCACAGGATTAAGGTACTTAGGTTTACCTGTTAGGGGGGAAAACCAGAAATTCCGCCCCGCCCCTCGTGGGAAAACGGGCGGCCAGGCGGTTTAAAAGAGTCGCTTAGACCTAGCAAAAGAAAATTTTAGCTCGGGAAATCGTTGTCCTTAAGAGTTAGTTTTACTTTAAAAACGTAATTTAGCTGTCTATAAGAAATAGAATATAGTTTTTAAAAGTTACGGACGAAGAATAAAAATTTTAGCGATAATAACTGTTAATAATACTATGAAGAACTGAACGCTTTTATTTTAGCGTTTTTAAGGCGACTTTACCAGATCGATTTTCAACCGCCCGCCTGGTTCAACTCAGCCAACCTTAGGGCTCGCTTCCCAAGCGCTCGGGTTGGCCCACCGATCCAGCGCCGCTCCCCGCGTCGGCCCATCTCCTAACCTGGTCCATTTTAAAGATCCCCCTTTAGAAAGATAGGGCGATAGGCTCCGGCGAGTCGTTAGGGGCTCTATTATCGAGGGTGGACCCAAAAACCAGCCTCCAGCCAACCAACCTCCGCCCAAGGTCCCCGAACAAACACCTAATAGTAACGAAAAATACATTGTAATACCATGATTTATCAATTTAGTTGCGCGAAAAAGTTAAAAAATTTAGCTATTTAAAAAAAACGAGCGCCGCGAAAATGAAGGCTCAAAAAGCCAATCCAGAAGGTCTTTGGGGTTTGAGGATGGGGTATTTAAGGCCATTTTTAAAAATCGATTAGGCCGTTTTTTTGGCCTTTTGGAAAACTCGATCGAGAAAAGCCTTATGGTTCCTTACGATCAGAAGAATGAAACGTTAAAATTCGCGGGCCTAAAACAGAGCTATATAGTCAAAAATATAGTGATTTCAATAGGTTATGATCCATAGATTTTTGATTGTCTAGAGACTAACGCGATCGGCCAATTGATTTTTATTTTTTAACTACCCGTATTTATTAAGAAAAAAACATTGGTGGTCAATGGCTTAACCCTCGGGCGCTCGATGAAACGATGAAGACCGTGATCTAAAATTAAACCATAGACGAACGCGAAGAGCCGTAGTTAAAGCCGCCTGGAAGGCCCGAGGCGTAAAGCGATAACTAACGGTAAGCGTAGAACAAATTTTTAACTCTCGTCTTAACTTATTAACCCTATCGACCGCCTTTTAAGGCGGTAATTAAGGAGACAACATGACTATTTACGCGCCCTTTGATTTAGTGGCCCATCAGACCGCCGCCAACGTTATCGCGGCTGATAACGCCCGGATTAGCCGGATCTTTGGCTCTGTGCCGACCGAGATTCCCCCTTTAGTGTTTTACTCCCGGGAGACTGAGGACTATAACTCCAGGACTATTGACCGGGTCCCCTTCTGGAGCGATCAGTTTTGCGCTTTGTCTCACAACGTCCTGGACCATTTCGGCGTTAACTACGGGACCGCTCGCGCTAGGGATCTTAGAAATAATAACGCCAAAAAAGGGGACGCCATTGTCACCTTTGGCGTGGTTATGAACAACGCTATTTTAGAGGTTGATTTCGCGGGAACCCCCGTGGCGGACTGGCCGGTGACCTTACCGATTTCCGGGGCCACGCTATATGTTTACGTTGGCTACGCCGCCGAAGACAGCGATGAGTCATTAGGTTACCTCTGGGGTGAGGCTAGCTACGATGGTTTAGAACTGAGCGCCGAGGGTCAGACCTTTACGCTGGAGCCAAGGCCACTTAACGCTTGGGCCAAGTCCTTTGACCTAGCGCCCTTTCTGAACGACCCTAGAGCGGTTTTCGCCGAGATTAAGGCCGTTCTGGAATCGATTAAGTAATTAACCGAAGGAAGGCTAGTCTTAGCCTTCCGCCAATCACGCGAACGCCTTTTTTGGCGGTTCCAATTAAGGAGACACCATGAATGTTTACGCCCCCTTTGATTTGGCGGCCCATCAGACCGCCTCGAACCTTATCGCGGCTGATAACGACCGGCTGAGTCGGATTTTCGGTAGCGTCTCAACCGAGATTCCGCCCTTAACCTTCTACCACCGGGCCGCTATGGACTACAATTTTCAAACAATTCATAAGGTCCCCTTCTGGGAGGAGCCCTTTTGCGCTTTGTCCCACAATGTTCTGGATAATTTTAGCGTTAGCTACGGGACCGCTCCGGTTAAGGATATTGATCAGAACAGCGCCCAAAAGGGGGAGGCCATCGTCACCTTTGAAGTGGTTATGAACAACGCCATTTTAGACGTTGATTTTGGGTCTATCCCCTCGAAGGACTGGCCGGTCTCCTTACCCCTTTCCGGGGCCACGCTATATGTCTACATCGGCTACGCCGCCGAGGACAGTTCCGAGTCCTTTGGGAGCCTCTGGGGAGAGGCTAGCTACGATGATCTCGCGCTGACCTCGGAAGGTCAGACCTTTACGCTGGAGCCGAGGCCCTTTAACGCTTGGGCCAAGTCTCAGGATCTCGTGTCCTTTTTAAACGACCCTAAAGATCTCTTCGCCGAGATTAGGGCCGTTCTGGAATCGATCAAGTAATTAACCAACGGAAGGCTAACCTTAGCTTAGCCACCAACTTGAGCGCCTATTAGGCGGATCCAATTAAGGAGAAACCATGACTGTTTACGCCCCCTTTGATTTGGCGGCCCATCAGACCGCCTCGAACCTTATCGCGGCTGATAACGACCGGCTGAGCCGGATTTTCGGTAGCGTCTCGACCGAGATTCCTCCTTTAACGTTCAACCACCGGGTCGCTATGGACTACAATATTGAAACAATTCATAAGATCCCCTTCTGGGAGGAGCCCTTTTGCGCTTTGTCCCACAACGTTCTGGACAATTTTAGCGTTAGCTACGGGACCGCTCGGGCTAGGGATCTCAGACGGAAATGCGCCAAAAAAGGGGACGCCATTGTCACCTTTAGCGTCCATATGAACAACGCCATTTTAGACGTTGATTTTTGGGCGATCCCCCCAACGGACTGGCCGGTCTCTTTACCCCTTTCCGGGGCTACGGTGTTTGTCTACGTTGGCTACGCCGCCGAGGACAGTTCCGAGCCTATTGCGAGCCTTTGGGGAGAGGCTAGCTACGACGGTCTTGAGCTGACCTCGGAAGGTCAGACCTTTAAGCTGGAGCCGAGGCCCTTTAACGCTTGGGCCAAGTTTCAGGATCTCGTGGCCTTTTTAAACGACCCTAAAGATCTCTTCGCCGAGATTAAGGCCGTTTTAGAATCGATCAAGTGACTTAGCGGCGGAAGGCTAACCATAGCCTACCGCCACTCCCAAGCCTTTAAGCCCGAAGTTGGAAAAGCTGAGGGCCAACTTGCGCGGTCAAAAAGGCGATTTTTAAAAGACGATCGCGGAAAGGCTTATGGAGCTTAACGATCAGGAGACTAAAAAACAGAAATTGAAGGCCAAAAATTTATATTGAAAATAAAAAATCTAATGATTTCAATATGTTATGAACCGTAATTTTTGTTTTTTAAAAATGGGCGCGATTGATCTATTTTACTAACTACCCGATTTTATTGAGGAAATATTTTTTGGGGCTTAGGTTTCAATCTTATGGTTTTGGCCAGAAATGAGGAGCCTCTAGGGTAGACTTAGGCTAAGAACGAACCCAAAAGTCGAAGTTTAGGCCCAACGACCGCGCTGGGCCTAAAAATATAACTAAAGGTAAACGTGGTTAAAATATACAAAAAGAAAATAATTTATTGCTTTCAACCTAACCGCTTATTAGGCGGTAATTAAGGAAACAACATGACCGCTTACACGCCCTTTGATCTGGTGGCCCATCAGGCCGCCGCCAACGTTATCTCGGCTGATAACGCCCGGCTTAGCCGGATCTTTGGCTCTGTGCCGACCGAGATTCCCCCTTTATCGTTCCACTCCCGGGAGACTGAGGACTATAACTCCAGGACTATTGACCGGGTCCCCTTCTGGAGCGATCAGTTTTCCGCTTTGTCCCACAACGTTCTGGAACATTTCAGCGTTAACTACGGGACCGCTCGGGCTAGGGATCTTAGAAACAATAACGCCAAAAAAGGGGACGCCATAGTCACCTTTGGCGCGCATATGAACAACGCCTATTTTGACGTTGATTTTGCGGGAACCCCCGTGGCGGACTGGCCGGAAACCTTACCGATTTCTGGGGCCACGCTATATGTTTACGTTGGCTACGCCGCCGAAGACAGCGAAGAGTCATTAGGTTACCTCTGGGGTGAGGCTAGCTACGATGATTTAGACCTGACCGCCGAGGGTCAGACCTTTACGCTGGAGCCAAGGCCACTTAACGTCTGGGCCAAATCCTATGACCTAGCGCCCTTTCTGAGCGACCCCAAAGCGGTTTTCGCCGAGATTAAGGCCGTTTTGGAATCGATTAAATAACATAAGCGGCGGAAGGCTAGCCATAGCCTTCCGCCTCCCTAAGCCCGAAGCTTTAAACCAACTTAAGGCTAACTGGTGGACCCCTTTAGTCACATACACCTTTTCACCATCAAAGCCTTGGACAAACTAATTTTACGCTCTTAATAATCTTAACCGAGATATTTCTTGACTTTTATGGTAAAATAGAGTATTATAATGATGGCTGAAAATGAATTAACCAGAGCTCAAAAGACCCTTTTCATTCTGCAATTATTGTTTGACCGGGCGGGCTCTCATAATCTAACAATCAGTCAAATTCACAACAAACTGTCCTGCTCTGAGGAAACGGCTAGAAGGATAGTTAACGATATCATCGATTACGCCCCGAGAATATGCGCGAAAGAGGACGATGGGCTAAAGCTCATTGACTCTAGAGCTATGGCCATAGCCAGTAATATTTTTTACCCGAATATCAAGACTCAAGATTTAATCTTCGCGAAAGCCATAATAGAGCTCAATAAAGATTTGCTAGGGAAAGATGTTAGTGATTTTTTGGCCACTATAATCAACAACATCCGGCCTGAAGTGGATTTAGGCCCCCCGGCGCCGGTTAGTCGTTTAGTGACTAAAGAGTACGTTGACTACGGCCCAACAAGGGAATTGTTAAGAAGGTTTATTGAGGCTATTCGGACCAGAATGATCTGTGAAGTAAGTTATTCTAACGCCTATAAAGAAACTAAACGACTCTATATCGCCCCTTTGGAGATAATTCTCTTTCGTGAAAAGATATACATCAATGGTTTCCAGAGCGTTAAAATCTTAAACGGTCGCTTAAACAACCCTGAGGAACGCTCATTGCTTCTGCATAGGGTCAAGGAAGTGACCATAACCGACACCCTAATCGCCCCGAACCTCAAAACGACTGACAAGGGCCAAGCTAATGAGGAAGATTATGGGTTTTTCGGCTATGTAGTGACTGATCATTTGAAATTGGAAGTCAATTTCGCCCCAGAATTGGGTGGCTATTTGAATGACCATAAGTGGCCGGAAGACGCCAAACCCTCGCGTATAAGCCCCAGGGGCCGAAGCGACTACAATAATTGGATCAAACTAAAAATGAACTGTGGCAACGAGATCGAAACCTTAAACTGGCTTTTAGGGTTTGGCGGTAAAGTGGCTATAATACACCCTAAAAGCCTAAAAAACCTTTATCGCCAGGAATTGCGGAAAATGGCGGCTTTACATGGACTTAAGGTTTCGCCAATTAAGCCTAAATAATACAAAAAGAAAAGTTCCGCGACTATTGGTCATGAGCCTCTGGCCGGAGAAGGTTCTTTAACTCATCTTGACTTTGAAAAATTGACTTTGAAAAATAGCTTTTGTTTATAAAGTTTAATTATATAGTTTTTATGTTTAACAGTAAATTTTGTTTAATATTTTTATTATGTTTGTTATATATATTAAATTAATTATTTTATTGTCTTTTAGTTATATTTTGATATTAAATTATTTTGGCGGTTAAAAACTGCGTAATGGGTGAAGTTATGCCAGAAAATAAGATAAATAATGATGACAACAACGGGACACTCACGAGAACTGAAAAATGTCTAAGTATCTTGCGGTATATTTTAGACGCTAAAGGCGTTAAGTCTATGTCGATCGATTTGGCTTGTGTAAGGGCTCAGTGCGAAAGGGAAACAGCTAGAAAAATATTCCAAAATATCTCCTATTACCTTCCAAATATGTTATATTACGCTAATGATTCGCTTATACTGAGAGAATCAAAAGCCAATGATATTGTTGACGCTGTCTATTTTGAAAGAATAAGTCCGGAAGATCAAGTTCTAGCGAAATTAGTTATTGAACAAAATAGAGATTTACTTGGTGTCAACGTAACCAGGGCGATTCAGAATATTATTGGCAAGTTTAACAATAATGTCGGCGAGGCTAATCCATCCGACATTACCAGGCGTGATATACCGGTGTATCGTCTTGGTGTCAGGGAAATTATTGATTACACATCATATCGAGACAATTTAGTGAAACTACTCGCCGCCTTTCAAGAAAATAAAGTATGTTATATATCTAAATATATAAAGTCGAACGGCGCAGAGTCAGAATTTTGGTTCTGCCCTCTGGAGATTTGGCTCTTTCGCGAAAAGTTCTACATTCATGGTTTTCGAAGCTTGGAGTTAGAAGGGAAAAAACAAGAAAAAAGACCTATTAATCTTGAAGAACGCACTCTTCAAATTAACAGGATCGGGCAAGTTGAGATAACCGAGATGGATATTGATCCACAATTAAAATCCAAGGAAAACCCCTTTCTCCGTCAGCGGGGCGAAGACAACCAAGTCCAAGAATCGTTTGGTTTCATGCATGAAAATCCATTCGCGCTTGAGGCGCTTTTTGACCCTTCATTGTCATATCTAAAGGATTATAAGTGGCCAAATGACACTCAAATAACGCTAAATAATCGCTCTATTCCTAGAAAATACAGAAATTGGTTGAAACTTATAATGCGTTGTGGAAGTCAAAGAGAAGCTTTAACTTGGCTTTTGGGGTTTGGCTCTAAAGTTGTCATATTGCGGCCAACGGGCCTTATAAAGAAGTATCGCTTTGAGTTGCAGCAAATGTGTGAAGTTAATGGCCTCCGTCCCTTAACCACGAAGAGGAATTATTCTAGAATTAAACACAAAGCGGTTGATAAGCCTTTTGTGGCGTCTAATCAAAATAAAGAGCCATCCGAGCCTTAGGAATCACGACCGTTAATCCACAATTATGGTCGCGTCCGGCGATACGCTGGGGATTTCGCGGCTTTACCGCCGCGCTCCTCCATTGTTCTCGCCTCACGACTACATATGGCCTGGCCGCCTGGTCTGGTAACTTCCTAGATCACGCGACTACGTAATTCCTGACATCGTGGACCGGTAACCATCAAGACTAAGCCGCCTAACTCTCTAACCGCCAAACTCCTCGACCATAACCTTTCCCAGACTCCTTAGAATGTTAAAACCGATATTACGCTTGACCAGATAGTCACAAACCGACAAGACCGTCGCCGGGATATGGCTCATCAATACCGGAGGCCACGGACTTTATCCGCCAAAGTCCGTAAAACGCGCTCTAAGAAACGAACAGGGCTAACCCTTATTTCCACATTATGGAACTCCAAAAACCCGCGTCCTGGCCTTTTAAGGGACGTTTTCGGGGCGGATTGGGCGACATCGCGCCTCTGGTTAAACTTTAAAACGCCTTAAACCATAGGCGGATATTTTCGGAAAAGAGATGACTTCGCCCTGGTGACCGGTAAAGGAGAGGTGGTTAAGAGTTCTAAAGCGAGCGTTTAGTTACCTGGCTTCCGAGTTAAACAAAGGGGCTGCTTGGCGAAAAGCCCCTGTCTTCGTAGTTAGATGGCAGGGTATGGGAGCTAAAATTAGCGAAATGAGTTTGATAAGTAGTCTATAAATGAATATCAAACCAAATTAAGTTATTTAAACATTCTTAAAGACGTAAATTGCCTCTTTTTAGGTGTTTTGGACGGAACCGTTTAGCGAGGCGGCTTAAGGGAGGCTCATTGGAAGTTAGGGGGAAGGGCGATAACGAGCCCAAAAAAAGCGCGGCGTCTGTTTTAGTTAAACTAGCTCGCCGCGCGGATTCTGGGGTTTATGACTCTGGTGAGTCGCCTACAGGGAGTTGACTGAAGTAAGACCGCCTAGTTCGACGGTCTTACTTGAAGGGGTTAATTAGTTGATGGTGTTTTTCGGCTTATTGGGGTCATCGATTTCTGGAGCCGATACTTCTTCCACGTGCGGCGAGAAAGGCGTATAAGCCTTCTCGCGAATGGCCACCTCTTCGGCCAGCTTGTCGATTACCCCGAAGTTATCCAGTAAATCGCTAGTAAACCACTTAGCCCAGGCGGCCACGTTGGAAAAATCGCCAGGAGTTAGAGAGGGTAGCGACATAAGGCGGAGCTTTTCCGGCTCAGTCAGGGCGCAGCCTGTCATTGGCTTAAAAAAGTTCTCAAAAAACGCTTGACGCGATTCGGGAGCCAGGGGTTTAAACTCAATTTTAGCGGTGAACCTCCTTATGGCCGCCTGGTCTAGACTACCGAACCGGTTGGTCGCGCCGATGAATAGACCCTGGTATCGCTCCAGGCAAACTAAGAACTCGTTAGTTACGCTGACCAAGAATTTGGTGGATCGATCATCCCGGGCGGAGAGAAAGGTGTCGATCTCATCGATCAGAAGAAGACCGCCCACCGCCGTGGCCTGCTCAAACAGGAAAGCGAGCTTGGCTTCCGTTTCCCCGTAGTAGCAAGAGAGCAGTTCCGAGACGTTCCCGTGGATCAGCTCCAGGTCCAACTCCTTGGCCAGGTAATAGGCCAGCTTCGTCTTGCCGGTGCCGGGGACGCCGTGGAATAAGAACTTCAGTCCTTCGCGCTCGTTTTCTGGCGAATCGCGGTTGATAGCCACGTAATCTTTGAGGCGTCTCACTAGATCAACGACCGGAGGGTTGATGTTCAAGAATTCCGCTCGGTAACTGGCGGGCAAAGAAACCTTGGTGAAAGTTGACCCGGTCAACTTCTTATGGGCGTTGATCATCTGGGTGGCGTAACCCACGAAGGTCTTTTCGTCCTTGGATCCGGCTTCTAGGCTCTTCCGGAAACACTGGTTGATAATCGCCGGGCTAATCTTTTGCTCCGCGGCTAGCTTTTCCAAAGAAGGGTCGGTTAAGATATCCGACCCGATATCGGCCAACTCGGCCTTGGAGGTCCGCCAGATTTTGGTCCTCTCGCGGCGACCTAACTCAGGGAAACAGAGAGAAAAGGTGAATCTCCGGGCGATGGATTTCTCCAGGTGTTGAGCGTTATTGACAATCCACAGACATTTAGATCCTGGCGTGTCCAAATAGGCGTTGATCCAACTTTTGGAGGTGGAGCGACCGCCAAACATTCCTGAAAAGAAGTTAGTTAAAGGGTCTTGGCCAAGGTTCAAAAGCTCTTCCGCTTCGTCAACGATTAACAGCCCGCCATTTTCTCGGCGCGCCATGGCCCTGGCCAGGATAAGGTTGGCCCGGTGTTTTTCTAACCTATTATCCGGCGTTACCTCATAAGCCCTGACTCCAGCGCTGGCGGCGATGGTTCTGGCGAACTCGGTTTTGCCCACGCCAGCTGGCCCATGGATAAGGATATGGGTCGGCGTGGGCGAATCGTTTTGGATCAAGCCTTTAATCAGATTGAGCGTCTGAGAGCTTACGAAAAAATCGCTTTCGCTCAACTTAGGTGGCTTGACCGTGATTAATTTTGATAACGCGTCCAGGTCACCTGGGGACTCCATCATGGCGAAGAAGGTATCCCCCAACATAAAATTTGAATGTTCAAATTTTTCAATAATGTCCAAGGTCAACAGCTTGCCACGTAAGGCTTTGGCGATATCTTCCGGAGTGGCGTTAAGTATCCTGGAAAGGAGAGGCCGGTTGACCATGTCGAAAAGAGAGGCGCTGCCGTCAATGTATTTGTCTGGATCATAAGTATCAATTCTAAATATATTAAGTAAACGTATAATTTGGACTTCTAACTCTGAAAATTCTAACATTTCAGCTACTTGTTGCAACTGTAGCTCTATATTTGACTCAAGAGCCCGTGTTTTAATCATCTTAATGTGAGAGGTTAAGGCGTCCCGGAAATTTGAAAAAACATGTTTTCGAGTGTTCGGGGACTTTCTTTGGTACTCCGAGTACAGATCCCTGGCCATTTCATGAATATCGTAAGACTTTTCCTCTCCATAGTCTTCGAGGTATTTATCCTTGTCTATAAGTAAAGGCAACGTTTCAATAGCCCCCAAGTCAGTATCCTGGCCCAGGCAGACCAGAGCGTATTTCACGGTTTTTCGGGAAAACCCAAGAATGTTGTAAAGGGCGAGGGCGAGGGTGGACGCCACATAGTTGAGCCATAAGAACCCACCACCGTAATCCGTGTTAAATCTGGCCATTGGGGTAAACTCTCTCACTCTTCTTCTAAAACGCATGATTTGTCTCCGTATCGTTTTCGGTTAGCGGAATAAATTGGTTTCGCCCATTATTCCTGAACGTAACTGAGTTGACCAGCCAACTGACGCCTTGGGAAAATAGTCACAATTCTTTGGTTGTTTCGAGCTAGGGTTTTCTGGTATATTTTTCCCCAAGACAGCCATCTTTCATTTGTAGAATATTATACCACAAAACAATCAAGAAATCAATACTTTTCAAGCCGAAAAGCAATTATATTAATATATATTGCTTGAGGATAACGTATTGAAATCACTAGATAATTTTTTGGAAAAACGCGCGCGACCGAAATATCTTTCAGTTGGGTCGAAAAAGTTAGCTCTAGACGTCTTTTCGCTGAAATATTTCCGAATATTTGGGGGACAAAATAGACTTTTTTGAGGACACTTCGCAAATATTTTTCCACCTCATTTTAAGCCTCAAAATAGCGGCTCGCTTGACCTCATTGGGCGCTCATTTTTAAGCCCATAAACAGAGGGAAAAAAGGGATATTAAAACTTTAATAAATTTGCTTATATAATTATACTAGTATTTATTGTAATTTAATGTTATTTTTGTCTATTATTAAATTTATTATAGCAGTTTTATTAAACTAATTGAGTGTTTTTATTAAATTTAACTCGTTTTGATGGTGATCGAAAATTTTTCTTTCCCCTAAACATACCGGCGGTATAGGGTCTGGATAAAAAAAGAGCTCAAGGCGATTGTAACCATTTATCTATTTTTGAGTGTTTTTGATAACAATTATTTCTATTAGCTAACATAAGTCAGGTGACCGCAATTACCAAAAATCAGGACCGTTTTTAGGGGAGGCGATTATTTTCCATGACCAGCCAGTTTTAAGAGCCACAAGGGCGTAAATTGTGGGGTATTTGGTAGCGATGTGGGTTATTTTCGTTCAAACGCCTCGACCTTTGTTAGGCTAAGAGTTTAAAAGGAGGCTGGCTTACTCTCAGACTGACTCTTTAAGAAATGAGCTTATGGGGCGGCCATTAAAGGTGGTCATACGCTCAGATGTTTGAGTTTGAAGTAGAAGAATATGAAGTTAGAAGTGGTCGGAGTTAGAAGAATCTGGGGTCGGAAGATTCTGGGGTTGGAAGGGACCGGAGTTAGAAGAATCAGAAGTTGGATGAAGCCGGAGTTAGGAGATTGTGGAGTTAGAAGATTGTGGAGTTAGAAGATTCTGGAGTCTGAAGATTCTGGAGTCTTGAAGAGTCTAATGTCGGAAGGGGACAGAGTTGGAAGAGTCTGGAGTAAGAAGGGGCCGGAGTTAGAAGAGCTGAGTGAAGTTAGAAAAAGTTAGAAGTATTTTTTAGGCTCTAAATCACCTTGGCCATAGTGTTGGTGGACGCGGGTGAGTCCAACGGAAGCCCCCATGTTAAAACTCTATATCGCGTCAGACAAAGGCTATCACGGCCTTTGGTTCGTTCATGATTTTGTTGATTTAAACCTCAAGTGGCTTTAGCCTTAAGGTTGAAGACAGTTGGTCTAAGAAACAAAGGCCCAAACTTTGGCTCCAGACGTGGCCAACCTCTTTATCCAGAGCCAAGAGAGCTTACCAGTCAGAATAGGCCACCTCTACGAAACTCCCCAATAACGGCTAAGCGCCTCGCGGATCATAAGAAAGCGCCCTCTTGGGTCTGTGACTTTGGTCCACTTGGTGGCCCGCGCCCAGTTCTGGTCAAGCGTTACCTTCCTAATCGGGCGGTCTGGTCGTCTTTGGGGCGCCGGCGGGTTTGAGGCGGCCATTAAGCTATTGGGGGATAATAACCTTTTGAGCCTTACTCGATGTGGGCGACGCTAAAAGCCTAAAATTTCCAGCGTATCCTTGACCGACTGAACCGATTTGTGGTATAAATAATAAAGTAGCTCTCGTTGTTGGAAAAGCGGGTTAAAAGCCCTGATCGCCTGTGGGTCCGGCCACGATAAAGCTCTTTAAATCTTTAAGTTAAGACTCCAAAAAACAGGTGAATAGATTCAACTCGTTGTGTCGCGTTTCGTTGAGGACCTAGTGTGTGAGGACTTAGAATGCTAGGTTAAAATGATACCATTTACTTAAATTGGTTGTAATAATTTTTATAATCATCTTATTATTGCGAGATTTATATGAATGAAAATCATATTAACAATAGTTTTATTAATAACATGGATGATGATAGGTCCAAATTGCTTAATATGATTAAAAACACTGACTATATATTTGATAGTGAGTGTGAAGTCTTTTTAAGAAATTATTTAGAAAAAATTAATAAATATGCTAAAACATATTTTTCTGAATATATTATTTATAGACGTAATATTATCGAATTGTTAGATAATATTATCAAGCTCAACGATGATAAAAATTTTATGAAAGAAAAATTAATCAGTGAATTAATATATCAACAAAATACTATTAATAAACATGTTTTACATAATAGACATAATCTTTGGTTAATTGATGAGCAGTTAACGTATTGTGATTTTCTAGCTTCTGACCAGGCTTTTATTAATTGTCAAGACAAATTTAGCCAAGATTTTTTAGTTTTTGATAAAAATTTCATATTTTCAGATATCTCTAATAAATCTGATATATTTAACACAATTTTTTTGTTTCAATTTAAAAGATTAATGTATGATGAATATACTGAAAGCAATAATCCAGTGCAACAATTAATTTCTTATACGAGAGAACTTAGAAATAATAATGTTTTAGATAGTAACAATAAACTTATAAAAGTAAATAACTCAACTAAATTTTATCTCTACGCTGTCTGCGATATAACTCCCAGTCTAAAGCCTATCTTGGATGGACGAGGTTTTTGGCCCACGTCAGATAACCTGGGGAGTTTTCATTTTCTGAATAATTTTAACGCTGAGATTAAAGTATTGTCTTATGACAAAATTGTTAATGACTCAATGAAGCGAAACAATATGTTATTTGAAAAATTATAATTAATAAATTTATCTTCTGATAAATAAATAGAGCGTTATAAAATAATAAATATATATAGTATGAATATCTTTATTTAATTTTTAATATCTAAATACACGGTATTTATGTAAAACTATACTTTTTAAGTAATTCTAGTTTTTATTCGTCCATTGGAAGGCCAATCGCCAAACCTAGTATCGTTAAGCCTTAGCATCGTCAAGCCTAGCTGACCCCTCGCTACACCCCTCATCGCCACCTTTATCCTCAACAGATCCTTAACAAGCTGAACCCCCTGATCAATCCAGGAAATTGAGTGGCCCTCCGCTCACGACAAGTTAGCGTCAATAAAATATATCGCGTTTTTTAGGCTCAATGGCCTTATCGATTAGTTGTCAATAACCTTCGTCACGAAATCGTTTAGTCTATATTTTTCGAGCGCCCCTTTGGCCAGACGATAACCAGCCAAAGTAAGGCTCTTTTAAGGGTTCTAGCTGTCAAGACCCGCTCGTTAGCCGTAGTGATGTGGCGTTGAAATGTTGGCCTGGCTGGCCGCCCGCGGGGTATAGAGTTGGGTTAAGGGTCTTAGGTTAAGAGTTAAAAATGTTAGAAATCTGGCCTTAAAAAGTTAAAAGCTCTTTAACCTCCTAAAAGGCCCCAGCCTTAGCGCAGACCAAACATTCCGGGTCAGGCTTATTCAATAAAAGGCTAGTTCGTAAAGACCATAGCTCTTTCGCCAGCCAGATTTTCCGGATAGGGAGGTTGGTGGCCGAGACTTTTAACAATTTTTCCCCATACCAACTACAGCAGGGCCATATCCGCCCGTCATGGGTGACCCCTAGCCTTTGCCAGGGTTGGCCGCAGGGGACGGTTTTAATCTTTTTGTCCGGGGGTTTAGGGAGCTTCGAGCCTGGAAACCAGATGGGCTTTTGGGTGGCGATAAGATCAGCCGTTTTGGACCAGCGTTTAATAAAGGGCTTAAGCTCCCCTTCGTTTAAAGGGAGCCTTAAAAAACTAACCCTTAATAACGGCCAGACCGTTCCTAGTTTAGCCCGTTTATCTAAAAAATAGTGGATCCGCTTTTCGAGGGCCGTTAAATCCCCACCGCGAATGGCCCGGTAAGTTATAGGCTCCACCGCGTCCAAAGATATTTCTAAACGCGTCAGACCGGAGTCGATTAAGGCCTCGATCAGGGGCTCGGTTAATAACCGCCCATTGGTGCCTAAGCGGATATCCATGATCCCGGCTTTAACGGCCTCTTGGACGCGTTTAACTGGGTCTGGGCTTAATAAGGGCTCACTGGCCAAACCTAAGGTTAAGGCGGGCAAAGCGAACTCTTGGGCCTCGGCCATGAAGCGACTGTATAGAGCGGGGGAGAGGGAATGGTTTTTTTGGGACTCCGGCCGAGCCGGTAGAGGGCACATGGGGCAATGGAGTTGACAACCGCTATTTAAGGCCAGGTCCAAACTTAAGGGAAAAGGCCCCAAATATCGCCGTCGCTCGGCTAAAGCCCAGTTCCGGCGATACTCCCTAAAGCGGCGGCCAAAACGCTCTTGGAGGAGTTTTAAATAGCGGTCTTTTTCTTCTAAAAGGACCGCTTGGCCCCCCACTGGCTGGTGGACCAACCGTAAACTCAACGGACCGTCACCACCGCCCCGGCGGGCAGATTCCCCGTAGCCTGGACCACCACCTTGGGGCCAGGCAAGCGCCTAGCTAAAGCTTGGGCTTGGCCGCGCTGACCGGGTTGATAAGTGATCACCGTGGGCCCCGACCCTTGGGCTAAACCATTGGTCACCCCAATAACGTTATAACCCATTTGGGACAAGACGGTTAAGTAACTATCCCCCACCCCGGGCCGACCAGTCTCGTTAACCACTAAAACGCTTAAGTTGGGCCGGGCCAAAGGGGCGGGGGCCGCTCGCCGCGGGGCGTTCCCCGAACTCGGGCTTTTGGCCCGAGATGGGGCTTTAGGCTCGGTTTTAGGCTTTTCTTTAGCGGCCCTTCCGGGTTTGGCTTTAGGGTCGGGTTGCGGGTCCTCCGGCGGGGCGGGGGCTAAAATGGACGAGGCCCCCACTTTGGGGTCCGGGCTTTCCATCCCCCTTTCGCTCAGTAAGGAACCGGCCCGCGACAAGGCGGGGCCTTTAGGCTCAGTCGGGTCCGGGGGCGGGCTAATTGGCCGGGGGGGCGGCGGCGGCGAAGCCGCGGCCCGGGCCGGCGGATTAGGGGCCGGAGGCGTTCTATTAACCGCGGGCGGGGGGCTTAAAGGCCTCGGGGCCGGCGTGGTCGCTGGGGGAGCGCTAGCCGCGGGCGGCGGGCTTAAAGGCCGGGTGACCGAGCCCGCGGGGCTAGCGGGCGTAGCGGGAGAGCGCGGGGCGGCGGCGGGCGGCTCGGGCGGCGGCGGTGGCAGCATGTCGCTAAAAAGCTCCCGCAACTGGTTATTGGCCTCAGCGCCTTTACCGGGCGGGGGCGGCGGGTTATCGACCACCGCCGCCGGGGCGGCGGCGTTAGCGTTCCCCGGGGTCGGGTCGCCCCGGGACCGATCGTATTGGCCCACGTCCATTTGCCGCCATCGGCTTTGGCTGGAGTCAAAGTCCGGCGGCGGGGCCCCGGCCACGTGGGGGGCCGCCGACTCGGAGGACTGCCGCCGCCAAGCGGGCGGCGGGGGGGTGACCACTTGCCCTTGAACCCTGGGGATATCCAAAGAGGGGTTCTCGGTCGCGGGCGCGGGCGTTGGGGCTGGCGCGACCGGGGGGGCCGGGTTAGGGTTGGGGGCCAAAGGCGGCGGCGGTAAAGGCGTGAGCTCCGCGGGCGGCGGGGTCAGGGCCGCGGCGGGCGTGGGGTTCGGGGCCGCTGGGTTAGGGTTAGCCGGGGCCGGATTAGCCGGGCTAGTTGGCGCCGGGCTAGTTTGCGCGGGCCTAGCCGCCGCTGGGGGCGGCGGCGGGGGAGAAGTTACCGCCGGGGCGCTGGGGGCGGGCGGGGCGTTGGGCGGTAAAGGCGGATTAAGGCTCGAAGTTGGGGGGGCGGCCTCATCCGGGGCGTCCTCAAAGAGGGCCGTTAAATCATCGTCCTCTTGGGCCAAGAGATGTTGGCTGGCTAAACCTAAGGCCAATAGAGCCATTAAAGCTACGAGGGCCCAAAACTTAGGCGAAACGATCTTTTTTAGCTCTCCCTTTTTTAAGTTTCTCATGGCCCCTATCTCCCTTAAGCGACTAGGGCCGTAAGCTAACGGGAGTTTAGCGGCCGATCCGTAAAACTGTCCCTAAGCTTATCCCCCAAGCCCTAAAAAGCTCGCCCTAACCTTAGGCCGCTTACCCTAATTATACACCTATCTAGGTTTTTTTAGGGTTTAGCCCCTTATGGCCTTTAAAAAAAGATTAAAGTCACTAAACCAAACAAGGGGACTAAAATACCCACGGACCAGGCCATATAGCCAAAGAAGCTTGGCATGCGCACCCCGCGCTCCTCGGAGATGGACCGGACCATAAAGTTGGGGGCGTTTCCGATGTAAGTGTTGGCCCCCATAAAGACGGCCCCGCAACTGATGGCGGCTAAAGTCCGAGGGATTTGGGTCATTAAAGTTTCGGCCTGGCCGCCAGCGGTGTTAAAAAAGACCAAGTAAGTCGGGGCGTTGTCTAAAAAGCTGGATAAAGAGCCAGTTAGCCAGAAGTAGGCCGCGTTGACCGGTTGCCCACCCTCGCTAGTGACTAAGGCGATTAAAGACTTTAAGGCCCCATCCGGGCCCGCCCGTAAAATGGCGATGGCCGGAATCATGGTCATGAAGATGCCCGCGAAGATTTTGGCCACCTCCAAGATGGGCTCCCAGGTGAAGTGGTTGCCGCGTCTGGTGGCCTTAGGGGTTAAGACTAAAGAGAGGATAGTTAAACCCAATAAACTCCCGTCCCGGATCATGTCCGAATAGCGATAGGTGATGTCCGCCCAAATGGTTAGATAACCTTCCGAGGTGGCCAGACCGCTATACAAAACCATTCCGACCACGCCCAAAAGGAGGAGGAAGTTTAAAGATCCCTCTAAACCCAAAGGCTCATCTTTGACGGCCACTGGGCTCCCCTCTTTTTTGAAAAGGTACAGATCAATGAAAAAGTGGATGGTCAAAAGGAGGACGGCCATCAATAAAGTTTCCCGCCAGATGTTCTCGGTGGTCCAGAAAAAGGAGACGCCCTTTAAAAACCCCAAAAACAGCGGGGGATCGCCTAAAGGCGACATGGAGCCGCCAATGTTGGCCACTAAAAAGATAAAAAAGACCACGTTATGGACCCGGTAGCGGCGGTGGGCCGAGGCCTTTAAGTACGGTCGGATTAAAAGCATGGCCGCCCCGGTGGTCCCCATGAGGCTGGCCAGTAAGGTTCCGGTGACTAAGAACCCGAGGTTCATTAGGGGGGTCCCCGATAAGGTCCCCTTTAAGCGAATGCCCCCGGCGATGGTGAATAAGCTTAGTAGAAGAATGATAAAGGGCAAGTACTCGGCGATCACCGTATGGACGGCGCTGTATAAAGTGACTTTAGGGCCTAAAAAATAAGCCCCCGGGACTAAGAACAATAAGGCCCAGAAAAAAGCCACCTTCCCGAAGTTATGTTCCCAAAAACCCGCCGCGAGTAAGGGAAAAAGAGCGATGGACAATAAGAGCCCGGCGAAAGGTATGGCGAAAAGGACGGATAAATGGGCCCCATCTAGGTGGAGTTCCGAAGCCCCATGGCCCTCGGCGGCTAAAGCCAGATCCGGGGCAAGGGCCAGAACGGCTAACAAGAGGCCCAGTAAGCTGAGCCGGGTTAGGAAGGGTAAGGGGGGTAATATTGGTCTCATATAGTTCGCCTACCTTATGTGTTTATTAAAGGGGTGGAAATGGTCAACATAAAGCCTTAATGACTTTAATTTCTCCCAAACGGCCATACCATAATCCCAGAAGATAGAATCCCAGAAGATAGAATCCCAGAAGATAGTATCCCAGAAGAAAAGTATCCCCGAAGAAAATTTTAGTTAACTTTTAAGCGGTTAAAACGGCCATTAAAGCCTTTTGGGCCTCAACGAAGGACACAGCCTCATCCGTGGCCTGGCGGATAAAGTTCACGAGCTTTGGATAGTAGAGAATGGCTTGGTCCACTTCCTGGCTCGAGCCCTTTTGGTAGGCCCCGATGTTAATCATGTCCTCATTATGCCGGTACACGGCCATAAGCTCTTTAAACTTGGCCGCCGCGGCCAAATGGGTTTTATCCACTAAATCGGTCATTAAGCGACTGACGCTCGACAAAATGTCCAAGGCTGGAAACTGGTTGCGGTCGGCTAACTCCCGCCGCAACACGAGGTGCCCGTCTAAGATGGAGCGCATGGCGTCAGCCACGGGCTCATTCATGTCATCGCCTTCCACTAGAACCGTGTAAAGCCCAGTGACGCTCCCTTTTTCCCAAGCCCCGGCCCTTTCCAAAAGCTGGGGCAACTGGGCGAAGACCGAAGGGGTGTAGCCCCGGGTGGTGGCGGGCTCGCCAATGGATAAACCCACTTCCCGGGCCGCGTAAGCGAACCGGGTGGCGGAGTCCATCATTAAGATGACGTTTAAACCCAAGTCCCGAAAATACTCGGCCACCGCCGTGGCCACGTTGGCCCCGCGAACCCGGGTTAAGGCCGGTTGCTCGCTGGTGGCCACGACCACCACGCTCCGGGCCAAGCCCTCGGGGCCTAAATCTTTTTCAATAAACTCGCGAACCTCACGGCCCCGCTCGCCGATTAAGGCGATGACGTTAACGTCGGCCCGCATGTGCCGGGCGATCATGCCCATTAAGGTGCTTTTGCCCACCCCCGAGCCCGCGAAGACCCCGACCCGTTGGCCTTGGCCTAAGGTGGCTAAAGCGTTAATGGCCCGGACCCCCACGTCCATGGGGACGGCGATGCGCCCTCTGGCCAAAGGGTTTCCCGGCTTGGATCTAACTGGGTACATAAGGCCTTGGCTAATTGGCGGCTTATTGTCCAAAGGGTCGCCTTTGCCATCCAAGATTCGACCTAATAACTCCCGACCCACTTTAACCATGGCCGGTTTGCCGGTGGCGATAATGCGGCTCCCTGGGGTTAAACCGCTCATATCGCCAATGGGCATGAGCTGAATGGTTTTGTCCCGAAAGCCCACCACCTCGGCTTCCAAAGGCGGGCTGGCGCCCGCTATGATCTTACAAACTTCCCCGACCGAGGCCGCTGGGCCATCGCCCTCAATGACCAAACCCGTGACTTTGGTCACCCGGCCTTCCAAAGCTAAAGGCGGGACCTCTTTTAAGGCCGAAAATAACCGGGTGAAATCCGTCGCGGCCATGGTTATCCTTTCCGGGGTAACTTAGGGGGATAGTTGTTATGGGCCCTTTTTGGGCCCCGATGGCTGACGCCGTCTAGGGCGGTTTTAGGCCCTTCTAACTGGTCGCGGTCCAGAGCGACTTTCGACTTTAAAGTTAAGATCTCTTTTGGGGTTAAGGATCTAATCTGGCCCGGGGCCAGTTGGGGGTCGAGCTTAATATCGCCATAAGCCACCCTTTTTAAGACCACCACCGGGTGGCCCACGGCCGAGCACATCCGTTTCACCTGGCGGTGGCGCCCCTCGGTTAAGATGAGCTCCAGCCAACCTTGGTCTGGGCCAGTTTTAACGATCCGGGCTTTGGCCGGGGCCGCTGGTTGGTCGCCAATTAAAAGGCGGCCTCCGCTTAATAAATCCAAGGCCCTTTGGTCCAACCGCTCGGCCACTTTGACCCGATAAACTTTGGGGACCTCATAGGACGGGTGCATTAACCGGCGGGCTAGCTCCCCATCGTTGGTTAAGATCAAGATCCCCGACACGTCCAGGTCCAAGCGACCCACCGGGTAAACCCTTTGGCCCAGGCGGTCCAAAAAGGGTTTGATAGTGGGTCGGCCTTGGGGGTCAGCCAAGGTGGTTAGGTAACCGCTCGGTTTATGGAACATGAAGTGCGCGAGCCGCGGGTTTAGGGCCACCGCCTGGCCGTCTATGGTTAACCGGTCAAGGCTGGGATCGGCCTTCTGGCCTAACTCGGTGACCACTTGTCCGTTCAGGGCGATCCGGCCGCTTAGGATGAGTTTTTCGGCCCCCCTCCGGGAGGCTAACCCGGCTTGGGCCAAGATTTTTTGCAACCTTTCTAGGGGCATGGGGTGGCCGTTTTGGGGGCCATTAAAAGGCTAGTTAAAACGGTCCGGCTCCGAAAGGTCCGGTCCGCGGCCATGGTGGCCATCTTGGCCAAAAACCCTTCGGCCAAGGCCAGATCCGCTTCGGCTAAATGGGGCCCAGTTAAGTGGTCAACGATGTCGCCTAAGGCTTTAACCACCGCCCCTTTAACTTTAAAGCCGCCCGGGGCTAAGCACTGGGGGCAATAGGCCGCGCCTTCGGCCGGGTTTAATAGCCAGCTCTCCGAAGGTAAGGGTTTCGCCCCGCAGACCCGGCAGTGGGTTAAAGTGGGCCCAAAACCGGCCAACTCCAAGTAACTTTTAGTGAACCCCAAGGATAAACGCCGCCCTTCCAAAGCCGGGGCCGTAAAGTCCGGGACCTTGGCTAACTGGATTAAGTGGCGCAGAAGGAGGTTAAAGGAGTAGGGGGCGGGGTTCCGGGGGGCCTCAAAGGCCTTCACTAGCTCCACGGCCCAGGAGGATAAGGCCATGGCCAGGGGCTCGGTGGAGGGCAAGGGGATGGCCGGATGGCTTTCCCCGCGAGCCACTAAAAACAGATCCGAGTTAGGGTAGATCCGAAAATCAAACCAAGCGGCCCGGGCTGGGCTTAATAACCCGCCGCCAAAGCGCTTAACGCTTTTTCGGGCGTTTTTGGCGAAGGCCGTGACCAGACCCATTTCCCGGGTTAAAAAGGTCACCACCAGATCCGCTTCCCCGGAATTGGCTTTAGCCAGAACGACCGCTGGCAAACGGCGCTCTTCGGTCCCGATCCGGGGGCGGTGGGTTTTTTTCATATGAAATCGCGGGTCCGGATCCGCGTTAAGCGACTTAAAAGGCGATTGTACTTGGTCATCCGGCAAGGCGGGCAATGGCCTTGGCAAAAATCCCCACTGCCGGCCAATTTAGCTTGGGCGGCCCGATTTTTTCCAGCCCAGATTTCCGGGAAAGGGGTTTGGGTCACGTAACCTAAAGGCCCGGCCCCCTGGTCGTGGCCTAACCGCCCGCACAGCCACATGGCCCCATCGGCGGTGATAACCGTGGATAAACTGTGGGCCAAGCAAGGCAACCCATCGTTACCGGCCCCTTGGTTGTCGGTTAAGGCGGCTAAACTGACGGCGAAAGAAGGGGTTTGGAGTTGGCTTAAAAACCCTAAATGTCTTTGGCTAGTTAACTCTGGGTGATCGACGACTGGCCTTAACTGGAGGTAGGCAAGGCCATAGTCCCGGAGCCTTACGGCTAAAGCCCCTAGTTTATCGGGGTCATCGTTTTGGTTGGTTAAAACGTAACCCACCCCCACCGTGGGGCCATGGGCTAAATTGGCTAAGGTTTTTAGGTTGTCCATAACCTGGTCAAAACCGTTAAAACCTTTCAGCTTTAACCACTCGGGGGCGTCGGTCGCGTCCAGGCTAACCCTAATCCACTGAAAAAGGCGGTAAAAGCTGGGCGGTTGGCTCCGGTTAAAAAGTTTTAGGCCATTAGTGATTAAACCGACCTTTAAGCCTAAATCAACCGCCGTTTGGGTGGCCTTGGCGAAAAAAGGGGCTAAAGTGGGCTCGCCACCGCCCTCGATGGTCACGCCCTTGGTCCCGCCCGCCACTAAATCTTCGAATAGCCGGGTTAAAGACGCCAAAGACCAACTGTCTGGGGATCTTTGGCGTAAAGCCAGTTCTGAGCACCATAAGCAGTTTAAGTTACAGCGGCTAGTTAGGGATAGCTCCACCGAGACCGGGTACAGAGGATCTAAGCCGCCTTTGGTTAAAGCGGCTAACTTCCCGGGAAAAAGGCAGATCTTCTCTAGACCGGTCTCATCCGGGGGCTGAGCCAGGTTAGGGTAGGGGTTTAGAGACTCGGGTCCCCTTGGGCTATCTGGTAATAATGGGTCAGGCATTTTCTTAGGGCCGTTAAGGCGTTTTCTGGGGTGATCTGGCCCAGGTTAAGAGCCAAAAGGATGTCAAACTCCTCAAGATCCAAAGCCACGCGGCCCGGGGTCAGAAAGGACTGGACGAACCGCTGATTCCTTAAGTTAAGCCCGCTCCGGATCTCCGTCTCGGTTTGGCTAATGGCCGCCAAAAGGTTGGGGTATAAGCTCCAGAGCTCTTCTTTAAGACGAATGGCTAAAGCCTTGGCTTCCGGGAGACCAACGGCCCCGGGCTTATGGAGTAGACGGTAAGCCTTGGACCAGTCTTTAGCCACGCCCAAGCCTTGGGCGTACATTCTCGCCAAACTAAAAGTGGCTTGAGGGTCGCCTCTTTTATCGGCCCGCTCCAGCCAGTAAAGGGCCTGGGGGATATTTCTCGGGGTGATTTGCCCTTCCAAAAGGCAGACCCCCAAAAGCCGTTGGGCTGGGGCGAAGTCCAGGTTGGCCGCCCGCTCAAAGTAGGATAGAGCCATGAGGGGATCGTTAGCGCTATCTCGGCCCGAGAAATAAAATTTCTTGCCCTCCTCAAAGAGGGCCTCCGGGTTATCGATGGGGCGGGTTTCTATGGGCATAAGCTTAACTGGCCTAAGGCTGAGAGCCACTTTATTTATCGGCCGAAAACGGGCGTTTTATAAACGCCCTTTATGGCTTAAACCCCGCTTAACTAGCTTAACTAGAGGTTAGGGCTTAATACTTGGTTAAAATCTCCGCTCCCGTGGCGGTCACTAAGATAGTGTGCTCAAACTGGGCTGATAAGCTCCCGTCTTGAGTGACCGCGGTCCAGCCATCGGCTAAGACTTTGATCCGCCAGTCGCCAATGTTGATCATGGGCTCAATGGTGATGACCATGCCGGTTTTTAAACGGAGGCCAGTTCCAGCTTTGCCGTAGTGGGGGATGTTGGGGTCCTCATGGAAGGCCACGCCCACCCCGTGCCCGACAAAGTCGCGGACCACGCTAAAGCCATTTTTTTCCACGTAAGTTTGGATGGCCGCCCCAATATCCCCTATCCTCGAGCCATTGCGCACCGTTTGAATGGCCAGCTCTAAAGAGGTCTTGGTCACTTCCACTAAACGCCGCGCTTTTTCGGAGACCGGCTCCATCATAAAGGTCCGGCAAGTGTCGCCAAAGTAACCGTTTAGATCCGTGGTCACGTCCACCTTGACGATATCCCCGGTTTTAATCAGTCTTTTCCCGGGAATGGCGTGGACCACTTCCTCGTTAATGGAGACGCAAGCGTACCCGGGAAACCCCTTGTAGCCATAAGTCGCGGATTTGGCCCCATGGTCCATGATGAACCGCTTAATTAAGAGATCCAATTCTTTGGTGGAGAGCCCGGGTTTGGTGACGGATTGGGCGTAGTCCAAGGTCTGGGAGGCCAAAGCCGCGCTTTGGCGGATCCGCTCAATCTCCCGGGCGGATTTAATATGAATCATAAAGAGGTTATCTCAAAGAGTTGGCGGAGACGGTGGTGATTAAACGGGTATGCTTTAAACCCCGCTCGCGTTTGTTTAAACCCACGAACTCAAAAGAGCCCACCCCGCCGGCGGGCAGGTAGGTGGGGTAAATATAACTAGCCCCGTGGGCGATGGGGGTCCCGTCTTGGTCATGGAGAATCCCAATAAGACGTAAGCCCTGGAGGGGTCGCCCCGAGTTATTGACCACTTCGCCAATGACCTTCATGTGGGTGGTCCCATTAATCATGATCCACTGGTAAGCCCGAACGTCCACCTTTAAACTGCCCGGCCCGGTCTCGGCCACGTCCTCGTTGGTGGGGGGCTGTTTTTCCCCAGGCACGTAGATAGCTTGAGTGCAGGCGAACAGAGTTAGAAGCGGGAGGGCTATGAGAGCTTGGATAAAGCGTCGGCGCATGGGTCACCCAAAAAAGGCCAAAATAGGCCTTAGAAGGTCTCGGGCGAAAAGGGCGAAAACCGCTCTGACCTTCCGTTAGGGGGCTTAAAGGACCAAAGTCTAGCCTATGGCCTGGCCTTGGCCTCACCCTGAAATTAAACTAAAAACGCTAATAAATAGTTATTTAATAATATTTACTGTAACATTTAAACAAAAAAACAAAATCCTATCAAGACTAGAAAGCATTATAACCCAGGATATCCATTTTAGGCAAGTCAAGGGGATCCACCGCAGTCGCTAACGCGCGAGCGGCCTGGCCTTAGGGCGTTGGCTCTAATGACCTTAAGTCCCTGAGGCTAAGTTGGCTTTAATACGACACCGTTGGATAAGCCCTTTAGCTAAAAAAAGCGAGCGAACAAAGGCGCGGGCCTAAGCTTCGTTCCTCTAGGATGGAGATGGTAAAGGGAAGGGGGTTACGGCTGGAGATCGGGGAAAAATCTAAAGTTTCCCAAACCTTAAGGTTGGCTTAAAGGCTTAAGGGCGACTTTGAGCGTATAAGTGACGACTGGGATTAATAAGGTTTAAATGGTACGCTAATAAATCGTTTAGGACGATATTAGATCGGTTTTTTGGCGCTTTAGGCCTTAGCTAGCCGTATAGGTGGTATTTAGTGGCGAAACGACCTTAATAGGTTGGCCATAGACCGCCATCCCCAGATCAATAAACTTAGCGGCGTCAGTTTCAAAGCGGCGTGATAATCTTTATCCTTGATGGCGGTAAGGGCTTGTTTGGTCGGCCTTAGACAAGTCTTTATCAATTTCCTCTTTAGACTTTACCCAACTAGAGATAGCGTTTTGGAAGGTTTCCGCGATTTCTTCTGGAGAAAGTTTTTCCCGGGCCATCTTAGCCAAAACTTTATTGAGTTCCCCCTTTAGCTAACAAAGTCAGGGCGACTTGGGCCAGAAGGTGGTTAGCCTTGGCCACGGTTAATCGCCTCTGGGGCAGGGGAAAAATTCGCGAGATTTCCGCGGTTTTAAGTTTTCGCTTGGCCGCTTGGCTAAAACTTTTCTAGCGTAACAAGAGCTGATATATGTATCTGGTTTTATCCGCGTATAAATAGTTATCGTCAATTATTTAGGTAAAAGGTATATCTTCCTTAGGCAAATCTTTTAAGGCCATTGGATATCTCCATTATACCCCGTATTTGTTGGGGCGCGTGACCTTAATCGGGAACTAAGGTCCTATAGACTTTTGGCCTTTTGGCGAGACAAAAGGGGACCTTTACTTTAAGACCTATATAACTATACCATATTCGGCTCAAAATTACGATCGCCTTAAATCGCTAAAACACGCTAGATAAAGGCTCTTTTTAGCTATAAAAATGGTCCAGAACAAGTCATTTTAACGCGGGTCAAAAATTATCGGGAACGGCTACAAATTCATCAGACGGCGTTCCTTTCGGGACAATAAGACCGCTAGAAGACCGCATGAAGAATAGGCGCCAAAAAGTAAGTCGGGAACCTGGTTGTGTCGGGAACCTGGCGGAAGGATTAAACCGTAACCAGTTTTATTCTCGGGTCTAGACCTACAATGATGAGGGGGCTATCCGTCATTAGCTTGAGGCCTTATAACGCTAAAAGAGCGTTAAAATGGGTTCAAAGTTAATGGATTTGCCATCGGAAAAGTCGATGTTGGATCTACTGGGACCAAGAATTTATAATTTGTTAAGTTCTTCAGGGCCTAAACCGGTAGCTTTCGAAATTTGCTCTAAAG
>JAISRZ010000133.1 GCA_031273455.1 Deltaproteobacteria bacterium | reverse complement strand
TGTTTTAAATGCTGTCCGCCGATTGTGGGTTGGTGGGTAATACAGAAGCGTCTTGAATTTATTAATGATTTCAGCTAGTTAAACCCTCAGTTTTTCATAACTGCGAAACTCGGGTTAGGTCTTCTTAATTGGCGGGATTTAACCTTTCTGGGTTTAAACTTTAAAGATCCGTTGGGGGCTAGTTTGGCTTTTAGGGGCTTTGTCCCGGAAAAAGGTTAAGTTATTTAGCCTTAAGGTCAGGCGGTTACTTAAAACCCCTTGGTCGGCTAGGGGTTTGGGCCGAGCCGGTTAAATGACCTAAGTTAGCCTTAAAGGCGCCAAGCTTTATAATTAAGAAACAAAAAAGCTAGTTTAAAAATCATTTTCCATAACCTTAATATATATAAGGCTAAAAGGGCCTGGAATGAAAAATCGTTCCTCTGAAGAGCTGGTCGAGACGCCACCGAAGCGCCAGCTAACTCAGTTCCTCCTCTTTTTGATAGTGGGGGTAACTATGGGCGCGGTTTTTTTAGGGGCCGTCTTATGGCTTAATTTCCAAAGGGCCGAGACGGAAAAGGAAAGCCAGGCCATAGCCGCCGAGTACCGGGCCTCTTGGGAAAAGTCCATCCGCTTTGAGACCCAAAGGATCGCGAGCTACATTGACTCCAAAACCGTCGATGGGCCAGTGGTTTTTTACCAAGCCGTTAAAGCCGAGACCTTAGCCGCTTATAAGGCTCTTTTTAGCCTAACGGAAGAAGAGCTTAAAGCCAATGAGACAGCTTTATTAAAGTTCGCTGGGGAGTTTAAGGACGCTAAAGGCCGACCCCGTTACTTTATTTTAGACTTAGAGGGCCGCTTACTCTCCCAAGGGGGCCAAAGGGCCGCCCCCAACGCGGAGATCCAAGAGATCGTGGCTAGTTTGCCCAAAAAAGGGGAAGGCTTTTATCGCTATGATTTCGCGGGTTTGTGGCCCGATAAAACGGAAAAACCGGCCTCTTTCTTAAAAATCTTTAAGCCACTAGGTTGGATCTTGGGCTCGTCCGGGCTCTTTAGCGAGTCCCAAAGCCAGGCCAAGGAGGATATCCTCCGCTGGGCCGGGACCACGCCCTCGCCCTATGGGACCATCCTTTTAATCCTCGATTTTAACGGTCAAGTTATTTTTAGCCACAAAAGCGAGTTAATGGGCCAAAACATTTTCACCGCCACGGATCCTTTGTTGGCTAAAGGGGCCCAGGAAGTCATCCAAGGGGCCAAGACCCAGAACACCGGGTTATTGGAGTTTTTCTACCAAGACGACACTGACCAAGTGAGAAAGGCTTTGGGCTATTACCAGACCATTTTGCCTTGGGACTGGGTGGTTTTAAACTACAATGACCAAGGGGAGTTGGAGGAGGCTTTAGCCCATAAGCGGGCCGAGCTTCTTAGCCGGGTTAAAGGCCAAGCTTTAAGCGTTTTGGTCTTTTTTGTCTGCGTCTTGCTTTTAACCGCGGTTTTGGGCCGGTACGTGGCCCATAAAGCTCGCCGCAGTTTTGAGAACTTTTATTATTTCTTTGAGAACGCGGCCACTAGCTCCATTGAGATGAACCCGGACAGCCAGCCCTTTGACGAGTTTAGCCATTTAGCCCGCTCGGTTAACCGCATGGTGGCCCAGAAGCGGGAGGCCCGGGCGTATTTGGCCGCCTCGGAAGCCAAGTTTAGAACGGTCTTTGACTATTCGCCCCTTTTAATCGTCATAACTGATCAGGAGGAAAGGCTAGTTGAGGCCAACGCCGAGTTCGCCAGTTTTGTGGGCCAGGGCTTAGGCGATGTTTTAGGCCATAACTTAGAAACTTACTTTCCCGTGGAGTCCCTCTTACGGCAGAAGATCCGGGCCGAGGTGGTGGCTAAGGGCTCGGTGGTTAACCAAGAGTTAGAGGTGACCAATAAGGAAGGGAATGTCATTAAGTTTCTATTCACCTCCAAATCCTTACCCATTGGCGATGAGCGCTTCTTTTTAAGCATTTTTGTGGATATCACGGCTTTAAAAGACTCGGAAAAAGAAAGGATGCGCCTCCAGGAAAAACTGGCTCGCTCGCAAAAGATGGAAGCCATGGGTTTAATGGCCGCCCGGGTGGCCCATGAGCTCAATAACATCTTATCGGGTTTAGTCGGTTACCCCGAGCTTTTGCTCCGCGACAATAACCTCAACTTTAACCAAAAAGAGCTTATCGCCGAGATCATGGAAGCTGGCCAAAGGGCCGCCGCCGTGGTCAGCGATCTCTTGACCTTGGCCAAGGGTTTAGCCACCACTAGGGCCCCAGTCAACTTAAACGAGCTGGTGGAGGAGGTTTTGGAGTCTAAGGAGGCTAAAGAGCTTTTAGCGCGCCAAAAGCGACCGATTAGCTTCGCGGTTGGTTTAGAAAAGGACGGGGTCCAAGTCTCGGGCTCACTTTCTCACCTAAAGAAGATCGTTAGTAACATCGTCCAAAACGCCATTGAGGCCGTGGGCGGGCAAAAAGACCCGGAAGGAGCCGGGTTAATCACCGTGACCACAAGGAAGGTGTTTTTAAAAGAGCCTCTGGAGACCATGGACCGGTTCCAGCCTGGGGAGTACGCCTTATTCGCCGTCCGGGACAATGGCCCGGGGGTCAACCCCCAGGAAGTGGGCCGGATCTTTGAGCCCTTCTACTCCCGGAAAACCGCCACCGGCTTAGGCTTGGCCGTGGTAGCCATTATCGCTAAAGAGCATGAGGGCGGGGTGGAGCTGGAAAACTCCCCTTATGGGGCCGAGTTTCGGGTTTACCTGCCGCTTCTTCCGGAAGTTAAACCCAAAAGCGCCCTTAAGGTCTCGGAGGAGTTTCGGGGCCACGGGGAAATGATCTTAGTGGTCGATGACGTGGACATCCAAAGGAAACTGGCCCAAAAGATGCTCAAAACCTTAGGTTACGAGACCCATTCCGTGGCCTCGGGGGAAGAGGCCGTGGAGTACTTAAAGAGCCACGAGGCCGACTTAGTCATCCTGGACATGATCATGCATCCCGGCTTAAACGGGCGGGAGACCTATGAGGCCATTTTGGCCTTTAAACCTGGGCAAAAGGCCATTATCGCCAGTGGCATGGCCGATGGCGATGAGGTGGAAAGAGCCCAAGCCTTAGGGGCTAAGCGCTTTGTTTCGAAGCCCTATTCTTTAGAGGATATCGCCGGCGCCGTTCATTCGGCTATCAATAGCCAGTAAATAAGGTGTTTTAGTGTCGAAAATTTTCTTTTGGGGCCAATTTTTGGAGAGGATAAGTCAGGACAATATGGCCAGAAACCAGATTGACAGACTGAACGAAGTTGGCCGGATGATCTCCAGCTTCAACTCGATTTTTGACCTGGGCCTCCTTTTGGAGAAGATCTTAACCTCGGCCCGGGTTTTAACCAAGTGCGAGGCCGGGACCATCTACCTGTTAAGAGGCCGGAAACTGATCTTCGCCCAAAGCCAGAACGACTATCTGGACCGGATTATCGATGACCCCACGGAATTGCCTTTTTTTAACCGCAATATAGAGGTGGACCGGACCACTTTGGCCGGTTACGTGGCTTTGGAGCGGGAGAGCTTAACCATTAACGACACCTCCAGCATCGATCCCGAGGCCCCGTATCAGCATTACACGGGGTTTGACAATGAGTCCTCCTACATCTGTCAGGCCATCATGACTTTGCCTTTAGCCACTTTAGGGACGGAGCCTTTAGGGGTTTTGCAGTTGATAAACCCTTTAGGCGAAGAGGGGTTACTTACCTGTTTTAGCGATGAGGACGAGCAGATCTTAAACTTTTATTGCGGTTTCGCGGCTTTGGCTTTGGAAAAATCCATGACCATGAGCTCAGCGGTCACCCATAACGTGGAGATCATTTCCTCGCAAGACCCCCAAGAGACGCTGGCCCACGCTAGGCGCGTGGCCGCCTTGGCCACGGCCATTTACGAGCGGTGGTCCTTAATGAAGGGCGTCAAAGAGGAGGAACGGCTCCACACCTTAAACTTACTCCCTTTAGCCGCCATGTTGCACGACGTTGGGAAGATCTACGTCCCCAAAAGCTTGTTGACGAAACCGGCCCGCTTGGACCAAAGCGAAAGGGCCATCATGGAAGGCCACGTCTTAGGCGGGGGCCGGATGTACGCCACCCCCTTCACCCCCTTGGACGAGCTGACCTTAAAGGTCATTATGGACCATCATGAGCGCTGGGACGGTCAAGGTTACCCGGGCTGGGTGGATATCGCCACCGGAAAACCTTTGCCGGACAAAACCGGGCCGGATGGCCGGATCATAGGTAAACAGGGCGAGGAGATCTCCATCTATGGCCGAGTGGTGGCCGTGGCCGACGTTTACGACGCCTTAAGTAGCCGCAAGGTCTACAAAGAAGCCTTTGACCAGGTCTTAGCCATCCAGATCATGGAGCAGGAAAGTGGGCACCACTTTGATCCAGAAGTGATAGAGGCTTTTTCCGCGGTTAAATCCGTTTTAAACAAGATTAAAAACCAGTACCCGGATCCGCCTTCGGCGGATGGCGGTTAAGTTATAAGCCTAACCCTAAGCTTGACGGACCGCCTTCTAACTGTAGCCCAAAACTCACTAGCTAATCCTTCCTTAATCGCCGCCCGAGCCGTTAGCGGTCATTATTGGCGCCTCTATTCGCCCTAAAAACGGCCTAAAAAGGGGCGCTAGGCCCCTTTAACCGTCTCACCCACCCAACCCTACCGATAAACCAGAGTCCAGCCAAGGCGAGGCGTTTTTAGAGTTTTTCCGCCTGGCCCCCGGGACGCTAGCCTGGAGCTTGGCGGTCGCTTAGGAAGGGTTAATGAGCTTAGCGGTTGAGCTTAGCCGTTAAGGGTTTAGGACAAAAAATCGACCCTTTTTTGGCCGAAAGTGGATTTTAAAACACGAACCCCAGTATTTACGCGGGTCATCGAGTTTCCAGCCAAAAACCCCAAGCCATTAAGATCTTGGAAGATCTTTTAGCTGACCCCAAATACGGGTCTTTCTTAGGGCCAAAGCGGATAACGCGCTTCAAGGATTCGCTCGCTGAGCCAAAGGTTACCGTCACCGAGCCTAAAAGCCAACGGTCGCGCTTAAGGGCCGTTATTTAACCCGGATTTTCAGGGGAAAAATATTTCGACTTTGGCTCCGCGCGAACTCCCCCAAACAAATTACTAAAAACTAAAATAAAAATACCTAATTAAACTGTATTATAAATTTTAGGTTATTTATCATCCTATCCACCAGATATACCCCCAAGAACCAGCGCTCCACAAATTCGCTGGCCGCATATCACATTAAAAATCAAATCTCCAATTCAAAGACATTCGCGCGGGGTGGGCGACCATCGCTCATGGGTGACCTGAAACAGTTAATTTGTAAATCGCTCATCTTCTTTTTTGACTTGCTTCTGATCTGAAGTGGCGCTAGAATTATATTGATTGAAAAAATGATTGTGGGTTTTAATGGATGTGAAATATTCTATATGTTTAGCTAAAAATTTTAAAGGGGTAAGTTATGATATATTCATTAGAACAAATCAAAGATCTTTTAGTGCCAATCGCAATAAAATATAACTTAAAAGGATTATGGATTTTTGGTTCTTACGCTAGAGGTGAGGCTACAGATAAGAGTGATATTGATATTATAATTGATTATACAGAATCAAAGATTCATACTTTTATCGATTTTGCCGCTATTGGCAATGATTTCGAAGAAGTAACTAATAAAAGCGTTGATTTAATTTCTACAAATTCTTTATTTAGCCAAAAAATGCAACAAGACGATCCAAAGTTTGTCAATAAAGTTTCTAAAGAAATGATTGTTATTTATGACATATAAATATATTCAACTTTTAGAACATATAATCAGTTATTGTATTAAAATTAATATGGAGATAATTGATCATGATTAAACCTAATACTATTGAAGATGAGCTTAATAAAATTCGTCTAGAAATTTATGAGGAAACTAAAGATCTGTCTCCATCAGAATATCATGAATATTGGAGAAAACATGGTGAAAGAATAGCTAAAGAATTTGGTATTACAATTATAAAGTCCGCGGATTCCCCTGATCAGGAAAAATAGATCAGGAAAAATAGATCAGGAAAAATAGTCTCAACAATTTTTAGGGTCTCATATCCGGTCAGGCTGGCCAATCAATCCACCAGGATTTAGCTTAGCCAAAATTTAGGCGGTGAGGTCTCATGGCTGGCCGTTTGAATCCATTTCGGAAACCAGGTCAAAAATATTTAAGGCCAGGTCAGCGCTAGCCGTCCGAACCTTTCCAATGTCATTCCAGCGACTATCCAGGTCCCGGAAATTAGCTAGGTCGACCTTATCCAAATCATATGGCCTGGCGTTTGACAGTTGGGCTAGTAATTGCTGAAGAGCTGACTGGCCGCTTTTCTGAGGGTAGAGGCTATCGAAACGCCTAAGAGCCATCGCGACCCGATGAGGACCTAAATGGTCGGCTATCGCGATAAAATCAACGTAGTCTCTGGTGGCGTTTCGTTTGAGGATCAAAAAGGACTTGATCCGCAGTGTCTCCTCTTCCGTGGGGACGGTCAGCGATAAACCTTTATAAGAGATAACCGTGGTCTCCAGAGGTTTGGACCGGATCAATTGGCGAACTCCCGTTTCGATTCCATCAAGGTTGCCAAGGTTGCCCAAGAGCGAGACCGGGCGCTTGATTCTGGCGCTAGCCCAGCCGGTGACCGACTCTAGCTCCAGAAGAGCCTCAGCGAATCGTTCGGACCAATCAACCAGCGCCTGGTCAGCGTTGTTAGAGATCCACCGCCCAGCGTCAAGAGCCGCGTCCGCGCCGCCAACCAGGCCTCCAACCAGGCCTCTAACCAGGTCCGCCCCGGGAAGAAGACGAGGCCATCGGGCCGCTACGGCCAGTAAAAGCTCCCAGTCAAACTGATTTGCGTCGTTTCTTGACATAATTCATCCAAAAATGATACCTTTGGGCATAAGGGTCATCTATATATTCTAGACAAATCCGTTCTATTTTGCCAAGCAATGAATTATCCAGTAAACTTTGCTGCCGCAATTCAACCCAATCTTTCCAAAGACCACGTGAAATTATGTCATCAATTGACGTAAGACTATAATCTTCATTAATAAGGTGGCGATGATACATCTGTTATGTCCTTAAGATGAATTGAACGTTTGATTGTTAATATTAGTAAAATATAAAATTTAATAGATAGTGGTCACAAAGCCCAAGGCTAGCGCGCTTAGGGGGCTCATAAAAAACTTTTGGACCCCTTTAACGTCCAGTTTTGTTTAAGTGAACAGTCTAGGGTCGCCTTGGCCCACTGTTGGCCTTAGGGGATTTATTGGCCCGACCAAACTCCTCTCCATTGTCGCCACCATTGTCGCCACGTTGTTTTCGCTGACTTCTGTATCCCCAGTCTTGGGACCGAGAAGGAGTCCAATGTTAGTCTGATTGGCCGTATCCAATCCAAAGGTCTTCTCTAAACAGATCCCGCGTGGCTTTTTAGAGGCGTTTAAGGGAGTTTACCAGCTATGGGTTTACCGAATGACCGGATTAGGGAGAGGAAACACTGGTTGAGCCGTATAGCTATCTTATACCAAAATTCGGTCTTGTCGGCGTAATAATCGCTGAATTGACGGATGTTGGCGAAAACTGTTGGGCCAATCTCTGGGAGTATGGACCCTCACGGTCAAATCATGGCCAATAGTAGTCGCGTCAAGATATTCTTTGGCCAAATTATCCATAGGTTAGTGGGCCAAGATAAAAATGAAGAAGGTCAGTCAAAACCACAGGCCTATCCGTAATAGGCTCTTTGGCCATATTATTATAACGCGATAAAAGCGTATTTTCTAATTTATCCTCCACCGAAAAAGCGGGAAAATGGCTAGGGCGAAAGCTACCCAACCTCGTTTAGCCGGTCTAAGTGGTTTAGGGTATTTAGAGTGTAATTTGGAGGTAAGTTAATAAAAGAGCGATGAATATTGACTAAATTCAGTTTATTGATTATCAAATTAATTATTGAAAATATTAAGTATAGTTAGTGATTTATTAATAACTTGACCGATCATAACAATTAATTCGATTAATCACTTGCTTACGTTTGTCATGTTCATCCGCTGAGTAAATATAGATTAAAATATTAGTATCAAGGAATGCTTTAGTCTCACTCATATGCGTCATCTCTGTTAAATTTATAACCTTTAGTAAACAGTTTTACCTCTGTAAAGTCGTCCAGTGATAAAGCGCCCGCTTTAGTTTCGTCAACGCTATTTTCTGGGTTTGCGGAATCAGAATTGTTAGTTAACATCGGTTCAATTATAATATTACGGTTGTTTTTTTCAACTAATACTTGAGATACGCCAAATGAATTGACTATAAAATCAGCCAAAACATAGACATTCATAGCTTGCTTAGACATATTAAAAAATTCCCTTATAGAAAAATAGTAATGAAATAGCTACCACTTTTATTCTATTATAGTTTTTTCTTGAAATTGCTTCAATAAGTACTTAGAACAATTATAATTACTAACTGAATTGAAGTAACCCAAGAACTAAATATTTATTACAATTACATTGAATTATATTAAAAAATATATTTCATGTTTTATTATTTATTTCAGTTATTAAGCGTAAAATTATGTTTAATCACATATCTATTTGATACACTAGAGGTTAAAACAAAAGCGCCGAGTAGACTTATTCCGTTACCAAAGGAGACGATCGTGAAGGGAAGCCAATTCCGAGAGCCGATTTATGTTCCAAATAAATAGTGCGCTAGATTGGAAGCCACGTCAAGGTAAATCTAAACCCTGGTTAGAGACAAACTTTTTCAGACTTCTTTCAATACTAAGACAAACTTGTTTTACAAATTAATTTTGTTTTTACTATAAAAAATAAGTTAATTCTAAAATATTAACATCATAAACAATAATATTATGTAATAGAATCTAGTTCATGCGATGGCTTATTTACACATTTTAACTGAGGTTAAAAATATGAAACCAATCAACAATGAATCTCAAACCTGAAAAGTTTTTCAGCGGGCTGGGCGGAAAGGTTAGGCTTACGGGAAAAAAATCATCGGTCCCGGCCCAGGCGGTTTCCGGGTCAGCGACCAGGCCCTTAGCCAAGGTTAAACCGATCTCCGAAAAAGTCGCGGGATCTAACCCCGGGGACAAGGGGTCAGTTAAAACCAGGAGCTTTCCGCCTTGGGCTAAAAAGATGATTAAATCAGCGGTCTTATCGGGGTCAAGGGGGACTTTGGGGCCGGCTAAGATTAAGGCCGCCGCCCCTTTAGGTAAAGGCGAGTTAGGGCCCCAGACGTGATCTTTTAAAAAGACCTTCCGTCTTTCTAATGACTCGGTCCATAAGCTTAAACCCAAAGGGCTGGGGTCCAAGGCTAATTTTTCCCCTTGGCCAACTAAGTTATAGATAAGGGCGCTCGGGGAGACGAGCCGGTTAAAGGCCTCGGCTAAACCTCTGGAAGTGATTGTGAACAAAAACAATGAATAATAAAACACGTAATTTTATACTTGATGTTTTAAAATATACATTGATTTTTTTGTTATATCTGTTATAATGTTAATTATTTATGAGTATAGCGTTCACGGGAACTTCTTTAAGCTGAAAAGCGATTCAATTTTCCAATTCCTTTGGAAACTTCAGAAAGGGCCGGGTTTGGAAAATTGTTGGGAAAATCGCGCGCTAAAGTCTATTAAAAAACATCTTAGAGATTCATAATAATCGCCAGCCCTTTAGTCATTTATTTTACTTCGTCAATATAGAAGTTGAATATAAGTGTATAGTGGTCTATAGCTAATTATTAGGCTAATTAAGCCCGGCGGCCCCGGTAATATAGGGCCCAAATGAGGGCGATTAAAAGGGGCCAAACAATGACCGGCAACCAAAACATGAGCCTAGCCCGGTTACTCGTGAGGTTAAAGAAGGTCCCCAAGGTTGGTTTAGGTAGCTCGTCCGGCCCGGCGATGAGCCAGTTTAATAAGCTATCCATCAAGGCTAAGTTCCCGGGGTTAGCGATAAAGACATTGGCCACTAGATCCGAGTCGGCGACCAAAGCCAGCTTCCCACCGCCCGCCAATGTGGTGATGGTGGCTAAGGCCAAGGGCCCTACGAGATCAACGTTATCGGTTAGTTTAGGGTTCTTTTGGCTAATGGCCGCGAGATCGGTTTCCAAGAACGACTCCGGCCCACTAGCGGCCACCACGGCGGTCGTGGCCGCTAAGGGGTTATCGGGATCAAGAGGGGTTGGCTCCAAAACGCCTCTAATGGCCCCGGCTAAGGGCCAGACCACGGGGGCCTCTAAAAAGTTTTTTAAGGGGCTGGGCGGAAAGGTTAGGCTCACGGGGAAAAAATCGTCGGTCCCGGCCCAGGCGGTGTCCGGGTCAGCGACCAGGCCCTTGGCCAAGGTTAAACCGATCTCCGAAAAAGTCGCGGGATCTAACCCCGGGGACAAGGGGTCAGCTAAGACCAGGAGCTTTCCGCCTTGGGCTAAAAAGATGATTAAATCAGCGGTCTTATCCGGGTCAAGGGGGACTTTGGGGCCGGCTAAGATTAAGGCCGCCGCCCCTTTAGGCAAAGGCGAGTTAGGGCCCCAGACGTGATCTTTTAAAAAGACCTTCCGTCTTTCTAAAGACTCGGTCCATAAGCTTAAACCCAAAGGGCTGGGGTCCAGGGCCAACTTTTCCCCTTGGCCAACTAAGTTATAGATAAGGGCGCTCGGGGAGACGAGCCGGTTAAAGGCCTCGGCTAACCCTCTGGAACTGATGGGGCTCACCGTTTCCACGTAAGGCCCGGAGCGGATTAAGAGCCGATCCGGTAAGGCTAAGGCCAATTCTTGGCCTTGGACCTCGGCTTGGCCCGGGCCGTGGGCTCTAACCACCCGAATTTTCGCGGAGGCTCGAGCGTAAAGGTCGATTAAAGGCCCAAACCTAACCTCGCCCATCGGGGAAAGGTTAGCCTCAATGACCGCCTCCTCAGATAACCGGGCCAAAATCTTTTGGACGTTCGGGTCTAAGGTTAACCCCTTAATCCCCCCGGGGTTATAAATCGGTAAAAAGGTTAAGGCCCCTAAGGCTAAAGCTATGGCCAAAGCGCCGGTTAAAACCAAGGCGGCTTTTAGTTTTCTTTGGCCTGGGGCGGAGACCAAGTAGGCCAGATCTTTTTTTAGGTTTTTCGGGCCATAAAAAAGAGCGAAGGCCAGACCGAAAGCCAAGGGCAAGAGAAAAAACCCCATAAACTGGGGGATTAAAGCCAGACCGATTAAGCTAATGGCTATAAAGGTTAAAGATAGGGTTTTAAAGATCTTTTTGGGTCTAGCCATAGGGTTTATTTTAGGTTTTTATAGGGTGTTTTTAGGATTTTTGGCCTAATATTTGTTCCAAGTCCTTATCCATAGAGGCTAAAATTTGGGCCCAAGCCTCGGTTAAAGCGGCGATAAGCTCCGGGGCCGGGCGATCCAGGTTGGACTTAAAGGCCAATTGGCTTTGGTAGGTCCGGGCCAAAACGATCTTCACCTTATCCCGGCGGATGTCGTTTAAGGTCACGGACAAGGTTATCCGGGCCAGGGGCGGGTCTTGGCTAAAATCCCCTAAGCACTCGGACAAAAAGCCCTCTAACACGTAATCCGCCCCTTTTTGGCCTTGGGTCCGGACAAACTGGGCCGAAGGGCTCCTAAGGTTTAAGTAGGTGGCCACGCTATCGGCTAAAAGGCGCGAGGGCGGGGCCACTAACTCATTGTAAAAATCCTCCACCATTAAGCCTTTGGTGGTTTTGTAAATGAGCTTCCGGGTCTCATAGGCCGCGGACTGGCTAAACTGGCTGACCCGCACCACCTTGGGCCGCACTTGGTTTAGGGTCGGGGGCGGGGAGCTGGCTGGGCTTAAATCAAAGGCGTTAATGGCTGGGTAAGGCTTTTCAAAACCGCAACCCCCGAAAACTAACAAGATAAGGGCGCCTAAGACTAAAGGGAGCCGACTATAGGCCAAGGACCAGGGGTTCATTAAGGTTTAACCTCTTTGGGGGGTTGGCCAAAGATAATCTGGCTGGGGTAACGTTTAGCCGTCTCCGAGAGCTCGCGGAGGTTTTCGGTCATGATTTTAAAGTTCTCCAAAGCCGGGTTTAAGTCGTCTTGGGAGCTTTTGAGAATCCGGTCGGTTAAAGCCATGATGGACTTTAAGCGCCTTAAGACCTCGCCCACCTCCTCGATCCGGTCCTTTAAGTTCAGATCGCTCACTTCCACGGTTAAACCTTGGGCCAAAGTCTCCACCGAGCTGGAAGTGGCTTTTAAAGCCCGTAAAGTGACGTCCATCTCATCGGAGACCATGGCCGATTTTTCGTTTAATGTCGCGGCTAACATACTAAAGTTGGTTAAAGTTAAATCAAGCTTTTGGCCTAATTGGTCAAAATCAACCGCTCTAAAGGAGCGAACAATCCGGCTTAAGGACTCGCTAATCTCCATGACCGTCCCCGGAGCGTTGGGGATCATTAGGCGGGTGGTCTTAAAGCGCGGGTGCGGCGACTCTTCTTGGCTAGGGTCGGTCCGGTAATCCAAGTCTAAAAAACAGACCCCCGAGACCCCTTGGAAGGATAAATAGATCCTTAAGCCAGAGTCGATTTCCGTCTCAATGTACTTTCGGGCCGCCGTGGCCGTGGTCCTTTGGTCGCCGGATAGAAGCCCGGGGTAGAGGAAAAAATCGACCTCCACCACTTTTTGCCCGGAGGACCCGCTTAAGCCGGGCAAACCAATGGCCGAGACCTGGCCAACCTTAAACCCCCGAAAGTTGACTGGGGCCCCCACGGATAAACCTTGGACCGAGTGGTCAAAAAAGGTCACGCAGTTTAAGGTGGGCTGAAAAGCCGAGGAGAGCCCAAAGAAGATCACCCCGGCCGCGAGCAACAGAAAGGCGGAGATGGTGAATAGCCCTATTTTAAAATAACTGGTCTCTTTACTCATGCGTTTTCGCTTTAGGCCATTTTTTTAGGCCTCGGGTTCCCGTAAGAAGAAGGCGGCCGTGGCCGGGTTAGGGGATTTGGTGGCTAAATAAGCCGGGGTCCCGTGGTCGGTGACCCCTCGGGATTTTTTATCCAAAAGGATGGCCCGATCGACCATGGTCATAACGCTCCTTAGCTCATGGGTGACCACCACAAAGGAGATGGCCAGATTCCGGGCTAAGGTGACAATAAGCTTATCTAGGCCGGCCGAGGTGATGGGGTCTAAGCCAGCCGAGGGCTCATCTAAAAATATCAGCCGCGGGTCTAAGGCCAAAGCCCTCGCGATGGCCGCTCTTTTCCGCATGCCCCCAGAAAGGGTGGCTGGGGCGGCCCGCTCAAAACCGTTTAAACCCACCAGAGCTAGTTTTAGCCGGGCGCTCGTCTCAATGGCCCCTTTAGGAAGTTTGGTAAACTCCTTTAAGGGCAAAGAGACGTTCTCAAGAAGATCTAAATCCCCAAAAAGAGCCCCGCTTTGGTACATCATGCCAAACTTCCGCCGGGTGACGTCCATGTCCCGGCCCTCATTGGCCCAGAGATCTTCGCCAAAGATGAGGACCCGGCCCTTAACTGGCCGCTCCAAACCCACTAGATGGCGTAAAAGGGTGCTTTTCCCGCAACCGCTGGGCCCTAAGATCCCAATGATCTCCCCGGCGTGGACCGTTAGGGAGACCCGCTCCAATAAAGGCGGGGCCCCGGGGTAAGCGACCGTTAGATCCTCAGCCACCAAAGGATCGCCTGTCGCCGTTTTATTACCAATCAAGAACATAGAAGGCCACCGCGAACAGGCTGTCTAAAAAGGCCACCGCGATAATGTTGGTGACGACGCCCTTAGTCGTGGACTCGCCCACGGCCTCGGGCCCGGCCCCAGCGGCTAGGCCCCTTTGGCAGCCTAAAGCCGCCACCACAAAGCCAAAGACCAGGGCTTTAAACAACCCGGTGGAAATGTCCGAGGCGTCAATATGTTGGGCGAGCTCATCCCAAAAGACCCGCACCGGGTAGCCAAGGGAGATCATGACCAAGTTCCCGCCCAGTAACCCGGCGAAGTTCCCTAAAACCGCCAAAACCGGGGTGGAGAGGGTTAAAGCCAAGGCCCGGGGCAAGGCTAAATCCCGAACCGGGTTTAAACCCAAAGTCACAAAGGCGTCAATTTCCTGGTTGGTCTTCATGGAGCCTAGCTCAGCGCTAAAGGCCGAGCCCGAGCGACCGATTAAGACAATGGCCGTCATTAAGGACCCAAGTTCCCGGATCATGGCGATGCCCACCAGATCGGCCACAAAGATGTCCACCCCAAACATCCGCATAAACATGGCTGACTGGAAGGCTAAGATTAAACCCACCAAAAAGGCCACTAAAGCGGTCACCGGCAAAGCGTTAATGACCGCCGTCTCCACGATCCGGAAGGTTAAAGACCAGCGGGCGGTCCAGGGCCGCCGTAAGATCCCCCCAAAGTGGCTAATGAGCTCCCCTAAAAAGATCAAGATCTC
This sequence comes from Deltaproteobacteria bacterium, assembly GCA_031273455.1. Taxonomy (GTDB): domain Bacteria; phylum Desulfobacterota; class Desulfarculia; order Adiutricales; family Adiutricaceae; genus JAIROO01. The sequence continues at coordinate 10,902 of JAISRZ010000133.1, read as the reverse complement.
GGTTAGGTCAGCGTACAGGGCGCTCATGACCTCGCCCGTCTCGTGAATGAGGGAAGTCTTGGGCGGCGGGCTAATATCCTGGGACTGGCCCAAGGTTTCTTGGGCCAAGTTCCAGATAGGCTTAAACTGGTCCGGCGGATCGCCGTAGGTCACCGTGGCCCCCCGGGATTTGGCTAGCTTAGCGGCCCAGATCAGTTGGGAGGCCCCGTTTAAGTCCAGCTCAGTTAGTCCCGCGAGATCAAAGACCACTTGGTCGCGTGGCCCCAGCTTAACCAAAAAATCCCACGTCCCCGGGGCCGCCAGAGCGTTCAAATGGCCAGTGAAAGCGAAGCGGTTCTTATCCTCGCCAACGATCTTAAAGTCCGAGACAGTGACGCTCATGGGCTTAGATCAGCCCCTTAGACCTAAGACCCCAGCGGGCGGCCCTAATGGCTTTAGGTAGGTCAATCCAGAAAATAGGCGGATAATCGCCCCTAAGTAAGGTTCGGTCCAAAGTCCCCCCCGATCCAAAGTCCCCTGCGGCCCTCATTGTCCCCAAATTGCCACAAATATATCACAGATGTGTGAGGAAAAAAATCTTTCTAGCCGTAATCGTTAGTTGGGCTAAAGGTTGAAAGGCGGGATAAGTTTTTTGGGCCCCTTATGGGGCCGATTAAGGGCCCCTTTAGCCCCCAAATAGGGTCGGCTCCTTGAATGAAAGGCCGCTTTTAGGTAACATAAAGTCAAACTCATTTAGGAGAACCAGGAGATGGCCACACTAGGGAACATTACCATCGGGCAAATTACCGTCGCTTTCATGGCGCTAGTCTTGATGGGGGCTTTAGTCGGTTGCGATGTGGGCGACCACCGTTTACCGCCTAATTACCGGTTGGAGAAAAACACCGGTTATGACGATGACGATGACGACTATTACCGGGGCTCTGGCCCGCCGCCGCCTAGGTCTAGCTCAGAGCGTTTCCCCACGCCCGAGGGCCCGGATCGCGACTATGACGATTCCAGATCCAGTCGGGATCGCGATTATGATCGGCCCCGCTCCCGGAGCGATCGGGATTATGATCGCTCGGATCGGCGGCCTTCTGGGGCCTCCAGCTCTAGATCTAGGGAGATTGAGGTGGATATCGTCTACGGTCGGACGTCCAAGGCTTCGCTCCAAGGGCGTAAAGATCTAAAGCTCGCCTCGGAGCGCCTAGGTCGGGACGAGGAGCTTTTGACCGTGACCCCCAAAGGCCAAAGGACTTACATCTTAATCGTGACTGACCGGAACCGCCGGCAAGAGTCGGCCGAGGCTCGCTCCGCCATCTTTGTGGTCCGGGACGGGGTCGTTGTGGGCTTGGAAAGTGGACCGAGCGGTCTGCCAGCGGGCTCGCGCTAACCTAACCAATCTTTTCCCCTTAGGCGGGTCCCCCGCCTAAGGGGGGGTCTATTCCTCGCCTAAATAAGCCTTAATGACCCGCTCGTCCCTTTGAATGGCCGCTGGCGTCCCCGAGGCGATTAACCGCCCGTACTCCAAAGCGTGGACCTCGTCCGAGACGCTCATGACCAAACTCATGTCGTGCTCAATGAGGATGATGGTTAAGTTACCCTCGCTCTTAACTTCCCGAATGAGCTTAATTAAATCTTGGGCTTCCCCACCGTTTAAACCCGCGGCTGGCTCGTCCAAAAGAAGGATGGTTGGCTGGGCGGCTAAGGCTCGGGTTATCTCTAGCCTTTTCCGAAGGCCATAGGGGAGGTTCTTGGCTAGAACTTTAGTTAGATCCCCAAACCCCTGCTTTTGTAAAAGATCATTGGCTAATTCCAAGGCTAAAGCTTCCTCGGCCCGGGTTTTTTTATTCCCAGTTAAAGCCCCCCAAAGACCGGCCTTTAGGCGCGAATGGAGGCCAATTAAGACGTTTTCCAAGACCGTTAGCTCATTAAAGAGGCGGATGTTTTGAAAGGTCCGGGCTAAACCTAAGCGGGCCGCCTTATCTAAAGATCCGTGGGTTAAGTTGACGGTCTGACCCTCTTGGGGGCGATAGGTTATTAGACCGCTGGTGGGGTTATTGAGGCCGGTTAAGCAATTAAAAAGCGTGGTTTTCCCGGCCCCATTGGGCCCGATGATGGCCGTGATGGAACCCCTTTTAACCGCGAGCGACACCTCGCTTAAAGCCAATAACCCGCCAAACCTCATGGATAGGTTATGGGTCGAAAGAATGGGGTTGCCCGCGGTTGGCGCGTCGCTGGGAAGCATAAAGAAGCCTTATCGCCCGCGCTTTAAGAGCCCTTGGGGCCGAAAAACCATCATGAGGACTAAAAGCCCGCCAAAGATTAAGAGTCGGTAGTTATCCGAACCCCTTAAAAACTCGGGTAAGACCGTAATGATCGTGGCCCCTAAGATGATCCCCGGGATCGAGCCTTGACCGCCTAAAACCACGATGACCAGAATATAGATAGACTCCATAAAGGAAAAACTAGGCGGGTTAATGAAGGTGATCTGGGCCGCGAAGATGACCCCGGCCAACCCAGCGAAAAAGGACCCTAAAGCCAAGGCGGTAAGTTTAGTGAAGGCGATATTGACCCCCGCGGCCCGAGCGGCGATCTCATCTTCCCGTAAAGCTAACCAAGCTCGGCCTAAGCGCGAGTTTTCTAAGCGGCTGGCGACTTTAACGCTTAAGGCCACTAACCCCAAAACAATGAGGTAAATCCAGACTTTATTTAAGTCCATAGCCGGGTTTAAACCGATATTAGCCTCTAAAAAGGGCTTAAAGGTCTGGTTTAAATCCAGGCCAAAAAAGCCCGGGGGAGCGATCTGGCCAATGCCCCTAGGCCCAAAGGTGACGTCCAGGTTAGTCAATAAAAGCCGAAAGATCTCCCCAAAGCCTAAAGTGACAATGGCCAAATAATCGCCGGTTAAGCGAATGACCGGAAGCCCCAAAGCCAAGCCCAAAAGGGCGGCGGCTAAACCGCCTAACGGTAAGCAGACCCAAAAACCCCAGCCCAAGTAGTGGCCTAAAAGGGCGTAGGCGTAAGCCCCCACCCCGTAGAAAGCGGCGAAACCCAGGTGGAGTAAACCGCTTAAACCCACGATGACGTTTAAACCCAAGCCCAAAGCGATATAGATAAGAACGCTCGTGGCCACCTTTAAAGCGTAAGGCGAGGTCATTAAAGGAAAAAATAGTAGGCATAGAGCCACTATGACCCAAAATAACCGCGACTTATTTAAAGCGTTAACTTTTAAGCTGATAAACGCGCCTATCAGGGCGGATAGACCCAACCTTTTTAGGGGCGGGGGGTTACCCTTCCGCCCCTCAGGGGAGCCGCTTAACTGGCGAAAAAGACCCCATAAAAAGGCGGCCAGAAAGGCCCCAACGAGGAGTTTAACGACCCTTTCCGCGACAAACTCCACCCGCCCAGTTATCTCATTGACCCGTAAGATAACCAAAGGCCCCGCCACTATTATTAGCCATAAAGCCCCGGGCCAAGCTTTAACTAAGGTTAGTTTAAGAGCTTTAAGCGACATTTTAGACCTTTTGGGCGATCTTTTGACCTAATAAACCACTAGGTTTAATGGTCAAGATCAGGGTCAAAAGGACAAAGGCCACCACGTCCTCAAAATCCCCGGAAAAATACCCAGCCGTGAAACTCTCAGCGAAGCCTAAGATTAAGGCCCCTAAGACCGCCCCAGGCGCGCTCCCGACCCCGCCTAGGACCGCGGCGGTGAAAGCCTTAAGCCCAGCTAAAAACCCGATGTTGGAATCGATTTGCCGGGTGGCGCAGCCGATTAAAACGCCGCCAATGGCCGCGAGGACCGAGCCCAGGATAAAGGTCCGGGCGATGACTTTATTAAGGTTGATTCCAGTTAACTGGGCCATTAAGGGATCTTGGGAGACGGCCCGCATGGCTAGACCGGTCCAGGTTTTTTTGAGGATAAAGGTTAAAACCGCCAATATGAGGGCCACCATGACGATGACGCAAACCTGAATGGGGGAGGCCAAGTGGGCGATGGGCTTTAAAAAGGACAAGCCCGGCAGATCGCTAGCCAAATCGGGAAACAAAAGGTAGTTGGGGGTCTGGGTCAAGAGGACAAAGTTTTGCAAAAAAATGGAGGCCCCAATGGCGCTGATTAAGGGCGATAAGCGCGAGGCCTTGCGTAAAGGGGCGTAAGCGATTTTTTCTAAAGTTAGCCCATACATGGCCGCCCAGAGGGCGGCGACCATAATGACTAAGGCTAATAAAGCCCAGCCCGTTAGCCCTAAAGAGCTAAAAAAGAGGCTGGCTATGAGGCCGGTGAAGGCCCCTATCATGTAGATTTCCCCGTGGGCGAAGTTAATTAAGGCGATTATCCCGTAGACCATGGTGTAGCCTAGGGCGATTAGGGCGTAGATCCCGCCTTTGGTTAACCCGCCCACCAATAGCTCTAAAAAAAAGTTCATGGGCCTTAAAGATTTAGATGGTTACTCATAGGAACTTCCACAAACTTCCCGTTCTGGATCTGAAAAAGCTTATACCCTTCGCCAATGATGTCGCCTTTAGCGTCATAGCGGACCGGGCCCATGACTGTCTCCACGACTTTCTCGTTTAAGAACTGTTTGACGGCCTTAAAGTCCAGGTTAACCTCCTCAATCCGGGGCGGCTCCACGGGGGCGGCGGGGGGTTGATTAGGCGTTTTCTCTTTAGCCGCTTTTTCGGCGGCGGCTTTCCGCTCGGCTAGCGTTTGGTCGATGGCTTTTTGACCGACTGTTTCCAAGGCCGCGAAAAGGGACTGGGCCGCCCCAGCGGCGTAGAAGAAGTAAGTCCCAATGTCTTGGGTGTAATAACGGCTCCGATGATCTTTAATGGCTTCCATAGCTAAAGCGCTCTGGCTATGGTCAACTTGGCCGGTGCAATAAGTCCCCTCGGCCGCGTCGGCGGCCAGAACGATAAACCGGGGGTCGTACAACCCATCCGGGCCAATCAAGGGCACGTTAACGTTTTTCCGCCGGGCTTGGGTCACTAGTTTAGCCGCGTCATTGTAATAGCCGCCCCAGACTAAAACCTCGGCTTGGGTCTCTTTGATCTTGGAGATAATGGCGTCAAAGGAGACTTGGCCGGAGTTAATCCCTTCAAAAACCACCACTTCCCGGCCCGGGTCAGCTTGGGCTAGTTGGCGGATGGATTCGGCTAAGGCCTGGCCATAATCGCCTTTATCGTGCAGAATAGCTATCTTTTTATAGTTTTTCTTTCTGATTAGAGCTATTTGGATTTTAGTTTGGATATCGTCCCGGGGGGTGGTCCGAAAGAAATAGGGATGTTGCCCACTATCGGTTAAGTTATTGTCCGTGGCTGAGGAAGAGATGACTAAGGCGTTGTTTCCGTAAGCGCTTAAAGCGCTGCGGGTGGCCCCGGAGCAGGTGTGGCCCATGACAAACTTCACCCCAGAGCTTAAAAGCTTGGTGGCCGCCGCCGCCGCTTGGGCTGGGTTACAGGAGTCGTCTTGGGCGACTATCTCGATCTGGCTACCCAAAAGCCCGCCCTTTTTGTTTTGGTCGATGACCGCGTACTCTAAGCCATAGCGATTGGACAAACCGTAAGAGGCCAGGTTGCCTAGAAGGGCCCCGCCAAAACCTAAGCGGAACTTACCCTCCTCTTTGGCCAAGGCCAGAGAGCCCTGGTTTATAAGGAAAAAAGCGCTAAAGGCCAAAAGGGCGAGAACGGAGGCGAACGCGGAAACTATACGGCGTGGGGAAGAACAGGTCATGTTAGGCTCCTTATGGCCCATCTAAAAGGGGAGGGCCAAAAAGAAAGGGGCTTAGTGAAAATTAGGACGCCTAACGCGCCGGTTAGCGGTCAGGGTCTTAACCAAGTAACTATGTTAGGGCAAAGCGTCAAAAATTTAAATACAAAATTTTCGGTTTCTTTTGGCGGCTAGGAGGTGGCTAGGAGGTCTAGCCGAAGTGGATACGTAGCTTACCACAAATTCATACAGAAAACAAACTAAAAACATTGATAAATTAGTTTAATATTATTAACCTTGGGCAAATTATTTGGCTTAATATATTATCAATTCGTATTTTATAAGATATGAAAAGAGTTTTAGAAGGTATCTAAGAAAAGAATTAGGCGATAAGACCGTTAAAAAGATGGTTATTAAAGGAACCAGTCATCGTTTAGAATGGGTTATGACCCTGGTTAGGGTCTTAGGCTCCTAAAGGCCCTAAGGTTAAGGCTATTTCCTGGCTCTTAAGGGTGACAATGGGGCGGGCCGACTAGGGAGGCTTGGCCAGTGGGGCGGTTCGGGTTTAGTTAGAGCGAAAACGCTATAAGCTCTGGGGGTGTCCGGTAAACGGGGCCCTAAGACTGTCTCAGTCAACCTTAGAGCCAGGTCTTGGACCATGTCCTTAACTCCCCTCCAGATGGCCCCAGACCTTGATAACGATGGCGTCTGACTAACGTTGATGACCGCGGCGGTTTATAGGGCGGAGAGTAGCCTTTTAGGGCGCTGAAAGGGCTTAGAAGGCTAGGGCGCGGCTAACGATCCCCTTTTAGCCTTCTAACTCCTTAAGCCTCAATGTTCGTCCGGGGGAGAGCTCTCATTTGATATAAGATTTTCTTTCAAGTTAGAAAGCCACTTTTCGGAGACATCCAGAACTTTGAGGATTTTCTCGCGGGGTAAGACAGATATAAGGAGTATAGAGGCTATTTCCCGCTTGATTTCCAGCCGTCCCGCCCTTTTTCCGCACTCCCTGGCGCGTTCCCGCTCATCGGCGATCATAGCGTCATAGCGCTTTTGGACGCGTTTTATGTATTTGGCGTAGACTCTAGGATCTGTATAGGGACATTGGGCTTTGAAATAATTACGGGCTAATTGATAGGTGGAAAGTTCTTGAGACTCTGACATCAAATCCTCCTCGTTTCAGCGTTAAGATAACGCTTAGGTTCTCTTTTAAGTTAAGGTCTAAGGCGCCCATCATCGTCAAAGGGAGAGGACCGGAGGATCTGAAAGAAAACCGCCGAAATCCCTGGCCCTTTTCTGGCCCTAAAAGAAAGGGTTAGGGCTTAAAGGTCAAGCCCTAGAGCCTTGTGGCGCCATTAATCGCCCGATGGCGAGCTCTCATTGGCTTTAAGCTCATTGGCTTTAAACTCATTGTTTTCAAAATCAGAAATCTTTTCTTCGGATATTTTTAGAAACTTTTGGATTTCTTTAAGCGAACAGCCATTATCGCGGAGTTTAGACGCGACTTTCCGGGTGATTTCCCGGCGTTCTTTTCGCCAATTGTTTTTCCATCCTCCCCACCGGGCTTTCAGCCATCCTTTCTGCCATCCATCGTAAAACGCGCGGTCTAACCTCATTTTATAGCGATCTATGGCGTCTAGGGAATCAAAATAGCGCAGGGGATCCACCAGATCGGGGTTCAAGTTTTTGAAAAAATTGCGGGCAACTTGATAGTTGGAAATTTTTCGAGCCTTTGACATCAAATCCTCCTCATTCCTGGCCATAACCCGCCCGGTTCCATCTTTTAGTTATGGGTCCGGGGCGCGGTGTCCTCGTTTAAGTCTGGCTTAAGGGGCTTTTGACATGAATAACGTCAGCCACCTCTGGGCGCGGTTCCCAAACCGCGAAAAAGGCCGTTATTATGAGGGCCCCCGCGTTGTTAGGTTTCTTGGTGGCCACCATAGACGCCTGGCGATGGTCATGACCCGCGAGCGCCAGAGCCTTTTGGCCTCAGGTATCATTCGGGGGAGAGCTATTGTTCTGATTTAAGCTATCCTCTTTAACATTAAAAACCCACATTTCAAAAACATTAAGAAAATGTTTAATAAAATCGTTCGAATATCCCTCAGTGAGAAGTTCTATCTCGATTTTTTCCATTATTTTCCTCCATCCCTCCTTCCGTCCATCAAACCAGCCCTCCTTCCAACCATCCTCCCAGGCTACGTAAAGCCGAGTTTCCATACCCAGGCGGACGCTTTCCATGTATTCGGCTTCGGGGCTGGCTCTGATATCCGCGTCGGAGTATAGTTGGTCTTTTAATTGGTCTTCACTGGAAGCTTTTCCCGTCAGATTTGTTGGCTCCTCGGTCATCCAATCCTCCTCATTAATGGTCTCGCTATAGCGCGATCTAGTTCCCTAGCCATGGCGCATAGATATGTCGTCTAGCCGTGTCCCCTAGGGTTTTATGGGTCCACGAAAAGCTTGGCCAAAGCCAAGCTTGGTTGACGGTCGCTCGCGGCGCCTAAATATTTATAAGGTTAATAATATCATTTATAAAGCGCTTTGTAAAGACTTGTCCGCCATATTCCCAAGGCCACGGGGCTTAGTTGCCGGTTAACTTAAAATCAGCTTAAAATCAGCCTCGCGCCTCACTTGAGCGGCCAAAGCCAAGCTTGGTTGACGGTCGCTCACGGCGCCTAAATATTCATAAGACTAACAATATCATTTATAAAGCGCTTTTTCAAGACCTGTCCGCCTTATTCCCAAGGCCAAGGGGCTTAGTTACCGGTTAACTTACAATCAGCTTAAAATCAGCCTCGCGCCTCACACCTCGCGCCTCACTTGAGCGGCCAAAGCCTCAAGTTTAATGGCAGTAAGTTTAAAATATTTGGTATTTGTTCAGTCGCTCAGTTTAAGCCAAACCGCCAAACTTGACTTTAGTCAGAAAAAGGTTTATAGGCTAACTAAGACTTAATGATCGCATTATGGCATTATTATTGCCAAATAAAAATATTAGTACAAAGATTATAAAATAGGTATTTTTATAATTTTTCTTTTTCAAAAATACTAGTTTGCCTATTGTTTTTATTTTATTCATACAAAGTTAAAACTTCCAAACTTTAGTTTGCGTTTTTGAGAGCCATTTTTAACTTAAAATCTTATCTTTAAATATGTTTTTAACTAACTTAATGTTAAATGCTTTGAATTATTTCTTATAATGTAATCATGGTAGTAATTTAGGAAAAATATGGCTAAATTGACAATTCACGAAAAAGGAGTCTCAGGTAAACTTACCGTCTTTGATCCCTTGATGAAAAGCAAACATTGGCTGGCCGCCAAGTTGGAATCCGATCCAGAAACAGGTCAAACTTTTACTGTGGAAGAAAAAAATGAAGGAGCGAAGTTTATAATTGATCATTTATGGTCTAAAGCTAATTCCGCTGAACTTCTACTACGTTTAGGCGATAAAACACCGGTTTTTTTGCCAGTGCCCAGCACTACTGGGGCCAATGTATTGGCGTCATATTTCGCGAAAATATTATATGAGGAATTTGGAGGCGAAATACTTGAAGGCTTTCAATTTATAGCCCCTTTGCATCAAGTTCCGATGAAGGACATTCCTTCTCAGTATAGACCTTTCATTATTCGTAAATATTTTTTAGAAAATAAAGAAATATTATTGTCTTTAACAGCTAATAAAGCGGTAGTTGTAGTTGATGATGTCTTCTCAACAGGAGCGTCGGCCAAATATTTTTGTAATTACTTAAAGTTAAATCAAATTCAAGTTCATACAGTAGCCGGCTTGATTGGCGATACGCGCTTAACCGCGGAGCCTCAGCTAATCAGCAAATTACAAAGGACACTTAAAAATTCTAACTTGACCCAATTAAAAGCTAAAAATATCACTGACCAGCTTTCCAGAGGGCAAATTATAGTTTTAATTGATTTAATCAATAAAACGAAGAGTCATGATGAACTAGGACAAATCGCTGGATTTTTACAGATCGCGCTCGATGGTGGAACTGTTAAGAGTCTTCAACGCAATTTACGTGGGCCTCTAGGAATCTTCGCCAATATAGGACGAAATGGTTATAGTGGCCCAGACGCTGACTAAGGGGCGCAAACTGTCAGCCGAAGCTCAAGTGTCGGACTTTCTTTTTCCAAACAAAAAGTATTGACAACCGATTCACCAGAAAATGACCCAAATGATGGTGAGGATGAGTGGTCTGGTCCGAGGCCAAGAATGTAGTCATATTACTTCGGCGGGCAATCATGAAAGATTTGAGTGTTACAATAACGTAAACGTAGTGTAATAAAACGAGGAGACGAGGAGCTATGATGAACACGGAAAACTTGCCGGAATTCTACCGAGGGTACCCGACAGCGGAACTGTTGGAAGTCTTCAAAAAAATTTACGCGGGCCTCAAGGAACCTTTGCCAATATCGGACGATATGGTTTTAGCGGTCCGGAGGCTGGCCAGGGAGTATAAACTGTCAGCTGAAGCCCAAGCGTCTGACATTCTTTTCCCAAACAAAAAATATTAACAACTAATGCGCCAGAAATTTGACCCAGATATTGGTGAGGCTGAGTGGACTAGCCTGAGGCCAAGAATCTAGTCATATTACTTTGGCGGTCAATTTTGAAAGATTTGAGTATTATGATAGCTTATTTAAGATAGTCTCAAATTATCTTACTATTTGGCCCTAGGCCTTAACCGGGGAGTTTCGTAAGCCATCCAACGCTGTCAGAGGAGGCGATTATTGAGTAAGCGTAAACGTCCCCTCTTTGGAAAAGTTTGGCGTTCTCGGCCATAAAATTTATTTTTTTTCCATTCAACGTTTGGGGAAGGGTTCGGTGGGTAGGGTCATGCCCGAGCGCCCGAGTAGCGATTCTAATTTTGGCGCTATCCGGGAAATCAGGCTTTAGAAGACGGATTAATTTACCAGACCCGGTTTTAGGGCCGTTTTTTAAGGGCGAAATTTTACGCTTGGGGAAAACTTTTGGAAGTTTTGGCGGCCATATGACTCCTTATGGAAACCTTTGGCCCCCAGTTTCCCCACCCAAAAAGCTGTTCCCGTGACGCCCAACAGCCAGAGGTCAATTAACGATAGCTATAATTTGAACCTTATTGTATAATTAACCGTAATATTTTTAAGCCACGCGCCCGCCTTAGGCCAAAGGCTTTAAACGCGTCTACCCCAAGGTTTCTACCTTAGCTTAAAACGAGACCGAC
>JAISRZ010000110.1 GCA_031273455.1 Deltaproteobacteria bacterium | reverse complement strand
TTCCGTTTGGCGCTCTCAATCACCTTTTACTTAAACCGTTTCAGACTCTTCTCGTTTACCCTTATCCCAGACTTATCCTTGATTTTCACAAGGCGAAGCCCCAGAAACTTGAGCTTTAGGGGCGCTCCAACCTGGCTTTTATCCGAGTTGATTCAGCTTAAGGGTTCCTCAAAGAAGCGAGTGGCGCTTTTCATCAACCTTCCCGCCGCCCCTTTGGGTTTTGAGGTAAATATCGCGGTCGAAAGCGTACCAAAACAAACTTTAAGCCTCTGGACTCAAGTCCTATCGAGCTTGGTTAGGTAAGAACACAAAAGCGGCGATAACGGACCCTTTGGGGGCGCCTTCATCGGTGGAGCTCATCAGCCCATCCGCCACAATACCCCGGCCTTAAGAAACCTACGGATAAGGCGAATCACCAACTTATCGTCCGCTTCCTCCCTCAGCGTGTCCAGCGACTCACCATTATCATGATTTAGCGTATCGAAGTTACGCCAAGCAGTATGGCCGGTTTAGGGGGCCGGAAAGCCATGCGCAACCTAGGCGTGGCCCACAAATTGGGCGATATGGTCCCCCAAGACTCAGAGCGAGCGGTCGAGTGGTGGCGCGAATCCGTTATCCGCGGCTTCGCCCCGGTCATGAATCACTTGGGTTGGGCCTACCGCTCCAGGTCCGGGGTCAATAAAGACCGGACTAAATCCTTAAAATATTGGAAACAGGCCGTGGCCAACGGCTGTAAACCCGCCTTCTTCTCCTTAGACCTGGCCCACTTTTTTGGCCTCGGAACCCCGGTTGACTAAGGAGAAGGGCCTAGATTTGTGGCAAAAAGTGTCCAATTTAGGCGACCCCGCCTCTCAGTATTCCCTCGCAAAGCCTACGAAGAAGGTGACGGCGTGGCTTATGATATCGAACGGGCCGTGAAATATTACACCCTCTCTAGCCAACAAGGGAACCCCGCAACCCATTACCGACTAGGGTTGATCTATAAGGAAACCAACAACTTAATGCCCCAGGATCTCGATAAGGCCCTCCATCATCTGCGGAGCGCCGCCCTTATAAATCACCCGTCCTTGCTCGAGCTGGGCAAGAAGACCCCGGGATTATTTGAATAGCCCTTATGAATCACAAACAAAGCGCCAGTATTAGCTCCAAAAAGACAAAATTCTCCCACGCGGTCACGATGTTTAACCTAAATCTGGCGCATTATAAACGTTATACCCCGGTCAATAAAAAAAGGCGACCAAAAGTCGCCCTTACTACCAGGATTTTTAAGCTTAAAGGTTGATATGGAATCAAGGTTATGGTCGAGCCACCCATAACCTCGCTTTTCGCGGCTAAATACTTAACTTAATCAGGACCGGTCAAACGCTGGGGCCCTCCCTCTCACTCAACAGTGTTGAAGCCATAATGATTTAGTTTACCCGCCCGTATTTAGCCGCGAAAAACCAAAATATCGCCCATAAGCTAGTTAGCTCCAACAACCCAATTGTCTTTTTTCGACAATTACATAGGCGCGTTTATCCTTAAGACGCGTCCTTTAACCTCACTTCTCTATCCCCATCGATCCTCCCCCCCGAAGATAAAGGGTTGTTTTGGAACGAACTAGCCTAGTTCGCTCCCTATGAATGATATCTTGGTCAAAGGCGAAGACCACTCTTTAAAGAAGCGTAATTCCTGTAAAACAAACATTATTAGAAATATGAAAATGTTTCTTTTATTTCTCTTGACAAATCAAACACCACTATTCTACGGTTGTCAATGGGGATATTGTTGTTAATCTCTTTGGCCTCCCCAGCCCTGGCCTTAGAACAAAATGAGAAGCTTAGGGTCGAGTTTTTTTTACAGGCCCTGGCCCAAGAAAAGGATCTAATCTTTATCAGTAATGGCCGAGAATATATGGTCAATAGAGCGGTTAACCACCTACGCCGCAAGTTAAACTCGGTGGAGGACAAACTAAGCACGGCGGAGGAATTTATCGACCAAGTGGCTTCCAAATCCAGTTTGTCCGGTAAATCTTATCTTATCAGGCGACCTGGTGGTCAGAACGAGGAGGCTGGCCCATATTTTCACGAAATTTTGACGAAAATTCCAAAAAATCCCGCTCCAGAAATTAAAGTTAGTAAATAAATAAATGTTTTAGTCTACAACCATTTTCAGTAATTAGTTTGTATATATACTTTAATAAACATAAGTAATGATAATTCTATATTTAGACGTAGATTTGACTAAAATAGAGGATATGCCAACTAGCCTATCCATAGTCCGTAAAACCCGAATGGCTGTAGAACAATAACCTAAGACAGAGGCCGAAATTCTGTTCAACGAATTTACATTGTCCATATCCATAGCCTGGCATTATAGTCAGTGTCGTTTTCGCGGTCCTCACAACTATCGCCACAGTTACTGTTAGCGGCTATTCCCAAAGGCGTGATGAAATAAATGGAGATATTAACGATGATTATGTTTTATCATTAAAATTCACTAGATATGATTTTGAACGAACTATTTCATCAAATGTATATCCTATAAAATGAATATATCACTTTATTAACAGAAGAAGTAAGTCAAAAGACGGTTTATTTGAAACCATTATTCCCTTTTCACCATACGAATAATCACCCATGGCGGGCCTAACCAACCCGCCACCCAGGACACCTGACCCAGGGCCATCCGATGAGGACTTCGGATTCCCTATAAAAGAGGCTTGATAAAAAGGAGATTTTTTTCATGAAGTTATGTTATAATTTATCTAGCGTGCGAAAGCGCGCGGCTGATTGGTTTGAGAAATTGTCCGTTG
>JAISRZ010000091.1 GCA_031273455.1 Deltaproteobacteria bacterium | reverse complement strand
CGCCCCTGGCTACCGGGTGATTTTAGCGGCTTTTAACGACAAGCGGAAAAAACTTAACCTCTCCCAGGACTTTTTAAACGGGGACTTTTTCCAGCGGTTCTATAAGCTTAAGGAAAGCGTCCTTAAATCCTTAACACCGCCTTTAATGGTGGTCCATAAGGACCGCCGGTACCAACTGATGACGGAAAGCGAGCTTTTGGAGGACATGGAAAACGTTGGCCAAAAGGGCTTAAGGATCCAGCGGTACAAAGGCTTAGGCGAGATGAATAAAGAGCAGCTCTGGGACACCACCATGAACCCCCATAACCGGACCTTTTTAAAGGTCCAAGTCCAGGACGCCATGGACGCGGACGATATCTTTAACGTCTTAATGGGCGAGCAGGTGGAGCCGCGCCGGGAGTTTATCCAAGAAAACGCCTTAAACGTGCGGGAACTTGACGTTTAACCCCGCCTTTTAACTTTTTCTGGGGCTAGCTACGCTAGCCCCAGAAAAACCTCTGTCTGACCTTAAGCCAGCCTGGCTAGCCCCAAAATATGGGGCCCTCCGACTTGATCCCCAAAGGCCCTAAAAGGGCCTAACCCCTTAAATCCCTTATAAAAAACCCCCCTTCGTTAAGCTTGACTCCAGCTCTTAACTTAAGATCCCAAAAAGGGGCTCTCTATGGGCCTTTACGCGTTTAGCCATAAGGGTAAAGGTCATTTTTAAGAATTTTCGTCCAAGTTTGGTTTGATATGATTAATAGATTTTACTGATAAAAAATTGCTTATTTAAGAAGATATAGATTTTAGATAAATAAAATACGTTCCTTATTTTTAAATTATAGGATAATCTTGTCGGTTTGACAGGATGTCAGAGAATATCCTATAATTTTTTTCAGAGGTGTTGATAATGACAAAATTTGGGAGTCGCGGACAAAAGATACTTAAATTCATTCACCTTGTGATGGTCTGTCTCTGGACCGGCGGCGCCGTGGCTTTGAATCTCATGATCTTGTTACTGGGCCCGGCCACTTCTGGCGAAGAGCTCTACGGATATAACATGGCGGCCATCTTGGTGGATGACGCGGTCCTCATCCCCGGGGCCATGGGTTGTTTAATAACCGGCATTCTGATTTCTGGGCTAACGCCTTGGGGATTTTTTAAGCATAAATGGGTGACGATCAAGTATATCTTAACTGTATTTTGCATTCTTTTTGGGACCTTTGTTTTGGGGCCCACGGTCAACGATCAGCCTCAGATCACTAAGGAATTTGGTTTAAGCGCCATTAGTAACTCGACTTATATGGCCAACTGGTTAAATAGCGTTTTAGGCGGGATCTTTCAGATGCTGGCCTTTATGTTTATGATACTTATCTCCATTTTAAAACCCTGGCGGAAAAGCGGGTCCGCCAAAGACGCCGCCGCTTAAAATTTGTCAATCCCCTGAACCGCGCTAGGGTTCGCTAAATTACTTAGGCCCTTAGGGAACTATCCACTTCCTTAGGGGCCTTTTTTCGGGCCTTTTATTTGCGCTAAAAAACTAGCGCTAAAAAACTAGGGTAAATCAAAATTTTGGGGGGAGAAAATAGATTTGTGTTGCGACCAAATAGAAATGTCCTATTTATACAAATATTGGAATGTCCTAATACGAGTGATATGATACACCGGGATGTAAGATCAACCCCCCGTAGGTAGGCCAAGACCAGGGGGGGGATCCCCCCCTGGTCTTGGCACGGAAATTGCATAAAAGTTGTGGGCCACTTTAGTTATCAACCACTTGCAGGTAGTTGATAAATTAACTTAGTAAACTGAAGTTAATATAGTTACCGCGGTAACTAACCTTAATTGAACCATCGATCCAGTGTTCGACAGTGATCTTCCTTCGTACCATGTCGGGAGACCCACTTCTGACATGAAGTTGATACTTCTTGCCATCGAACTTAAAGGTGTTGTCTTTATTAACGACCCGTTCAGACTTAACACATAGGATACCGGTCAGATTAAGGCCATCAATCGGTCTGTGATAGTCTATCGAGCCTACGGGGGGCCTACTAAACCTGTGGTTGTGATCAGCCCAAAAGCGGCTTTCAAGGAAAATGTTGGCATCTTCCAAGGACTTAATGTCTAGAAAATTAAATATATAGGGTTTTTTTGCGCCTATTCTTAACTACTTATAAGTTGTTAATAGCATAAATTATATAAATAGTGTATTTAATATTTTGTGTTTTGAATCTAAGTTCAATAGTCTAGTCATAAAGGTATCGTTATAATATTTGAATCGAAATTTTAATTACATAAAGATATTGTATTAGGTATTAAAATATAAATATTATTAATATATATACTTATTAATGATTATATGATGTTTAATTTATAATTTTAATAAAATTTTTCGCTAATTTAGTATGATTTTTTTAGCTCTTGATTGAATTTCTTGGCTTTTGTATTTTCTTGCGGAAAAGGAATCAGTCGTGTATAATAATATACAAAGTCGAAAAACGCCTTAAGTCAGGTTCTTTTAGATCTCAATAATTTCACTCAGTTTTTGGGATGGTATTTTAACGGAGTTTGTATGAGTAAATCCACTATAAAACAATTCAACACCACTGGGCCTTGCGTACCTGAGAAACACTACATGTTGCCAGTATTGCCCCGTTTGCCGGAGAAAGAGGTCAATAAAATGATTAACGGCCAATACTACTTTGTTATGCGCGCCCCAAGGCAATCTGGAAAGACGACTTGTTTAAAGTTATTAACTCAAAAAATTAATTCTGAAGGTATTTATTATGCGTTATTTTGTTCACTTGCGTCATTACAGATTATTACTGATCGTAATGAAGCGATAACAGCGGTATATGATAAAATTAATCAAAGTATGTCAGCTTCTCAAATACCTCTTATTAAGGATAAAGCTGATACTTATGATTCATTACCTGGAATAACTAGCCCTAATAGAAAAATAAGGATAATTATCTCAAGATTATGCGAAGATCTTGATAAGGACCTGATTATCTTTTTTGACGAGGCTGACTGTCTCATCAATGGAGGGCTTATATCTTTTTTATCCCAGCTACGGGATGGTTTCATTGACCGTACGGAGCCTGGCAATAAATTTCCAAGATCCATCGCTCTAGTAGGCATGAGAGACGTTAGGGATTATTTTTGCCAAGTTAGACCAGATTTAGACTCAAAGGGTCTAGCCAGCCCTTTTAACGTCAAAAAGAAGGTCTTTACCTTGGCCAATTTTACGCGATCTGAGATTGGAACCCTTTATCGTCAGCATACCGAGGCCAGCGGTCAGATTTTTGAGGAATCCGCCATTGATAGAGCCTGGTATTGGTCGGAAGGCCAACCTTGGCTAGTCAACTCTCTGGCTGACGAAGTTGTGGACAATATTCTTCAAAACGACTACTCGTTGACCATTGACGGGAAGCTGATTGACAAAGCCGCTGAGGTTTTGATTAAACGCCGTGACACCCATATTGACTCCCTTTTGGAGAGGCTTAAAGAACCCAGAATTAGTCAGATTGTGGAGTCGGTGATAATGGGGAAGCCGCGATTGCCCGTATCTGTCACTGTAGACGACAGGCAATACGCCCTTGAGTTAGGTCTTTTAAAAAGAAAGTCCGGTGTCTTGAAAGCCGCCAACCCTATTTATCAGGAAGTCATTTTAAGGACTCTCTCCTTTGGATATGAAGAGGATGAATTTGGCCAGACACCGAAGCTTACCAAGTCCAAACGCTGGGTTAAGGGAGGGCGGCTGGACATGAAGGCTTTGCTCAAGGAGTTTCAGCGGTACTGGAGGGAAAACTCTGGAGTCATTGACTCTATTGAAGGCTACCCCGAAGCTCTGGCTCATCTGGTTTTAGGGGCCTTTTTCCAAAGGATTCTTAACGGTGGAGTGGAATCTCTCCAGAGGGAATACGCTTTAGGTAGGCGACGCCTAGATTTTTGCGCCAAATTTAACGGCGTTAATTATCCCGTGGAATTGAAAATTAAGTCAAACCAAAGGCTGAACAATAGTCTAAAACAGATTAGAAACTATATGGATGTTTGCGGCGCGGATGAAGGTTGGTTAGTGATTTTTGACAATGATATTACGATAGATTGGAATGATAAATTATATTGGGACACTAAAAATATCCGAGGCAAGACCATACATATCGTTGGGTGTTAAAATAAATTTTTAGTCTAAATTAATAAGACGTAATAATTGTAATTCCAAGTCTAATTCAAGATGTCTTCAAAGAAAAAGTTCATCATACAACTTATCAATTGGCCATGGATATCCGCCATCTTGAATTAGACGTGGACTAAACATATCAGCTGGACATCTCTTCTCCAGCGGAGCCTTGGCCTTTTTCGCCTCGCGCCGTAACATCTTGGTCAATTTTTTTTCTATTTCCGGGACGTTTTCGCTAGTAACCTCGCTCATATCTAACCTTATAACCGGGTAAGGATCCCAAGGGTAGTCCGATTGGTCGATCCAAAGCCCCTTAAAGAACTCCCGTTGACCCAGAGGAGCGAGCGCTCTAAGGAGCTGACCAGAATGTTTTTCCCGAACCCTGGCGGCCGGTCGAGGAAAAACGGGTCAGGCGGTATAGCGATCTCATACAAAAACCTGGTCTTGTCGGCGTAGTAAGCGCCCATCTAACGAATATCGGCGAAATCGGTTAGGCCAAGAGGTAAGGCTCTTAGGGCCGTGTCTTTGTTGGCCATGAGGGGCTCAGCTGTACTCTTTTCCACGTAAATATCCTCCTTCAAAGGCGATCTGAGGCCAATGGACCAGTGGCCCATCAAGCGGTCTATCCGTAAATCCTCTAACTCTTTAATTATATTATAACGCGTTTGACGCGTTACGCCTAATTAAATCTCAGCGAAAAGGAAAAGGTGGCGTGGGGAGCTTAGGGGTTAGGTGACTTAGCGATTTTTGGTATTTTTATTATTATAATCACTGACTATCATTTTAAGGTATGTAAAATAGTCAAAACAATATATTAAATTAGATTATTTAGCCTTAGGCGCGCTAAAAACGCTTCTAAAGTTAAAGGCGGCTGAGGTCAAAAATCTTGCCCTAAGATCCACTTAAGGCTCCCTTAAGTTCCCCAGAAAAAGACCTAACCTTTTATCGGACCGCTCGTTTAAAGCGTTTTTAAAGCCCGACTTACCTTATACTTTCGCGTTTAAACCGTTAGCGACTATTGAGCGGCCTCCAAGACTGGAATCTAAGTTCTCTTGGCTTAAAAATATACCAATTACCCTCATTTTTTGGTAATATGGTCGCGTCCAGATTAGGGTAGGGCGGTCTTTAACGCGTCGCCCCTAGGCCCTTAAGCCTAACCTTTAGCCCTTCTGGGGCCGTTTATTTTGGCCTATTAATGAGCTGGGAGCCTATGGATTGACTTTTCGGACCGCCAAAAAAGCCGTCACCCCGAACTCGCCAACGGTCGCCGTGGTGATTCTGGCCGCGGGCCAGGGTAAACGCCTTAAATCGGCCAAACCCAAGGTCCTCCATGAGCTAATGGGGCGGACCTTACTGGATCACGTTCTCCACGCGGTCTCTTTTTTAAAGCCCGAGCGGACGGTGGTGGTCACTGGGGTTGGGGCCGAGGTCGTGGAAAGTTCGGTTAAAAAGCGACCCGGGCTAATTTTCGCTCGGCAGACCGAGCAGCTTGGCACGGGGCACGCGGTGGCCGCCGCTTCTTCGGCTTTAGCCGATTTTTCTGGTCCGGTCTTTATTCTGCCCGGGGATGTCCCCATGATTTCCCCGCAGACCTTACTCGATTTTTTAGCCGCCCATAAGGCTTTAAAAGCCGATCTAAGCTGCTTAACCGTTTGCCCAGACGATCCCGCCGCTTACGGTCGGATCATCCGGGACGAAGCTGGCTGGCTATCGAGGATAGTGGAGGCTAGGGACGCCACGGAAGAGGAATTGGCCATTGGGGAAATCAACACTGGCCTTTACATCGTAGACGCCAAAAAGCTCTTTACGGCTTTAGCGGATTTAAAGCCCAATAACGTCCAAGGGGAGTATTACTTAACCGACGCGGTGGCCGGTATTCGGGGCAAAGGTTATAAGACCGCCGCGGTCTTAAGCCCGGACCCCGATGAGGCCCAGGGGATTAACGATCGCTTAGACTTGGCTCGAGCCCAAAGTATCGCTCGGGCCAGGATCAACGCGGCTTGGTTAACCGCCGGGGTGACCATGGCTGATCCTTCCACCACCCATATTGAGGCTTCGGTCCGTTTAAGCTCTGACGTCACCTTGGGCCCGGGGGTGGTCTTAACCGGGGCCACCAAAATCGAGTCCGGGGCGGTCCTCGGGCCTTACGTTTGCTTACACGACTGTTTCGTATCTGGGAACCTTAAATTAGGGCCCGGGGCGACTTACTCGGGCGCGGTTTTGCGCCCAGCCCGCAAAATCTCCGGTCATCGCCACCGGGGCTGGACTCCTAATCGTCGGGCGACTTTAGCGTAATTTCGGAAGAAATCTGTGAAAGATATAGATAAAGAACCATTTTTTATAAAAGAGATAAAGGAACAACCCAAAGTCCTGGCCAATACCCTTTCCCGTTACTTAGGCCCGAACCTGCACCTGAAGATCACCCGTCCGCCTTTGGACGATCAGACCATCCGGCGGATCCACAAGGTCTATATCACCGCTTGCGGCACGAGCTACCACGCGGGCATGACGGCCCGCTACATCATTGAGGAACTCTCCCAACTGCCCACGGTGGTGGAGCCGGCCTCGGAAGCCGGTCGCCATCAACCCCTGGTTGACGAGAACACCTTGGCCGTGGCCATCTCCCAGTCGGGTCGTAGCCCAGACACCTTAGCCGCCTTAAACCTGGCTCGGAGCCGCGGGGCGGTGACTTTAGGGTTGGTTAACGAGGCCCCTTCGCCCTTAACCGAGGCCGCTTCCGGCTCTTTACAGATTTTAGCTGGCCAGGTCTTTACCCTATCCTCCACCAAAGCCTTCACCTCCCAGACCTTGGCTTTGGAGCTTTTGGCCTTACGGTTAGCCCAAAGCCGGGGGTTGATTAAGGAAAGGTGGCCCCAGGAACTGGAGAACTTGGCCCGCATCCCGGAAATGGTCCGGCACGCTCTGGCCATGGAGGATAAAGCCCTCCAAATGGCTAAGACCTTAAACGACTATGACCACGTCTTTATCTTAGCCCGGGGGGCCCTATTGCCCATGGCTTACGAAGGGGCCTTAAAGCTTAAGGAAGTGGCCCATTTCCACGCGGAAGGGTATTCCACCGGGGAGTTTGGCCATGGGCCTTTGGCCATGGTTGGCCCCAGGACCCCCATCATCCTCATCGCCTTCGCGGGCGAGGCGGCCTCGGATCTGTCTTTAGCCCGGGCCTTTCGGGCCCGGGGGGCCCCTTTGTGGCTCATCTCGGAAGACGGGGCCAAAAAGGATCAGGCCATGGCCTCCATGGCCGACCTTATTTTCCCTTTACCCGCGGTTCAAGCCCGCTTAAGGCCCATGGTGGCCATTATCCCGCTCCAGCTTTTAGCCTACCACTTAGGTCGTTTAAGGCGGGTCAACGTGGATAACCCGGGCGGACTTTTAGGCGACGATTGGGTTGGCGAAAGCCAACTAGCTCATTAAGGATCTATTACCCATGCGCGTTCTTTCGGGCATCCAGCCCTCCGGTAGTCTCCATATTGGCAATTTTTTTGGCATGATGAAGTCCATGATTGAGTGGCAAAATAAAAGCGAATTGTATTGCTTTATCGTTAACCTTCACGCTTTAACCTCTTTAAACGATGGGCCAACCTTAGCCAAGAACACTTTGGACGCGGCCATGGATTTTCTGGCTTTGGGGCTAGATCCGGAAAAAAGCGTTTTTTGGGTCCAAGGGGATGTCCCGGAGCACACTGAGCTCACTTGGATTTTGCATAACTTCACCTCCATGGGGTTACTGGAGCGGAGCCACTCTTATAAGGATAAAATCAGCCGGGGGTTAGTCCCCAACCACGGTTTATTCGCTTACCCGGTCCTCATGGCCGCGGATATCCTTTTGTACCAGGCCAACTTGGTGCCCGTGGGCCAAGACCAAAAGCAGCACTTAGAGATCACCCGCGACATCGCCGGGACCTTTAACCATATTTTTGGCCCAACCTTCACTATCCCCGAGCCGGGCATTGACGAGAACTTAGCCACCATCCCTGGCCTAGACGGCCAGAAGATGAGTAAGAGCTACAATAACGCCATTAACATCTTCATTTCCAAAGAGGAGCTTAAAAAACGGGTCATGGCCATCGTGACCGACGCCAAAGCGGTCGAGGATATTAAAGATCCCGACTCTTGCCATCTTTTCGCCATCGCCCGTCTCTTTTTAACCCCGGATAAACTGGCTGAGCTAAAGGAGCGCTACTTAAAGCCCGGGTTAAAGTACGGGGAGGTTAAAAAAGAGCTGGTGGAGACCATCTGGGAGTATTTCGCCCCTTACCGGGAAAAACGCGAAGATTTAGCTAGACGACCGGATGAAGTTCGATCCATAATGCGTTATGGGGCCGAAAAAGCCCGGAAAAAAGCCCAAGAAACCCTGGAAAAGGTCCGGGAAAAAGTTGGTTTAAACTACTAAATTACCCTAAAGCCTTATTGTTTTGTATTTAATAGTTATCTATTAAGTTTTTTCGCTATATTTGTTTGAAGTTTGATCAATGTCCAAAAATACGCCGCCTAACTATCTCCCTTCCGCCTCGGGGTCAAGAACCGAGGTTAAGCCTTTATTGGCGGCTAGGGAAATTCCCCAGCCTCCCTTAGGTCTTTTCTTAGGCGCTCTTTTTTCTGACCGCCTCGCCCCCGCCTTATCGCGCCCGAAAGCTAAGGCTCCAACGGATTTTCCATGGAAAAGCTAAGCCTAACCTCCAAGGACCTAGTTCAAGACAATATTGACCGCTTAAGAGAGCTTTACCCCCATTGCGTCACCTTGGACGCCAATGGGCGAGAAGTTGTTGATTTTCCGCGCCTTAAAGAAGAGTTAAAAGACTTTATCGGGGAAAATAATCCGGAGCGCTACGGTTTAACCTGGCCTGGGAAAAAAGAGGCCATTAAAGCCGCTTTAACCCCAACCACGGAAACTTTAAGCCCTAATATTCCGGAAAGCTTAGAATTTTTCCGCACCTCTAACCTTTTTTTAGAAGGCGATAACTTAGAGATCCTAAAGCTTCTTCTTAACGGCTACCAGAATAAAATTAAGCTCATCTACATCGATCCCCCTTACAACACTGGCTCCGATCTAATTTATCGCGACGCTTTTAAAGAAACCCTTTCCTCTTACCTTATTAAAGCCGATCGACAAGACCTGTTCGGTAACCGCTTGGTGGCCAACGTGGAGGGGAACGGTCGGTTCCACTCCAACTGGCTCTCCATGATGCACCCGCGGCTCAAGCTGGCCCGGGCCTTATTAAAAGAGGATGGGGCCATTTTTATGAGCGTGGACGACCATGAGGCGGCCAGCTTAAAGAAAATCGCCGAGGAGATCTTTGGCGAGCGGAATTTTTTAGCCCAAGCTTGCGTTAAAGGGAGCGGGGGGCGGCAAGACAGTCGCCACTTCGCGGTGGTCCATAGTTACTTACTCATCTTCGCCAAAAATATCGAGACCTTTGTGGCTGGGCTGAAACCTAAATGCCTCGCGCCTATAGATCCCGCCGCCCCCGAAAAAGCCGCTTACGCGCGAAGGCCCTTACGGAAGTGGGGCGATAGCGCCCGGGCCGAGGATCGACCTAACCTTTATTACCCCATTAAAGATCCCGATGGTCACGATCTTTACCCAACTTTAAGCGACGGGTCCAAGGGACGTTGGCGCTGGGGCCAAGAGAAAACGCGCCAAGCTATCTTACAAGACGCCATTGTTTTTAAAAGGGTCACTCGTAATGGCCAAGAGGTTTGGGAGGCTTTTGAGAAAGTTTACCCCAACGCTAACCCCATGAAGTTTTCCACTTGGATCGATAATATCGGGGTCAGTCAGGCCATTGGGTCCATTAAGGCCCTTTTTGGCGGGAAGATTTTTGATTACCCCAAATCCTTGGATTTAATTAAGCTGGTTTTAGCCATGGGCCATACCGGAGACGATGATATTATCTTAGACTTTTTCGCGGGCTCGGCCACCACCGGTCACGCGGTGGCCTTAAGTAACCTCGCCGATGGGGCGGAGCGGCGCTTTATTCTGGTCCAGTACCCGGAAGCGGTGGGGGAAAAGGCCCCCGCCTATAAGCTCGGTTTAACCGACATCGCGGCGATCGCTAAAGAGCGCTTAAGAAGGGCGGCTCAAGAGATCTTAGATTCCCCCAAAGACCCCAAAACTACGGCGGATCCAAAAGACCTGGACTTAGGCTTTCGGGTTTTAAAGTTGGTTAGCCCTAATTCTAACGATCCGGTAAGCCCTTGGGACCGACTCTTTCAGGTCATCCTGGCCTTGGGCCTGGATTTAGCGGCCCCGATCTTAGAAGAGACCGTGATTTTAGATGAAATCGCCTATCAGCTCTTCACCGTGGGCGACAATCAACTTATCGCCTCCTTTGACCTCGGCCTAACCGAAAATCTCCCCGCTCACGTGGCCGTCCAAAAACCCGCTAACGCGGTCTTTTTAGACGCGGCCTTTAGCCGAGACGATATTAAGTTAAACGTCCAACATATCTTTCGGTGTCTCGCTCCTTTAACTAACTTAAAGACCATCTAACGTGACCTCTAGACCCTTAGGGCCCGCCGCCTACCCGGCGGAAGATAAGCCCCTTAACCGCCCCGAGACGCTAAAAGCCTTAGCCAAGTTTTGCCCGGAGGCCTTAATTGAGGCGGTGAGTGGGTCGGAGGTGACCGAGGCGCTAGACTTTGCGGCTTTAACCCAAGCCCTTAAGGGGTCGGTTAATGAGCCTTTCGAAACTTTTCAGTTAAATTTTCCCGGGAAAAAGGCCAGTTACGCGGCCGCGGCCAAACCTTTAGCCAGTTTCTTAAGGCCCTCGCCAGCCCAAAGCTTGGACTTCGCGACGGCCAATAATCTCTATCTTAAGGGCGACACCTTAGAGGCCTTAAAGCTCTTGCGAAAAGTTTACCTGGAAAAAATTAAGCTAATTTTTATCGAGGCTTTAGGCCCTTTTAAGCCTTTAAAATCCAGTCACTTGGCCTTTTTAAGCCCGAGACTCATGGTGGCCCGCGATTTACTGGCGGAAAATGGCTCCATCTTTATTAAAACCGACGATCATGGGGTTCAGGATCTGACGCTTTTAACCAAAGAGATCTTTGGGGAAAGAAACTTTATCGCCCAGTTGGTGGTTAAAAACTCGCCAAAAATCGTTAATAATAATCCTTTTTGTAATGATCATTATTACGTCTTAGTTTTGGCCAAAAATAGCCAAGTTTTTATCGCTCCCCAAAAAGAGCGGCCTTTGGCGGCCCGCTGGTTGGGCCAGACGGAGGAACCGAAAACCTCTTTACGCTTACTAAGAAAATGGGGGGCCAATAGCCTCAAAGAAGATCGGCCCAACCTCTATTACCCCATTAGCGATCCCGAGGGGGCCGACCATTACCCCACCTTAAGCGATGGGACCCCCGGTTGCTGGCGTTGGAGCCAAGCCACCATGAATAGGGCTCTTAAAAATGATCTGGTGGTCTTTAAGAAAAAGGGCCAAGTTTGGGTGGCTTATGAAAAGGTCCCCGAGGAAAGCTCTTTGACCCTGAAATATTCCACCTGGGTGGACGCCTTAAGTTTTGGGGACCGAATAAATGAAGGGCCCTCCCTTTTTGACGCCCTCGATTTCGCGGCCCCAATGGTCGAGCTTATGGCCCTTATCTTAAAGATGGCTGGGGTGAAGGAGACTGACTTAGTTTTAGACTTCGCCCCGGAAACCGCCTTTTTAGCTCAAGCCATTCGGGATCAAAACGAAAAGGATGGGGAAAACCGCCGGTTTATCTTGGCCCAAGAGCCTAACGCGGCTTTGGAGATCCCCTTAGGCCGCTATGGCTTAGGGTTTAAGACCTTTAAGGTCGAGCCTTTGGACTCGGCCAGCTTAAGCGAACCCGGTTTAAGCGAGGCTAGTTTATCTAAAGAGGGCTTAGACCCTTTAACCCGCTTAACCACGGCTTTACTGGCCTTAGGCGTGGATTTGGGTCTCCCCATAAAGCTAGAGTGTTTAGGGCCTAAAGAGGATAAATTTATGGTCTATACCGTGGGCCTAGATTATTTAATCTTTGTTTTTACGGAAATTAGATCTAACGAGCCTTTGTGGCGATTGGCCAGGGTTAAATGCCAGAGGGTTATCTTTTTGGACGCGGTCTTTACCAGCGATGACTTAAAGATTAACGCCATCCGGATTTTTCAGCTCTTAGCCCCGGAAGTCAGTTTAAGTTTTTTATAAGCTTATAACGACCGTTTTAAGCTTAGGATAATGAGTCACTAACCAACCTATTTGGCCTATTAATCATTAGGTCTAACGATGGGTTCGCCCTTAATTTGGGCCATAAATTTATCAAACTAGCTAAAACGCCATATTTGGGGGCGTTTTCCGGCGGTTGGTAAAACGCGAAAATTTCCGGGCGACGCTGGATCCGGAATCACAACCCTTATGGTTTTCGCGGCGCGCTTTTATCCAGCGAAGGGTAAAAAAGGTTTTTCTTTGGCAACGCTTATTCAATTCAATCGGGAATATTTGGAGTGGCTACCGATAGCCGCAAAAGAAGGCAATGTGGAAGCCATGCGCGATCTGGGCATCGCTTACCACCAGGGTTTAGGGACCCGCCAGAACCAGGCGGAGGCCTTAAAGTGGTTGGGTTTAGCCGCGGATCGTGGGGATCCTAGGGCCCAATATTTTTTGGGTAAATGTTTCCTAGTGGGCCAAGGCGTGGCTCGGAGCCCCCTTAAAGCTCAGCTTTTGTGGAACCTAGCCGCGGACGCTGGGGAAGTGGACGCCATGGTCGAACTGGGCGATGTTTATTACGAAAAAGACGACTTTGAGCGGGATCTGGAAAGGGGCGTGGAGTGGTGGCTAAAAGCCGCCGAAAGGGGCGATGAGCGAGCTTTTCTCTCCTTGGGCCGGGCTCACGCCTTAGGTAAAGGGGCCCCTAAAGACCTGGAAAAGGCCACGGCTTTTTATCTTAAGGCCTCGGAAAATGGCAGCGCTTTGGCCGATTTTTTGGTCGGTCAGGCTTATTACAAAGGTTTAGGTCTACCGGTCAACAAGGACCTGGCTTTCACCTATTGGCAAAGGTCGGCGGCCAAAGGGGAGCCCTTGGCCCAGTTACGCTTGGCCGAGGCCTACCATAAGGGTAAAGACCGCCCCTATGACCCAGAAAAGGCCGCCTTTTGGTGGCGGAAAGCCGCTGGTAACCGTCACCCCAAAGGGGCCATCCGCCTCGCTGGGGCTTTCGCCAAGGGCGATGGGGTTAACCAAAGCTACGTGGAGGCCATTGGTTGGCTAAAGCAGGCCGCTGACTGGGGGAGCTTAGAGGGCATGAGCCTTTTAGCCGCGGCCTTGGAAAACTTGGACTGGGAGGAAGTGGATCTGCCCATGTCCCAATATTGGTGGGAACTGGCCGCCCTCAAGGGGAGCCCAAAGGCTTTACGGCGTTTGGGCCTTTACCACTCGGACAAGGGCGACCATCGCTTAGCGGCCAAGTATTGGAAAAAAGCCGTGGCCGCCGGCGATCTCGAGGCGGCGGCCGACTTAGGCTTAGCCTATCTCGAAAGCCGGGGCGTCCCTTTTAACCCTAAAAAGGCCCTTAACCTGTGGCGGCGGGCCGCCGCCAAAGGCGGGACCGCGGCTTTATTCCACTTGGCCGAGCTTTACTACGATGGCCTTTACGGTCGCGAAAAGAGCCGCGGCCGAGCCGCTTATTTCTGGCGCCGGGCCGCCCAAAAGGGCCACCTGGAGTCCCAGTACCGGATCGGCGTCGTCTACCTAAAAGGCGATGGGCTCCCCAAAGACGAGGCCGTAGCTTTCCAGTGGTTTATGAAGGCCGCGGAAAGGAACCATCACCCGGCCCAAAGGCGGGTGGCCACGGCTTATCGCGATGGCCGGGGGGTCCCGGTGGATCTGGAAAAGGCCATCTATTGGCTCCAGAAGGCGGCTCGCGGGGGCGACGCCGAGGGCAAAAGGCTCTTAGGCGACGCTTATAACTACGGAATCGGTCTGCCCATGAATAAACGCCAAGCCGTTGTCTGGTGGCGTTTAGCCGCCTTCTATGGCGACCCTTTGGCCCAAGTGGCTTTGGGGGAGGTTTACCTGGAAGGGGACATCCAGCTCCAGGATTTAAGCGAAGTCACCAAGTGGTGGACCAAGGCCATTGAAGGTCTTTCCGAAAAACTGAGCGAGATTAAACCGCCCGAGTGACAACTTTTAAACGGGCTAAACCCTAAAGTTTTTGGGGTTTAGCCCGACCCCCTTAGGGCGGTAAAAGCTAGGGGCCTAATGGTATTTTGGCTATTTATAATTATGATTAGCTTAATCGTTGACGGAAAATTTGTTTAGAGTATACTATTTAAGGTTTAATATTGTTATTTAAGGGTTAAGGCTTTTAAGCGTCAACGCCTGACTTAATGACGCCTTTAAGCGGTCCTATCGGGGCCATAATCCGGGTAGGCCATTAAGGCCCAACCCCAGAGGGGCCTTTAAGGGTCCAAAAAGATTGAGGTTAAGCGTGGGGCCATATTCTAAAAAAAAGGGGTTCAAAGAAGATCCTAGATCGCCTAAAATCACCTAAAAAAGTCGCCCCAGGTTATGGCTTCGTCTTGAGGGAATTGGGTTGCGCTTATAGCGCCGGGAACAGGGTCCCCCAAGACTTAGTTATGGCGTCGAAGTTTTGGCGAAAGGCCGCGGCTAAAGGCGACGCCTACGCCATGTTCTATTTGGGCCTAGCTTTCAGTCGAGGTCGCGGCGTCCCTTTGGATAAAGCCGTGGCCGCGCGTTATTGGCTAGACGCCGTCCGCGCCGGGAGCGATTTAGCCCAATTTCACTTGGGTCTAGCCTATCAAAAGGGCGAGGGCGTCGAGATGGATCGGGCGAGAGGGGCTTTTTGGTTGGAGGAAGCCGCCTTTAGGGGCGATATGGACGCCCAGTTGCGTCTTTGCGCTTGTTATTACTTTGGCGATGGCGCGCCCAGGGATAAGGAAAAAGCCGTGGAGTTATGGCGTTTAGCCTCGGTTAAAGGCCACTCCGAGGCCTTTTTGGCTTTGGATATTACCTCGGTGGATAATTGTTGAAAATCTCAATTCGTGAATTTTGGAATAATCTGTATTCAAAAATTTAATTTGAGATATATTGAATTTCCTCCTTTAAGAAGATCCGCCTGATCAACTTCGGATTTCGCTTAAGATCAAAAAGTATTTGACCAACTACAGATGATAGCTCATCTTTATTCTTAACTTGTGGCGACGCGCGAAAACGCAGTTTGATAATGTTATTAAGGCGCTCATCAGGATTAAGCTCAGGACAGTAAGGAGGAAGATAAAAAAACTCTATTCTATCTGAATTTTCCTGAAGAAAATCCGCCACCATTTTACTGTGATGTGTTCTATGATTATCAACGACCAGCTGAGTTGGCGCGACTTATTGGCCAATCACCGCAAAATTTTAGCGCAAAGTTGAAACGCGAGAGTTTCAGCGTCGAGGAACTTGAGCGAATAGCAACCGCGGTTGGCGTTGTGTTCAGACACCAATTCGCTTTCGCTAACGGCGAAATGATATGACAGGAGGCCAATGGTATGGCGCAATACAGGCTTGGTGAGCTGTTTTGCGGTCCCGGTGGCATTGCTTGCGGAGCGATTGCGGCTCGGATTGCCAATACAGACTATCGGATTATTCACCAATGGGCGACGGATTATGACCGTGATACTTGTAATACTTATCTCAATAACATCTGCCCTGGAGCGGACAGTAGTGTGATCTGGAAAGACATTCGGAAACTGGATTTATCCACGCTTTCCGTAATTGACGCTCTGGCTTTCGGCTTTCCATGCAATGATTACAGCGTTGTCGGCGAACAGAAAGGAATGGACGGAGTATTTGGGCCGCTGTACTCGTATGGTGTCGCGGCATTGAAGCGATTTCAGCCGTTGTGGTTTCTCGCGGAAAATGTGGGTGGACTTCGCAATGCCAATGACGGCAAAGCTTTCGCTCAGATACTGGACGATATGCGTTCCGCGGGATATACGCTTACGCCCCACCTATATAGGTTTGAGGAATACGGTGTGCCGCAGACACGCCATAGGATTATTATAGTTGGCGTTAAAAACGGAGAAACCGTGACGTTTCGCGTTCCATCGCCTAAATTGCGGAAACGTGAGGATAACTCTTGCCGTGTGGCTATTGAGGAACCACCGATACCGAAAGACGCGTCCAATAACGAACTGACGAATCAATCGGCGACTGTTGTTCGCAGATTAAGTCATATAAAAGCGGGAGAAAACGCTTTTAACGCTAATTTGCCGGACGATTTGAAACTTAACGTAACAGGCGCAAAGATAAGCCAGATATACAAACGTCTTGATCCGAATAAGCCCGCCTATACCGTTACGGGTAGTGGAGGCGGCGGTACGCATATTTATCATTGGAATGAACCACGAGCGTTGACTAATCGTGAGCGCGCTCGCTTGCAGACATTCCGAGACGATTACGTGTTCAGCGGCTTGAAAGAGAGCGTTCGGAAACAGATAGGCATGGCTGTCCCTTGTGAGGGAGCGCAGATAATATTTGAGGCCATTCTCAATACGTTTGCCGGAATCCATTATGAGTCTGTGGAAGCCAATATCAACGACCAAATAGACCTTGGATCCTCTGGCCGATTTAATCAATAGCTTCAAAAAGTTAATGAATAGAACGCCGTTCATAGATTCATCATACGTCAAATGCCGCATCAACCCTGTATTTGATATGGCGAAGATAATGTTAAGTTTTAATCTTGATCCAGTTGTTTTGATTACAGGCGTACATCCAATAGGGGAAAAAGATTTTCCATTAAATGACTCAGTTTGAACAGATGACTCATCGCCGAAAAAAATAACAGCGTTTTCTTTCTCGGCTGAATCCCTGATTTCCGTAATAGTGACATTCGTCCATTGTTCAACCTTCTAAGGGTCACGTTGGTAGGCGACTTTTACGGCTTTTTGCGAGGAGTAACCCCAGCTTCTAAGGTAGTCGCTCATTGTCCGTTCAGAAATTTTTAGCTGGAGTTTATTATAGATAAGCTCCGCTATAGCCTTTCTGGTCCACGTTGAGTAGTTTAAACCATAATCTTGTGGCTGGTTCGGACTGGCTATGAGACCTTGAATGAGTAACTCATTTTCGGGTGTCATCATTTTTCCACTGCCTACTGGACGACCGCGTTTCTTATACGTGGTATTTTCAGGTCCTTCAGTAGTGAACCGTCTAATCCAGAAGTAAACAGTGGAAAGAGCTAAAA
>JAISRZ010000089.1 GCA_031273455.1 Deltaproteobacteria bacterium | reverse complement strand
GGCGGGTCCTCTATGTGCCTGACAATAGGCGCGTCGTACTCATCAATGAGAATGGCCACCTTTTGGCGGGCTTCCTTCTTGATGAACTTTATAAGACTCAAGAACGTATCGGTGGGTATGGTCTGCCCAGGTTTTAAGTCCTCGCTGTTCGCCAAGAACTCGTCTAAGAAAGCGGCCACATTTGGGCCAGTCGCCCGGAGACGCCTCACGAGACTCAAGAGCGTATCAACGGGTATGGTCTCCTCAAATTCTAGGCCCTCGTTATCGGACAAGAACTTGTCTATGAGAGTGTCCACCCTTTGGCCGGATTTCAGGTTGAGGGCGATTACGAGATTTGTCAGCATATCTTTGGGTATTTTCTTCTCAAGCGTTAGGCCCTCTGCGTTGGCCAAGCCTTCCAACATGTTGGACAAGGAACTTTCCATGGTCGCCACGTCATCTCCAGTGGCTTGGGTCATATCCAGCTTAATAATCGGGTAAGGCTGCCAGTCGTAGTCCGATTGGTCAATCCAAAGCCCCTTGAACAGATACCGGCGCCCCTCTAGGATACACTGAAGGGTATGAAGCAGAAGAGTTTTCCCGAATCGGCGGGGCCGGGCGAGGAAAAACGGGTAAGGCCGTTTGGCGATTTGATACAAAAACTCGGTCTTATCGGCGTAATAATCGCCTTTTTTACGGATTATGGCGAAATCGGTCGCGCCCAGCGGCAATACTCTCTCGGTGGCTCCGTTTTTGACGGCCATAGAATCGAACGATTCCTTTGGCGAATCATCCATTTTAGCGTCCTAAGGTTGAAAGGAAATAGTTAGTGGAGCTTGACGCGGCTAACCGTCATTAGTCTCTTCATTTAATAGTATAACTCTTCTGACGCTTTTTTCCCAGTTAAACAATTAAAACTCGCTAAACGCGCTCAAATGGGTTCTGGGGTGAGCTTGGTCGTCGTTTAGTCGCTTAATCGATGTGGATAAGGAGTTGGTGGATTCCTTATGGCGAATCTTCCAAATTCGAGTCCTATGATTAAAGAGTAAATAACTTATGGATCCCAGTTAGAGCCCATCACGCGGCCTATCCGCAAATTCTAGGCGCCATAATTATATTATAAGACTTTTAACTTGTTTTGTCAAATTAAATTGTAACTATTCAGGAGGGGGTAGCTAGCTTAATGGCCATTTGACCTCGCTTAGTGGCGCCAGATACCTCCTCAGCGACAGCTTGGCTACGGATTTGGTGAAAAAGCTTTTTTTTCAGTGGAACTAGAGGGCTGGATCAAGGCTCAAATGGAGGCGTTCTATTCGCCTCCATTTGAGCCAAGTTTTTCAAGGTTTCTTTTGAGGTGATTTTTCTTTGGGCAATCAATCTCGATCAATTAATTTAAAGTCTAAAAAATGGTAAACGCCCATCAAACAGTGTGGTAAGCGCCTCAAACGCTTCTACTCCATTATTTTGGCGGGTAAGGATATAACCGCGGATTAGACAGTATCGCTCAGCTCCCTCAAATGACCTAAAGCGGCCACTGATTTTTTGTTGGACTTTTGACATTCTTATCGCGTTTTCAGCGGCGTTGTTTGTGAACGGCGCGCGTTTAACTCGTAAAACGCGGGATCTAATTTTCGAACGAGATAAATCGTTCCAACAAATTTCGGGCCTTGGATTTTTTTGGACGACCTCTTCGCCCGAAAGGCTTAGGCTCCGCCGGACATTCTTTCTCAGCCTGTTTGAGGATCACGCGGCAATCTTCTAGAGCTAATCGCTGGAGTTCTTCGCTGAAGACGCCGCCGTAATGAGTTACCAAAAGTATTCACGCTAGCTAAAATGTCAATCATCAAGGTAGCCCATTTATGGCCAAAGTTGTCAATAATCCCTTGAAGCTCACGAAAGAGATGGGCTCCACAAAGAGCGTGAAGGCGATTTGTGAAAGAAAAGTATGGCAGCCAATGATCGTGAACGAGGACAA
Organism: Deltaproteobacteria bacterium; assembly: GCA_031273455.1. Lineage (GTDB taxonomy): Bacteria > Desulfobacterota > Desulfarculia > Adiutricales > Adiutricaceae > JAIROO01. Next base: position 74,675 of record JAISRZ010000089.1, on the reverse strand, counting down.
AAATTTTTATCATAATTATAAAGCAACATACACAAATTAAAAAATATTTTTAACTATATTAATGTTTTACTGTTAAAATGGAGGAAAAAATTTGGTTAAAAAGGATCAAGCTCAAAATTAGAATCGCTGGCCCTCTGGCCCATGGTTAAAAAGGGCTAAATATGCTATTGTAGGCTAGGGTTATAGCCAGGTGGAAGCTTTTTTCCCTCTTTTCTCGGGAGCCCATTGGCGGTTCTTAAAGAAGCGGATGGCGGAGGAATTCTAATGCCTTTTTCTAAAAATGATTTTAATAATAGCCCATTTGAGGCTTTAGCCGGTTTACGTGTCCAATTATTGGAAAAGGTTCGGCTAAAGGCTCAAAAAGAACATAAAGCCAAATCCAAAAGTAAAGGTGAGGCGGCTAATTCCGCTCAAAAATCGTTAGCTAACCCGACTGACGCGGCTAGGCCTATGTCTGAGGGCGAGGAACAGTGGCTGTTCGCCCAAGAAATGGCCGACGTGACCCCCTTAAAAGATCCAGCCAAGCGCTTACCGCCCGAACCGCCCACGGCTAACTCCTTTAAATCCTTAGACCCGCCCAATGAGGACGCTTTGGTCTTAGAGGCCTTAAACGATCTGGTGGAAGGGCGGATCGAGTTTGATTTACGCTACTCCGATGAGTACGTGGAAGGGAAAGCCAAGGATCTTTCGCCCGAGGACATGGATAAGCTCCGTTTGGGTCAGATCCCCTATCAGGATGTTTTGGACCTGCATGAGCTCTCCTTAAGCCAAGCCGAAGTGGCCATTGAGAAGTTTGTCTTAAAGTCCATTTCTTTAAGGCGGGCTTGCGTCCTCTTGGTCCATGGCCGGGGCCATCGCTCCAAGGATAAAGTGCCGGTTTTAAAGCGTAACTTGGAAAACCTTCTCTTAAGGTCCCGGATAAGGAAGCGTATCCAAGCCTTTGTCACGGCCCAGCCCGTGGACGGGGGCCCGGGGTCAAGTTACGTTCTTTTGCGCTGGTAATATTTGATGGCTAATTTATGATTAAAAACTATATTTTAGACGATACCTCGTGGCTAGAGACCTCCATGGAGGAAGAAGCCAACTGGGTGGATCTAGAGGGGCCCAATACGGAAGAGTTACTGGCCGTGGCTGAGCGCTATAACCTCCCACCTCTCTTCTTATCCGACCCTTTGGACCCCCGGGAAAGGCCGCGCTTGGACGATGAGGATGAGGCTATTTTAATCATTGTGAGGGCCCCTTGCGTCCATAAGGAGCTAAACGCCGTCTTTTCAACCATCCCCATTGGGATTATCATCACCCCGCGAATGATCTTAACCGTTTGTCGGGAACCGGGTTTAGCCCGCCAACTTCTTTCCCGGGAGACTCGGAAACCCCGGGTCATTAACCGTCAGAGCTTATTGTTTAAGATCTTAATTGAGATCTCCTCGGACTTTATCCATCAGTTGGAGGTCTTGGAGGATTTAGCCGAGGAGGCCGAGCGCCATCTCTCGAAATCCCAACAGAATGAGCAGCTCATGACCTTATTGACCATTGAGAAAGCTTTAATCAATTTTTCCGTGGCCTTGCACTCCAATCGGAGCATTATGGAGAAGCTAAAAACCGGGGCCACCATGAATTACTCGGATGAGCAGGCGGGTTGGTTAGATCACGCTTTAATCGAAAATCAGCAAGCCGTCTTCACCGTGGAGATCTTTGGTCAGATCGTTGGTAGCATGGGTGACGCCTTTGGGGTCATCATTTCCAATAACTTAAATAAGGTCATGAAGTTTTTAACTGGCGTGACCATCATCCTCATGGTTCCCACCCTCATTGTCGGGGCTTACGGCATGAACGTTCGGCTCCCCTTAGCCGAGTTTGAGCTAGCCTTCTATATCCTGGCCTTTCTGTGCTTAGCCAGCTCTTTGGTGATCTTACTCTACTTTAATCGCCGCAAATGGTTGTGAGCTTCGGGTCTTAACCGCTATCTCTTAAAACAATAGTTCGAACAACGACCACAAGATTTAGGGATTAAGAGCGATCTTAACTCTAAATCTTGGTGGTAAAACTTGTGGTCAAACTTAAAGTTTAGCGGCTAGCTCTTGTAAGGCTAAGGCCAAAAGGGAGGCGGGGGCCGCGGCGACTAAAGGCCTTTGGGCGCTCTCAGCCATTAGGGTAGCTTTTGGGTCCCCCGGTAAGCGGGCGATGATGGGAAGATCGGTTTTAAGGGCCAGGTTTTGGACGTTTTCTGGGGGGTAAGTGGCGATGGTCTCCCCACAGGCTGGGCAGATGAGCCCAGCCTGGTTTTCCACTAAGCCTAAGATTTTGGCCTTAGCTTGTTTGAGGCAGGTGACGCCCTTATGGACGTCAATGATGGCTAAAGGGTGACCCGTGACCACCACTAAAGCGGTCAGATCCTTAATGAGGTTAATAATGGTCAAAGTCTCATCCCCAGTGCCCGGGGGTGAGTCAATGATAAAGTAATCGAGCTTCGGCCAAGCCGTGTCCTCTAAAAACTGGGCGATGGCCCGGATTTTTCGGGGGCCGCGCCAAATGACGGCTTCCCCGTCAGAGCTTAATAAGTACTGGGCCGTTAAAGCCCAGAGCCCGGGGAAGACTTCCACCGGGAGTAAGCGCCCGTCTTCCCCAGCGGTTAACCGAGCCGTTAAGTAAAGGGCCGCGGCTAGATCCGGGCCATGTAAGTCAATGTCCAAAAGCCCCACCCGGTTCCCAGCTTTGGCCAAGCTCCAGGCGAGGTTAACGGCGATGGTGGTTTTACCCACCCCGCCTTTGCCGCTAAAAATCAGATACTTCCGGCCAAGTCTGGCTATGGCCTCATCGATTTCTTTCCGTTTAATCCCGCGGCTCAGATCGCCAAAAGTTGTCGGCATAAAAAGGCCGCTTATTCCTTTAAACGTTAAATTTTAACGTTTAGTGAGGTTTTGGAGCAGCTGATCGCTAATGCTCAGCCTTTCCCTTAAGAGATCGTTTTCGTTCTTTAAAACCAAGTTTTGGTTCTTTAACTCCGCTAAAAGATCGTTTTCGTTCTTGAGAATGGAGTTTTGGTTCTTTAACTCCGCTAAAGCCTTTTCCAGATCGGCTTTTTCCTTTTCCAAAGCGGCGTTTTCCGCGGTTAAGCGCTCAAAGAACTCCGAGCGAGCGAAAGCTGTGGCCCGCTCATCGGCCTCTTTATCCTGAGCCACGTCCGAGGTTACCACCACGGCCACTGAGGAATCGTCGATCTTGGCGGTCTCGGTTTTCGGGATATCAGCTTGGGGCGTCTCAATAGGGGTCACTGGCGGCAAAGGGACGCTAGCGCTTTTCCCCGGGGACTCAACCACGGCCAACGGGGCGGGAACCGTCTCGGGCGCGGTATTGGCCACCGGCGGGGTCTCTGGAGCCGCCGCCGCGGGGGTCGCGGGCGGGGTCTCTAGAGTCGCTGGGTCGGTCGTGGGGGTTTCCGGGACGGTCGCGGCGATGACCACGTCCGTGGTCTCGGCGGTCTCAGCTAGGGCGACGTCTGGGGCGACGTCCGGGGCTTGGGGGGCCGGGGCCGGGGTCGGGGCGCTGACCGCTGGCCCTGGCTTAGCCGCGGTGGCTTTGGCCACGTCGCGACTGGAGTACCAGAAGTCCGCGTCCTGATAAAAGCCCCGCACCCCTTTAGCTAAGTTAGTGCCGGCGCTTAAAGGGGTGAAAGCTAGAAAGCTCGGAACCAACAAGAATAAGAAGGCTAGCCCGGCGAAAAATGGGGCCAAGGAAATAGGCGTTTTTCTCTTGATAAACATGGATAGCTGAGCTTTAAAAGCCACTAAAGCGGCTATAAAAGGTATTAAAAGAGCCATAATGGCTTGGGGCCAGAGAAAGTAGGGGAGATTGTCCGTCACTTTAACCGGGGAATGGTTTAAGGTGGCTAAAGTTAGCCCCGGGCCTTCCGCTCCGGAAAGAAAAGAGGATAAGCTATGGAAAAGGCTAAGCCCGCTACCTAATAGGGGGTAACAAAGGGCGAAGGTGATGATAACGGCTAACCCGGGTTTACCTGGGCCAATAGTCCGCCAAACGGCGACGGTGACCACTAGCCAAGCTAAAACCAGAACCGCGGCCCAAAGAACCGGAAAGGAGACTCCGGGAAAGAGGATGGCCTCTGGGTTATACAGGCTGGTTAAGGTTAAGGCCAAGGAAAGGCCAATGGTGGCTAAGGTGGCCCGAGCCGGGAGCTTTATGAAGTGGAAGGTCGGGACCGAGACTAAAACCGTGGCTAAAGTCAAGATTAAGGCCGACCAATTGAAGGGGGTTTTATTAATGAAACTAATGGCCCCCCAAAGGATCGTCACGCCCAAAGAGAGGACGTAAAGAGCCAACCAGCCCAAAGACTTCACCGGGTTGGTTGGCGGAATAGAGGGGAGCGCGGGTTTCGGCATATTTATTCCATTTAAGCCCTCCTCGCCATTAGCCAGATCTTGGACCGCTTGGCTAACAAAGGGGGGAGGGGCCTGGCTGGGGGAGTCCGTGGGGGCGGGGCCGTCCGGGGAAGCTAGGGGGGTCGAGGGTTCCGCGGGTTGGGCCGGGGAATCGACCGCCTGGTCCTTAGAAGGAACGGTTTCTGGGGAAATCGGATCTTCAGACATAATTACCCTCTCGTTAGAAAACGCTTAGTAAAATTATGTTACCATACCATCTTAAGCTTAGGCAATTGAGAAGCGGGTTTTTCGTCTTAGCCGGGCTAGAAGTTAAAGACCTCACTATTGGCTTTTCAAGCCAGAAAAACCCTAAAGGCGGTCGGTGAATGTCCTTGAAACCAAATCCCATAGCTCGGGTCACTAGGGCTTACCGTCATTTAGAAAGGCTAACCGAACTAACCCGGGTCATGGTTAAGTTCGGGTTTGGGGATCTTTTTAACACCCTAGGCCTAGGGGACATCCTCATTAGAGCCCGCAAGTTAGTGGGTTTAGCCGAGCGGCCCCCTGGGCTAACCCGGCCCAAGCGGTTAACCCTGGCTTTAGAGGAGATGGGCTTAGTTTTCGTGAAGCTGGGCCAGTATCTATCCACCCGCCAGGACATCATCCCGCCAGAGTATTTAGACGAGTTCGCCGGTCTGCAGGACTCGGTTCCGGCCATGCCTTTATCCGAAGTGTTAAAGGTGATTCAGACCGAGTTGGACGAGGACACTCTCTTTGACCTCTCCGAGCTCCCCTTGGCCGCGGCCTCGGTCGGTCAGGTCCACACGGCTCGCTTGGCCGATGGGCAAGAGGTGGTGGTCAAAATCCGCCGACCGGGCTTAGAGAAGCAGGTCAAAACGGACTTGGAGATCTTGGGCGAACTGGCCGGGCAAGTGGAAAAGCTCCTCCCTTTTCTGGCCTATATCCGGCCAGTGGACTTGGTGGCCGAGTTTGAGCGGTCCTTATCGGCCGAGCTTAACTATCGGCGCGAGGCCTTTAACCACGCCCGGTTTTACCGCCTTTTCTCCAAGACCCCGGACATTAAGGTCCCGGAATTGCGACGGGACATGTCCACGGACAATATCCTAGTCATGGAGCGGATCAGCGGGCTGAAAATCGATGATTTAACCGGCTTGGACCAAGCTGGCTTCGAGCGGAAAGAGATCGCGAGGCTAGCCTCGCGGGTGGCCTTAGAGCAGATCATGCGCTTTGGCTTTTTCCACGCCGATCCGCACCCCGGGAACATCTTTGTCCAGCCGGGGCCGACTTTGGCTTTTATGGACTTTGGCTTGGTCGGCCAACTCGACCGGAAGACGAGGGAGATCCTTTTCCGCTTGGCCGTGGGCGTGGTCCGGCAAAACCCGGCGGCCGTCTCGCGGGCCCTACTCCGTTTAACCACCCCGGAAGAGAAGGTGGACTTGGATCGGCTGGAAATGGAAATCGGGGTCTTCATGGAGACCTATCTTTCTGGAACCTTAGGGGAGTTAAGGATCAGCCACTTTGTTCGGGACGCTTTGGACCTATTGTACCAGCACCAGTTAAGGGTCCCGCCGGATCTACTCCTTTTGGCTAAGGCCTTGGCCCAGTTTGAAAGCTTAGGGACCAGGCTCGACCCGGACTTCCAGATCACCGAGGAGGCTAAACCCGTTTTAGCCGGGATCTTTAAAAAACGCTTCACCCCGGGCTGGTTAGTGGAGACCGTGAAAAGAAGCGGCTTGGAGTTAGCCGGCTTTATTGAGAACCTCCCCCGAGATCTAGCCCCTTTATACCAATCTTTAAAAACCGGGCGCCTACAGACCGACATGAACGTTAAAGGTCTAGATCGCTTGGGCCAGGCCATTAATAAGGCTAGTTACCGGCTAGCTTTGGCCGTGGTCTTAGGGGCTTTGGTCATTGGCTCGGCCTTGGTCATCCACTCCAAAGTGCCCCCCTTATGGCGCGGTTTACCGGTTTTGGGCCTCGTGGGCTTTTTAGCCGCCGCTATCATTGGGTTCTGGCTGGTCATGGATTTTATTCGGAAAGATTTAAGCCAATAATATTGACCATTAATCATTAAAGTTAGCTTTAGGAATTGCCAGGGAAGGGTCTCATGTGGTATATACTGTTAAGCTAATTCCAAAGACAAGACAAGACGCGGAATTGTTATTAAAGGGTTTTACCTGTTTTTTGCTTTTAAACGCTTATCAAATTATCTTCAATTTTAGCTTTAAGACAAATTTCAGATACAATTCGTTATTTTGGCAGTGGTTCTACCATTACTTAACTTAGATATATCTTACAAAGATATTTGGAGGATGAACATGGCTACAACTGATAGTAAGGTTATAGAGGATTTGAAGGCGGCTTTCGCCGGCGAGTCCCAAGCCAACCGCAAGTACCTCGCTTACGCCAAAAAGGCTGACGAGGAAAAGTTGCCCTACGCGGCCAGGATCTTTCGGGCCGCCGCTGAGGCCGAGACCATTCACGCCCACAGCCACCTAAGGGTTCTGGACGGGGTCAAATCCACCGCGGAAAACTTAAAGGACGCCATTGGCGGCGAGACCTTTGAGTTCACCAAGATGTACCCGGAGATGATCGAGCGGGCCAAGGCCGCGGGCGACAAGACGGCGGAGAAAGATTTCCACCTGGCCAGCGAGGCGGAGAAAGTCCACGCCGAGCTGTTTAAGAAAGTGGCCGCTGACCCCTCTAAGCCAGCCCCGAAGGTCTATGTCTGCAAAGTTTGCGGCCATGTCCACGAGGGGACGGTTCCGGATCAGTGCCCCATTTGTGGCGGGAAAGCCCAGGTCTACGTGGAGATCGTTTAACTTTTTTGGCCGATCGGCTAAAAAGTTTTTCACCCCAAAATCGATGATAGACCAGCGATTTTTTTAGTGTTTACCAAGGGATCTCCTCTGGAGATCCCTTTTTTTGGCCTAAAGTCGGGCCAAAAAATTATTGGCCCCGAAAAAAAATCGAAAAAAAGGGGTCAATTAGGGAGAAAAAAAATAACCTCTTGATTTGACAAATTTTTTCCCCTCCGCCTACCGCCGCCCCAGTCCTCTAAAATTGTCAATAAACTTAAAAAAACAAACAATTGGTAATCAAAACAGAAGATTTGGCTCGAAGGAGAAAGGTTCGTTGGGCTTGAAAAAATCGACCGTTTGGAATAGCCTAGGATCATGAACATTCGTTCGGTATAGAAAAAAAGGCTGGACGTTTTTAAACATTTTTGACGGAGATTATTAGACGATCGACTCATTCAAATGTAATCAATTTATACCGTCATTCTATAAAATGTCTGACCTTTTAACTAAAAAGCGCGTAAAGCGTTAATTTATCATTGTCTTGTAAGGAGGCGTTTTTGTCAGGATTGAAAGGCGCGATTGGGGGATTCGCGCCACGTCAACTTAAAAGTTAGCGAAGGCTTAAGCTTAGCCGTCTTTTGGGGCTCAGCCTAAAAGCTAAAACGGATCTTTCGGGAGGTCCAAAACAACCTTGGAGGTGGACGGTGAATTGTCAGATCAGAGTGGACGCCATTGAGGCCCTGCCCAGCAAAACCCTAGCCGGCTATTGCGCCATAGTGAGCCCAGAAGGGATCTTGGAGCTCCACGATAAACTGTGGCGGGCCTTTTTAAGCCGGGTGGAGAAAACCCGCTGCTTTGAGGAACGGGCCTTTTACGGAGTGTGCTGTAATCTTCAGGCCAATGGGCTCTTTGAGTACTGGTTGACCGCGGAGGTTGACCCAGGGGATCAGATCCCGCGAGACCTTATTCCCTTCCATTTATCCGGCGGCACCTATGGCTCAACCGTGGAGAATTGTGACTTTTCCCTCCCCAAAGTCTACAACTCCCTGGTCCAAGATTGGAGCGCCCCGCCGGACTACGCTTTAGACTGGAAGATGCCTTTTATTGAGATCCACAACCCCGGCCCGGCTCGGGGATCGGTGGTCAAAGTTTGCCTCCCTTTACAGTTTTCCGTCCTTAATTACAAAGAATACGTCTCCGCTTACTTAGGGGCCTAAAAGCCCCAAAAGGGACTTTAGCCTTTATTATACCTCTTTATTGAGACCAAAGCCGTTAGCCCCAAAGTTAGGGGGCTAAAGGCGAGCCATAGGCTTTAAGGTCTGGCGAAAATTAACGTCCACTTAAAGTTTTTTTAACTTATTGTTAAAAACTATCGCGCGTGAAAATGATTAAAAAACTATCCATTAGGAGCGGCCAAGCGCGTCGCCCCCTAAAGCCCCGATAGGGGGGCTAAAGGGTTTAGCTAGTCTGGGGGCCAAGTGGTTCTCTTAAGTCATTAAGTCTAGAAAGGGCCAGTTGACGAAAAGCTAAAAGGTTTTCGAAATACTGGTCCAGCTGGGCTTAAGTTTTTAAGCGAAAATTAACTTTAAAGATCGATTTATCAACTCTAAATAAACGTAATAAATTATAAATAAACGCCTCCCCAAAGAAGGGCTAGAAGTAGGGGCCAAAAGGACGTTATGGCCTTAGTCGTTTTTGGCGATTAATGGCCTACTAAGGGTAGCGGCGGCCAGCTGATTGGTTGGGTTAAGCCTCTAGGGTTCTTGAGGCCAATCCTTAAGGTCTGGTGGCCTAAAAGGGGGCTTAAGGCCGCCAGGGGGGGTCTTTTAGGGCGGCGGCGCGTTTACGTATGGTCTTAAACTGGGTTACCTTGAGCGAGGCTCATAATCGTTCTGGACTGATTTTTACCTAGTTTTTTACCTAGGGTCATTGCCCGCCGCGTTCGGTAAACTAAGGGAGAACGGTAGTCTGGAGGCGACCTTAAACCCCCCAAGGACCTCGTTAAACCTAAGGATTTCGCCTGGCCACACTCTTTAGAGGATCCAGATCGGCTGGTTAGGGTGAGACTATGAAGCGAGTTTTAAGACCCTAAGCTAGATCCTTTCGGGGGAAAATATTGACGTTTAGTTGGCTAGGTGGGACAGAATAAAACTACCTGGATATAGCGATTATTGGCGGAAAAGTTTTTAATTCCAAAATTTGAATCGCTAAAAACGCTAAATTTCGCGTTGACAACAAACTGGCTTTTGGGTAGGCTGACTAGAGTATTTTCCAGGTAGTTAGCCACCTTCGTAAATTTTTACAGGCGTCAAAAAAACATAGTGATTTTGGCCAGTTAGATTTTATGGTTTCGTTTTTTGTCCTTGGGCCCCAATAATATTCCGCGAAAGGAAAAGTTAGAGATAATATTACGATGGAAACATTAAAGGAAATTTCTATTGACACTAACGCTGGATATGACTTTAAATTATTACTTGGAAATTTTTTAGACGCTTTTTATTACGCTTCGCAGATAGTTAGGCAAGAAATGATAAATGAAGAGCCTAACGATATGGAACGAGTCGAATATATTCCACTTCTTGCCGCTACAGCGAATAAACTCGCTAACGATTATGGCTTAAAAACTCCTTCATGGGCATTTGCTAAAAGATGTTATTTACCAGGTAATAAACCATATTTTGGCAATTACGCTACCGGCAAGTTACGCCTTATATACATGTATGAATCACCATTGGAATTTAAACATCGGAATTTATTTGTTGACAACCAAGCGATTTCAAGAGTCTAATTTTATTCGATGAAAAGTTTAACTAAGGGACTTATTAAGAAATATTTAGAACGACTTGGACTTGAACTTGATAAAAGAGGTTGCCAAGGTGAGATATTACTAGCTGGCGGCGTGTCCATGTGTCTGGTTCCTGAAGCTCAAGATAGCTACAAAGATATTGACGATCTTTATAAACCCAAAACGATCGTCAATCAATTCGCGTCCACTATCGCCAAAGAAGAGGGATTGCCTACGAATTGGCTTAACGACAGCTTTAAGGAATTTATTGGCCCTAATGGCGCTTTAGATGACGTTTTAATATTTAAAGGATTAAGAATTCAAACAGTAGCCATTGAATATTTATTGGCCATGAAATTACTTGCGGCTAGCTCTGGAAGTGACGATTTTAACGATATAGTTTTTTTAATGAAAAAAATTGGTATTACAACGATTAAAGAGGCCGATAATTTATCACTTTCATATTATCCAGTTGACCAAGTTATGCCAAAAACTCAGTTTATTATAGAAGAGGCTCTCAAAATTATAAATAAAACGAACAGTAAAATTGAGTAGATAAATAATATTTATCCAAAATTTAAATAATTCGACTCCCTCCATCAGACTGTATGACTAATTTTCGACTATAATTCTTTTAAAATTGATCCTTATTAGATAAAAAAATCAAGGGCGCAAAGAGCGAATAAGCTCCTCCGCTAATCGCTAAAAAGCGTCAGCGAAATAAATTTCCTCCGGTAATCGCTATACCAAAGGAATAACAATTTAAACTAGTCTAAATAAAGAACAACGCGCTCTAAAAATTTAATATTCACTAGATTTTTAAAGGTCGCGAAGGCCAGGGCCAAAGAGCCGACCGCTGAAGGGATCCGGCTGGCCGAAGCTTTTGTGGCGGATCCAGTCTTTCGTGATCATGATCCTTAAAAATGGTCCTTAAAAATTGGGGCCAGTTGACCAAGGTGGACCAAAATAGTTAGATAGTCATCTATATGAATTGGCTTAAAAAACGAGCAATTATTAGTTCAGATGATTTTTTTTAACGAACTTCCCCAAGAAAATCTTGGACAACCCTGGTTAAGGAAGAGATAAAATTAACCTATATATGTAAAAATTTTATATTTAGTTATTAAAAAATCAATAAATTAAGAAAAAATAAAAAATTTAGTATTTTGCTACATAAATGTCAGTAATCAGTTTTTCCTTGGGTCAGTTGATTTTCGGAAGATTATTTGGCTATAATCTAAAGTAGCTTAGTTGACTAGTTTCCGGCCAGGTTCTCTCCGTTTTGATCCTTCCGGCATTGGATTCGATAGGCAAGCGTCTTTTAAAAATAGGGATTTACGCCAGATAATTTTTGGGCGGTTAGTTCTAACATTTTTGTGAACTTACTGATAAAACAATTTTTTTCTGGGTATTAGCGGTCAGACCAACGCGGCGGCCCCGTTATATGGCGCGGTTCATGGCTAACTCGCTGAATTTTAAAAACAAATTAGATTTTAAAGGTTTCCTTTTTCTCTTGTTTATTTTTCGAGAAAAATGTATAATATAACCTAACGGAAGTTCTGGTTTGATTAGCGAGCGTTACTTCTTGGTTTTCCACGCGGATCGTAGAACAAACCCTTATGGCGGTTGTTCTTATCGTCAGTCGCGATTGGCGCCTACCCGCGTAAGATATAGCTCGTTATATTTTGGCTTTTTCGTTGGGGTTCGCGCCCGGAGGATGTTTCAATAAGGCTTATTTCTCTGGCTGACCACGGATAATGTTTAGGCCCTATTGTCAAAGGCGCGTTCCTAACCTAATTAATGGTTTTTTTTCACCCCGGCGGCGCGACTTTTGGGTGTTTTTAAGAGCTGGGCTGTTTTTAAGAGGAGGTTACGCTTTAGTCGACTGAAATACGTCAAATTTAGTAGTGGGCGTTGTATTGGTCTATTGGTAGTGTCAATATAATGGTTAATTGCGCTCTTTTTGTTTGCTAACTACCGTTCGGATTAGACGTAGTTTTTTCGATCTCCGGTCACTAAGGCAAACGCTAGCTTAAGGCATGTTCGATGCCTAATCGCAGGACATAGTCCGATTCTAAGGTTTAATGGAATTATGGCTATTATAAAAAAGTTTCCCACTTTTCAGTATAACATTCTGGGCGAGTCCATCAATCTTCCTCTTGTTGATGAAATTGGCAAGACCAAAGAGATCATCTTGGTCAATTCAACCATTCTTTTCGCCAAAAAAGGCTACGACGCCGTCTCCATCCGCGATATCGCCAAGGTCATCGGCATTAAGCCTTCTTCCCTTTACAATCACTACCGCAGTAAGGAAGCGCTTTTTGAGGCGGTTCTGCGGCACGCTGAGGATTTGTACCTGCTCTACTTCCGTCGTTTGGACGAAAACCTCTCTCAGTGCCACAGCCTGGAAGAAATGTTGGAAATGATTTTCAAGGAACCCAAGAAAATGGCCAACATTTTCACCTGCTACGCCTTTTCGCTCATCCAGTCGGAGCAGTTCCGGGACAACCGTTCGGGCATGATCATGACCAACACCTTCCTGGAGTACAGCATCAACTTCTTGAAGAACTGGTTCGACAAGTGCGTCGATCAGGAGCTTTGTGGCCCCTTTGACACCAAGACCATCTCGATCATTATCATGCATAATGTCCTGATGGCCATTAACCTCAGGGTCCACGAGTGCTTGGATCGCCACTCGCCGTATTCGTACTGCGAAGTGTTTGACTCTTTGAAGGTGATTATCCTCAAACTGGCGGGCTTTGACGCGGCCCCCAAAGTTTAGGTGGGCTTTGGGGATAGGTAGCCCCCCGAGCTTAACTTTAATCTATTGATTATCTCGCCCGGCGGGGCCAACTTAGGTTAACTATTAGGTTCGCCCCAATAGCCCTAAAGGCTTCGCTGTGGCCTATCTAACGACCGATCCGACAAAAAGAAGGTTGAAGATCAGATTTATCGATCTTCAACTTTTTTTTTGGGTAAAATGGCTTATTCTCTGATTAGTAATCGGCTTTTCCCCTTTCCTAAGGAGCTTTTATGTCCAAAAAAGGCTATCGCCTGGAAACCTTGGCTTTACACGCGGGCCAAGTCCCCGATCCCACCACCAACGCCCGGGCCGTGCCGGTTTACCGGACCACGGCCTATAAATTCCGGAACAGCGAGCATGGGGCCAACCTTTTCGCCCTGAAAGAGCTGGGCAATATCTACGCCCGGCTCATGAACCCCACCAATGACGTCTTGGAGAATCGGCTAGCGGCTTTAGAGGGCGGGGCGGCTGGGTTAAGTTTAGCCAGCGGCACGGCGGCGGTCTTCTTTTCCATAGTCAACATCCTGCGGCATGGCGATGAGCTGATTAGCGCGGTCAACCTTTACGGTGGGACCTACACCATGTTTGAGGCGATCTTGCCCCAGCAAAACAATATCACCGTCCACTTCACCCCGGTCAACGATTTCGCGGCGGTTCGGGCCAATATCAACGACCGGACCCGGGCCATCTTTGTGGAAACCATTGGGAACCCGGTTTTGGACGTGGCTGACCTGGAAGGGTACGCGGCGATCGCCAAAGAACACAACCTCCCCTTACTAGTGGACTCCACCTTTACCCCACCAACGCTCTTAAGGCCCATTGAGTTTGGGGCGGACGTGGTCATCCACTCTCTTTCCAAGTGGATCGGGGGCCACGGGTTTGGCATTGGCGGGGCTTTGGTGGACGCGGGGAAATTCAACTGGAAAGACCCCAAGTTTAACCTCTATAACGAGCCGGACAAGGGGTATCACGGCCTACGGTTCGCCCATGATTTAGGGGATTTAAACCCGGTGGCCTTCGCTTTACGGTTAAGGACGGTGGGTCTAAGGAACCAAGGCCCCACCTTGGCCCCGGACGCGGCCTGGCTCTTTCTCCAGGGGCTGGAGAGTTTACCGGTCAGGATGAGCCGGCACTGCGAAAACGCCCTTATTGTGGCTAAATACTTAGCGGACCATAAGAAAGTGACCTGGGTCCGGTACCCCGGGTTACCCGGGGATCCAGCCCACGATCTGGCTAAAAAGTACCTCCCCAACGGGGCCGGCGGCATGGTGGTCTTTGGCGTCACCGGGGGGTCGGAAGCGGCCATTAAGCTGGTGGACAATATTAAGCTCTTTAGCCTATTGGCCAACGTGGGCGACGCCAAAAGCCTCATTATCCACTCGGCTTCCACCACCCATTCCCAGTTGTCTAGCGAGGCTCAAGCCGCGGGCGGGTTGCACGGGGATTTGATCCGTTTGTCTATTGGCTTAGAGCACATTGACGACATCCTCGAAGCCCTCGAAGAGGCCTTAAGCTTGATTTAAAAAGCTTGAAGCGGCCTTAACTTTATAACCCCGGCTAACTTCTAGCCGGGGTTTTTTCGGTCTTAGGGGTTGGTTAGGATCATAGGAGGGCCAAAAGGTTAGCCGGTCAGAAAAGATTAAGGCCGGACGCGAGGGAACGCGTCCGGCCTTAAAGATCTGGTTAATAAATCACAATTAAAAACTTACTGACCAAGTTCGCTAATAACCTCATTAATAGCGTCAAAATTAGATTTGACCAACTCCAGTTCCGCGGGGGAAAGGCGCATATAAGAATTGTCCGGTTTTAAAGCGGTGTCCGGGTCCTGGACCAAGATTAAAGCGTAAGGAATCTTTTCCGTAATCAGCCGCAAGCGGACCGGCGAGATTTTACTAGCTTTTATAAAATCATTGGCGATTTGTTTCATAAAAGCCTCAAAATCAGTGGAAGTGGTATTTTTCATGGAAGCTATAAAATATTTAAAAAACTTAACATACATATCAAGGTCAGCTTGGATTAAAGGACCTTCTTTATTCAGTTCCTCAACGGTTATAGTCTCCAGATCAATGTCCGCGGCCCGACTTAAGTTCGGCTGGGCCAAGGCCAAGACCGTCAAGGCTAAAGCGGTTAGAGTCAAGGTTTTAACCAACATGCGATCACCTTATAGCCGGGCCAGCTAAAGACCCCTTTTTTCGCCTTTATTCGCTAAGGCTTTCAGTAAAAGCGGAATTTTTCCAGATTGTCCTGGATAACTTGGGACTCTTCTGGGGTTAGCTCCATATATTTAACGGGGGCTGGGGGGGCTTTTTGGGGATCTTTTACCCTGGCTAGGAAGATGGCGTAGGGGACCTTTTCCTTTAGATAGCGGGTCCTAACGATAGTGACGTTATGGTCTTGAGCGAACTTAGCGATCTCCGCCTCAAAGTTAAGATGGGGATCCTCGTCCATTTTTTGGAAAATCTCTGCGGACGCGGCCAAAAATTGGAGGAAATAATCAAGGTCCGCCGCGGTGATAGGGCCTTCGGCGTTTAATCGCTCCTCGGTGACGGAGTCAAAGGCGATCGGGGCTTGGGCCCTAAGGGGGACGGTTAAGGCCAGAGAAAAAGCCATTAGCCCCAGAACCGAAAAAAAGATCAAGTTCTTTAATAACATGGTCAATAACCTGGTCAATAACTAGCCCAAGCTAAGGAAAAGGCCCCATTTTCGCCCTTATTGGTTAAGGCTTTCCGTAAAAAAGCGGAATTTTTCCAGATTGTCCTGGATAATTTGGGACTCCGCTGGGGTTAGCTCCATATATTTAACTGGGGCTTTGGGGGCTTTTTGGGGATCTTTAACCGTGGCCACGAAGATGGCGTAGGGGACCTTTTCCATTAGATAACGGGTCCTAACCGTAGTGACGTTATTGTCCTTAGCGAACTTAGCGATCTCCTCCTCAAAGTTAAGGCTGGGATCCTCGTCCATTTTTTGGATAATATCATTGGAGGCGGCCAAGAATTTGAGGAAATAATCGAGGTCCGCCGCGGTGATGGGGCCTTCGGCGGTTAATTGCTCCTCGGTGACGGACTCAAAGGGGTTCGGGGCGGGTTGGGCCTTAAGGGGGGCGCTATAGGCCAGAGAAAAAGCCATTAGCCCCAGAACCGAAAAAAAGATAAATTTCTTTAATAACATGGTAAATCCCTTAAAAGTAAGTTAAAATATTAAAAATAAAATAAAATTTAAACTTAAATTAGAAAATTAGTTCCCGGGCTCCAGACCTTTTAGGTCCAATAAAGGCGAGCGATAAGGGGGGCTAACCTCCCTAAGACCAACGTTTTAGCCATAAACCGCGAAAATAAAGCGTAATAAGCTTAAACTTAATAAAGGCTTAAGTCAAGATTTTAGCGGAGCGTTAATTATAAAGTTTATTAAAAAATTTTAAAAAATAATGAGTGAAATAGTTTATTTAGGATATTGGGCCTAAAGCTTTTAAAATTTTATCTTTATTTTTTAAAAGAAGCTTAATTTCAGCGGCGTTAGGTATATATTTTTCCGGGCAGGGGAGGGTCTTATCTAGGGCGTAGAAAAGAGCGTTGGGTATTTTTTCGCAGATATACAGTAAATGGGAAGGCGTGGTCTTATTTACCGCCGCGAAAGCTTGGACGTATTTATCGGTTAGCTCCAGGGTGGTCTGGTTATCGTTAGCGTCATCCGGGACCATCTCCGCAGTGGGGTTCAGAAACTTAACAAAAAGCTCCACATCGGCTTGGGTTAAGGGGGGACCGGCGGGGTCCTCGCTTGGGGTCTCGTTAGTTGGGGTCTCGCTCGCGGGGGTCTCGCTCGCTGGGGTCTCATTGGCCGGCTCGGACCTTAAGGGGGCGGCCCCCCAGGCCAGGATAACTAAACACCCTAAAAACAGGCCGGTTTTTAAAGCCGGGACCACATTAGCTAAAAACAGGCTAGCTAAAAACATCAGACACCCCCATAAGGTTAGATAGGCTTAATTGTCTGGAGCGAAACTAGGCGGCCGAAGACTCTTCCGGGGCCAACTTAAGACTAAAAGACCGGCTAAAATGGCCGTTAAAGCCAGATAAAAGGTTGGGGCCTGGCCCCAGATCTTTTCCCCCCGAAAATCGCCGCGCAGAGTTTCCATCATGGCCCGTAAAGAGCCCGCCCCCACTAAATACAGCCCAAAGACCCGGCCCCTCGCCGGACCTCTTTTTAAATAAGCGAAGAGGCCCCAAAAGAGGGTGAAAAGCCCCAAGCTTTCCAGGAGCTGGGTGGGGTATAAGGGAAACCCAAACGGAGCTGGGGAGCCGGGCGGAAAAATGACCGCCAAAGGAAAATCCGGGGCCGGTCGCCCGTAGCAACAACCGGCCGCGTAACAACCTAAGCGGCCCACGCTTTGGCCTAAGGCCAAAGCCGGGGCCACCGCGTCGCTAAAGGCCCCAAAAGAGAGCTTTTGGCGTCTAATTAAGATAAAGGCGGTTAGGGTGGCCAAAAACAAGGCCCCCTGAAACATGAGCCCCCCGCGCCAGTAAGCGAGGATGGTTAATGGCTGCCCTTTAAACATGGGCCAATTAAAAATAACGTAAAAAAGCCTGGCCCCTATTAGCCCCGCGATAATGAGCCAGAAGGCTAGATCTAGGGCCTTTCGCGGGGGCCAGCCAATAAATTTGGCCGATCTTTTGAGGGAGCCTAAGGCCAAAAAAACCCCTAAAGCCACCAGGAGCCCGTAAGCGTTTAAGCCAATGGGCCCAATAAAGAAAACCTCGGGCCACACCTTAGTGCTTAAAAGCCCTTTGCCCGGTGAAAACCATGGCCGCGGGCGGGGAATGGTCATTAACGGCTTTAATGGAGTCAAAGTCCTGCAAAGATCCCCCGGGATGGGCGAAGGCGCTAATCCCGTGGGCCATGGCCTCCATGACCGCGTCCGGGAAAGGAAAAAAACCATCCGAGGCTAAGCTGGCCCCGATTAAGCCGGCCTTGGCGTTTTTGGCTTCTTGGGCTATGGCCCGGGTTAAGGCGGGATCCGCGTCCCTGGCTAAGCGCCAGTACGGGGATTGATGGAGCTCTTGGGAACGCAATTGGCAATAATTGTGGTAAGCCTTGTCAATGGCCAATTGGACCACGCCCAAGCGACTTTGTTGACCCCCAGCGATGGCCACGGTGGTCTCGTTTTTCACCACCACGACGCTATTAGAGGAAACGGCGTTAAGGACGGCCCAAGCTAAAATAAGATCCTCGCTCTCCTCCGGGGTGGGGGTCCTTAAGGCCTCAATGGTCTCCCCTTTCCGGGTGGCTTTTGCCGGGAGAAAATCGGCGGAAGTTCGGATGCGGTTAACCATGGATTGGTGCAAAATGAGCCCGCCATCGGCTAAGCTTTTTATTAAGAGCGAGCGGCCTGATTCGGCCAGTTTATCCATGCCTGGGACTTTAAAAACCCGTAAATCCGGCTTTTGGGTTAAAAGGTCCAAAACGCCTTCGGCGAAATCCGGGGCCGCCACCACTTCCACGTAAAACTGACCGATTAACTTGGCCGTCTCCAGATCCAAAGGCCGGTTAAAGACCACCACCCCGCCAAAGGAGCTAAGCTCATCGGCCCGGTAGGCCCTTAGAAAGCAGGAGGATAAGGAGCCGCCAATGGCCACGCCCGAGGGGTTATTGTGCTTAATGATAATGGCCGCGGGTTTGGTCAGCCATTTAGCCAGATTTAGGCCCGCGTCCAAATCAGTGAAGTTGGTCATGGAGGGGTGCTTTTCCCCGCCGCTCATTAGACCGGGTTCGCCTAAGGCCGAGACCGTGGCCGCCTCGGGGCCTAAATATTTCTGACCCCCTAGCTCCAAGGAACCCTTAACTTGGCGATACAAAGCCGCCTCTTGCCCGGGGTTTTCCCCGTAGCGAAGGCCTTTTAGACCCTCTTTGGGGTGGGTGAAGAGTTGCTTTTGGTAGATGAGGGTCGTAGGGCCCACCAGCAATTGGATCTCGTCCGGGAAGTGGTCGGTTAAAATCTGGCGATATTGGCTTTGACTCAAAGTAAAAGTCCTTTATATTAAGGCCCTTTAGTCAAAAAAGGGCGTCTAGAAAGTTAGGTAAGCCTAAAGGGCGGCTAATAGGAGTTGGGCCGGTATTGGTTGGTTAAAGAGCCGCCCGTGGTCCCAAAACTGCCTAAGCCCAAGAGATCAAAGAGGATGGCCACCCGGCGGTCATTGTCGCTATCCACGTAAACCAAGGCCAGGCCATAGCACTGGGCTTGGTAGAAAATATTAACGTAAGTCTCTAAGCCCTTTTGGGCTTCTAAATCAAACCGGCTGGAAATGGTGGTGGACCAGCCGCCGCTTAACTCCACCCGTAAATCGCCCCGGATCTGGTTGGCCCGTAAACCTGATTGGATGGGCCCTTGCTGGATGGTCGGGGACTCGTAATCATAGATGACCGATAAATAATCGCCCCGGTTGTCCTTTAAGGTCATCGAGAGATCGTGCTTAGTGAACTTACCGGTCCGCCCATCCACTGAGGACAATAAACGAGCCGTTAAGTTGGGGGCGAAGGAGGTTTCTAGCTCCAGCTCAAAAGGCCCCGGTCCCCGGTCAAAGTAACCAATGGTGTAGTAACGGGCCCAGGTCCGCTCGGCCCACCTTAAGTTGGAGGCGAACTCGTAACTGGAGTATAAGCCAAACCGCAGTAAAGGATGGTAATCGTAACCGGTTATTTGACCCTCTTTGTCTTTAACCGGGATCTTGGTCAAAATGGAGTTCCGAGCCCCGTAACGGATGGTTCGGCGTTTTAGGCTCCGGTCATACATATCCCAGTAAGGCAGATCCTCTTGGGCGGGGGCTTCCACGAACTCAAAAGACACAAACGGGGTGACCTGATGTAAGGTGGAAACCGCCTGGCCAAAACCGCCCTCGTAGATCCGGGAGAAAGTGGTCGATAATTCCAGCTCTAAGTTCCCGGTTAAAGCGCTTTCTTTACCCTTATGGGACCTTTGAGCCCCGTTCTCCATGGGCCGGGACCCATTGGGGGCGTAAGCGGCCAACCTAAAACCGCCCTCAGCCGTGAAAGAGGCGAAGCCCAAAACATCGCGCCGCCAGAAAACCGAGGGGGACACGTACAGCCGATGGCCGGTCTCGGTGATTAAGCTATGGGTGTTGGTCCGCCGGGTGTAATAGTCATAACCCACGTCCAAACTGAAGCGGGGGAAACTCGCCTCGCCCTCGCCCCCGGGCAAAAAGGTGATGGGCCGACTGACTAAGCCAAAATACAAGCTCGGGAGGTTCTGGAGGGTGTCCACGTTGCCTTCGCTGTAAAGGTTATCCACGTAGGATAAAGTCCCCCGAAAAACGGTGTCGTAGGTTTTCCTTTGGGCGAAGAAGGTGGATAAACGCAAAGGGTCCAGTTCCTCATTGACCGTCCGGCCAAAGTATTGGCTAAAAAGGTTTTGGGAGTAGCGAAAGCCATCCAAATCATTCCGAAAGGCGTAGAGGGTCAAAGGATCCGAGACCAGATCCACGTCTAAGCTCATCTGCCAATCGCCCGCGGTCCAGTCGTTTTGCCCCCGGATCCAGTAGACGTCCCGGATGTCCCGGCGTTTTTGGCCATACGAGGCGTAATAGTAATGATTGTCCTTATGGTCGTTTAAGTAAGTGACTAACCAGATCCCTTGGCCAGCGTTTAAGTTGTAGCGACCCTCTAAAGTCATGGCCAGGCCCCTTTTGGAGCGCCAGACCGGGGTTAAGGTTAAGTCATAATCCTCGCCAATGGCCCAGAAAAAAGGTAAGGCCGCCATGACCCCATCGCGGGTGGAATTGGCCAAGGAGGGCAATAAAAAGCCCGTTTGCCGCTCGGTTTTAATGGGGGCGGTGAAGTAGGGGAGGTAGGCCAAGGGGAAATACTTGGTGTTAAAAACCACCCCCGAGGCCGTGGCCATGCCGCCTTGGTTGATTAAAAGGTTTTCCGCGGTCAGGTTCCAACTGGTCTCTTGGCCCTCGCAGGTGGTGAAGCGGCCCTTTTGGACAAAGATGGTGTCCGACCCTCTTCTTTCCATGACCGCGCCTTCCACGTAGAAATGGCGTTGGGGAAAGAAGGCTCGGCCATCATAGATTTTGGCTAAGCGTAAATCCATGTTGACCACCGCCCGGGTGGCTTGGGCCGAAAAGTCGGGGGTCAGCATCCGCACTTCCCCGGAAATCTCGGCCGTGGCCGAAGGGTCATGCCAAATGGCCCGGTCGCCCTCAATCAACTCATCGCCCCGGTACAGCCGCACTTGGCCAAAAAACTCCAAACGACCGGATTTTTGGTCATAGCGCATTTGCTGGGCCGTGATGGTCACCGGCGGCTCCGAGTCTTTTAAGACCATGGTCACCGGCGGCTCCGGGCCTGGGGCCGCTGGCGGGGTGGGGACAACGTTCAATTCCCCCATGGGCGGGGCCACGGGCGGAAAATCGGTGGGCGGGCTAGCTAAGGTCGGGGTTTGGGGGGCGGTGGCCTCGTTAGCCGCCCATAAGGAACCGTTAAAGCCGAAGGCCCCCAAAGCTAAAAGGGTCCAAACGAGGCCGATTAAGGTAGAGCGGGCCATTAGTTGGGCTCCACTACGGGTTGGCCGGTTAAATAGGCCAAGGTTTCCCCCACCGTAAAAAGGGAGCCGCTAACCACCACCAGATCGCTAGCCGCGGCGTTTTTAGCCGCCGCGGCCAAGGCTAGGGGGAGGCTCGGGTAAAGGTCGTGGGGTTGAGCGATTGGCCCTAAGGCGGCGGTTAAGCGGTCCAAAAGAGCCTGGGGGTCGGCGGCCCGGGCGTATTCCGGTCGGGTTAAATATAAGCGGTCAGCTAAAGCGATTAAGGGGCTTAAAACCCCGGCCACGTCCTTATCGGCCATGACCCCGGCGATGAGGTGGATCTTCTGGGCGCCCAAGGCGGCCAAATAAGAGCTAAAAGCTTGGGCCCCGCCGGGGTTATGGGCCCCATCCAAAACCAAGGGGGCCTTGGACGAGCCATCGGGCGGCCAAGAGCCGGGCTCCATTCTTTGGGCTCGGCCCGGCCATTGGGCCCGGCTTAAACCCTCACGAATGGCGCTAGGCTCCAAGGGGAACCCCCTTAAGGTCAAGAGCTCCGCCAAAGCCACGGCTTGGGCCGCGTTTTCCACTTGGTAGGGGCCAAGTAGACTCGGTTTAAGATTGGTGACCTTAAGGTTAGGGCCCTCATAGTCGAAAAAAGAGGGGTTTTTAGCTTGGGGGACGAACTTATAATCTTGGTTATAAAAGTAGCCTGGGGCTTTGAGCTCAGCTAATTTCTTTTTAATGACCCCTAAAGCCGGCTCCTCGATCCGCCCGCCGACTAAAGGGATCTGGGGCTTAATGATCCCGGCTTTTTCCGCGGCGATGGCCTCTAAAGTGTCGCCTAAAAACTCGGTGTGCTCTAAAGAAATGTTGGTGATGGCCGTTAAGATGGGGCTGACCACGTTGGTGGAGTCCAACCGCCCGCCTAAACCAGCCTCCAAGATGATGACGTCCGGTTTTTGGTCTTGAAAGTAAAGGAAAGCCATGGCCGTGACAAACTCAAAGTAGGTGGGGGGACGCTCTTCGTCAATGACCGACCAGACCCGGTTAAAAAGATCCAAGGTTTCCTCTTCGGTGATCATGACCCCGTTAACCCGGATCCGCTCCCGAAAGGTCACTAGATGGGGGGAGGTGTAGAGCCCGGTTTTATAGCCGCCCGCCATTAAGATGGCCTCTAAGTTGACCGCGGTGGACCCCTTGCCATTGGTGCCAGCCAGGTGGACAAAGGCCCCTTTATGGGGGTCGCCTAAAGCGGCCAGGAGGCTTAAGGTGGTGGCTAGGCCCACTTTAACGCCATATTTTTGCAGGTCAAACAGTTTGGTTAAGGATGTCCGGTAGCTCATAGCCTAACACCGCGTAAAATTAACCGTCTAAACTAGGCTTGGAGCCGAGATAGCCGGGCGTAAGGGCCACGGATCTTTTTGATCCCGTAATGGTCAAAATCTATGGTGACTATATCATCATTTAGTTTAATTACCAGACCCGGGCCGTAAACCGGATGGCTAATCCGATGGCCTTTTTCCGGCTGGTAGTTGGGGTCATAGGAGCTAGGCTCCGTGGGGTTAATAACCTCCTTCGCGGCCGCGGGCCGCTGGCTAACTGGCTGACTAGGTCGCGCTTTAGGGGTGGATCTAATAGCCTCGCCATAGCGGGCGGTCGGGGTTTTAACGCTCCTTTGGGAGGTGGCGGGCTTAAGGGGTTTTCCCGCCCTTAGCGAGTTCGCCGCTCGCGGGACCGCGTAACTTGACTCCTCGGGGTGGCCTAAATCGTCCGGGTAATCCGGGTCCGGGTAATCGGTGTCATCGATATAGTCCGTGTCGTCTTGGTCTAAGGACGGGTCCAAGTTCTTAAAAGAACAAATTTGGCCATCGCTCCAAGACTCCACTTCCCGGGCGGTTAAGGAGCTTAAAAACCGGTTAGGAAGCGAGGGCTCCAAAGACCAAGCCCCACAATGTCTTGGGGTCAAAAGATGGAGCTCATCTTTGGCCCGGGTCACGGCCACGTACAGTAAACGCCTTTCCTCCTCCAGGTTTTCGGTCTCTTTAACGTAAGGCCCCGGAAACCGCCCCTCAGTCAAGGACAAAACAAAGACCACGCCCCACTCCAAGCCTTTGGCCGAGTGGATGGTGGATAAGGTTAGATCCAAGGGCCGCCCGTCAGCGGCCCGGCCTTGGCCCCTCGAGGACGGCGGATCCAACGAGATGTCCGAAAGGGCGGTGGCCAAATCGGGACCGTTGGCCAGCATGGGGAGGATTTCCTTTAAGTCCTCCTGGCGGGACGGGTAATCGTCGGGAAAAAGATCGGCTAAAAGACCCTGGTAATACTTAAGGGCCAACAAAGCTTTTTTCTCGGAACTAACCTCAATATCGGGCTTAATTAAGTTGGCCATTAAAGCGGCCAGCGGATATAAGCTCCCTTTGACGCGCTCGCTCGCCGGGGCTTCATAGATATTGGCTAACCTTTCGTGGGCGGACCCGACCCAGTTGGCGATATTTTCGGCCCCCTTTTCGCCTACGCCCTTTAAGTCCATTAAGGCCCTTCTTAAACTTAAGCCATCGCCCGGGTTAACCGAGGCCCTTAGTAAGGATAAAAAGCCTTTGACATGGGCGGTTTCCAAAAACTTGCGGCCCCCGTACTTGGTGAAAGGGAGGCCGTTTCTTTGTAAAAGGACCTCCAGCTCGTAAGAATGGGTGGAGTTCCGAAATAACACCGCCATATCCGCTAAAGATCGGCCATTTTGGAGCCTTTCTTGAATGGCGAAGGTCACTAGCCGGGCCTCTGTCGCCACGTCAGCGGCGGAGTGTAAGATGGGTAATGGCCCCATACCCCGGGCCGCCACTAACCTTTTGTCGTATTTCTCCTTAGACTCGCTAATGATTTTGTTAGCCACCGTTAAGATGGGGGCGTAAGAGCGGTAATTGTCCTCCAAGGCGACGACGGTGGCCCCGGGGAAAAGGTCGGGAAACTCCAAGATGTTCCGGACGCTGGCCCCCCGAAAGGAGTAAATGGATTGGGCCTCATCGCCCACCACGGTGACGTTTTGGCGGTCTTTAGCCAGATAATAAGTCAACTGGGCTTGGAGGTGGTTGGTGTCTTGGTACTCATCCACTAAGACGTGGTCATACCGGGCGGCGATGGCTTTTCGAGCCTCCTCGTTTTCGGCTAAAAGGCGGACTAAATAAACCAAAAGATCGTCAAAATCGACTAAGGAGCGACTTAGTTTTTCGGCTTGGTAAGTCTGGCTAATGGTTTTTAAGACCGGGTAAAACGACCGAAAATGGGGGTAGCTTCGATTAATCACCTCTTTTAAAGGTATTTGACGGTTAATTGACTGGGAGATTAAGCCTAAAATAGGCCCTTTATTGGGAAAACGCTCTAAAGTCTTGACCTCGGGGTGGTTAGCCCTAATCCGGCCAATTAAAGCCTCCGCGTCGTCTTGGTCCAGGACCGTAAAAGACGGGGACAAACCTAAGAGTTTAGCGTGGCCCCGTAAAAGGTTGTGGGCTAAAGAATGAAAGGTCCCCCCCGAGACCCGCCCAGCGGCTAAACCAACCAGCTCGGCCGAGCGGGTCAGCATCTCTTGGGCCGCTTTCCGGGTAAAGGTCAATAAAAGGATGGACCAGGGTTTATGCCCCTTTTCGATGAGCCAAGCCACCCGATGGACTAAAGTCCGGGTTTTGCCGCTCCCCGCCCCAGCCACAATAAGTAAGGGCCCGGCCTCGTGGGTCACGGCTTTAAACTGGGCGGGGTTCAAAAGTTTTTGATAATCTACGGCCATGTTTGTCTTTAAGTCTCTAAACGGCCCTTTTAAACCATTCTTTAATGGTCATAACTAAGGAGTTAATGGTGGCCTGGGGGCTTTGGGCCACGACGGAAAAACCTAAGTCCATAGCCTTCTGGCCAGCGATGGGGCCAATGGCCACGACTGGGGGCCAGGGTCTTTTATCCCCCTCTAACCCCGCGGCTAACCCCCTGGCTAACCCCCTGGCTAACCCCATAGCTACGCTGGAACTAGTGACCGTGGCTAAATCGATCCTTTCCCCTTGAAGCTCTTGGGCTAAAGACCCTGGGGGGGCTAAAACTGTTGCGTAAAGCGGAACCACTTTAACCTGGTGGCCCCGGGCGGCTAACCCGTCCGGTAAAACGTCCCGAGCGACCTTGGCCCGGGGGATTATGACCGGATCGAGCGGTAAGTTTAGATCATTAAATAAGTCCAAGAGCCCTTCAGCTTGGTAAACTTTAGGTAGATAATCCGCTTTTAAGCCAAAAGGGCTTAAAGCCGCGGCCGTGCCCTCGCCCATAACCACAATCTTCAACTGACCAAGACTCCGAACGTCTTGGCCAGTTTTTAAAAGGGCCTTTAAAAAGATCTCCGCCCCATTGGGGCTAGTAAGAATTAAATACCCCGGAGAAAAACTTTTTAGCTGGCTTAAAACCTGGTCTAAGTCTGGGTTAGGGTCAAGGGGCTTAATAGAAATAACCGGCTTTTCCAGAACCTTGGCCCCTAATTCTTTTAACCGGGCCGCTAAAAGGCTCCCTTGAGCCCGGGTCCGGGTGACTAAGACAGTCCGGCCAAAAAGAGGCCTTTTTTCAAACCAGTTAAGTTTTTCCCGTAAGGACACCACTTGACCGATCACTAAAAGAACCGGGGCCCCGATCCGCGCTTCGGTGACTCGCGCGGGTAAAGTGGCGATGGTCCCGGCCACTGACTTTTGCCAGGGCGTGGTGCCCCACTCCACGGCTAAGGCCGGGGTATCGTCCGGTCGGCCGGTGGCCTTTAACCCCTCGCAGAGGGGCTCTAAATTTCCCCGACCCATGACAATGGCCAGGGTCTCGGCGGGGTCATACCCGGGAAAACTAACCGTCCGCCCAGATTTATCGTGGCCCGTTAAAATGGTGGCTTTAGTGGCTAACCCGCGGTGGGTTAAAGGGACCCCCGCGTAACTAGCCGCGGCTAGGGCCGCCGAGACGCCCGGGACAACCTCAAACTCCACCCCTAAATCAGCTAAATAAAGGGCCTCTTCCCCACCCCGACCAAAGATATAGGGGTCGCCGCCCTTTAACCGGACCACTTGTCGCCCGGCTAGGGCTTTTTTAGCCAAAAGCTCGTTAATGGCCGTTTGGCTTAAAGTGTGCTGACTAGCTTCTTTACCGGCGTTAATCAGCTCACAATCCACTGGAGCTAAACTTAAAAGTTCCGGGGCGGCTAGATGGTCGTAGACCAAGACCTCGGCCCGGCCGATAAGCTCGGCCCCGCGTAAGGTCAGTAACCCGGGATCCCCCGGCCCCGCCCCCACTAGATAGACTTTACCGGCCATTAGCGGGCTGGTCTCGCGGGATCGCTGGCGACGCTGGCTCCAGACGCTCCAGACGCTCCATTTAGAGCGGCTAAAAGCTCTAAGCCACCTTGGCTTAAGATTAAACGGCCTAAAGCTAAACCCATATCCCGAGCCTCTTCTAAGGTGGTGGGCGTTAAGTTTTGGGTTAACTGAACCCTTCGCCCGCCGTCCGGGGCTAAAACTAGGGCCGTAACCTCATAAGAACCGTCTTTAACCGCCGCGTAAGCCGCGGCTGGGGTTTGGCAACCAACGCCTAAGGCCGCGGCCACGCCCCTTTCCAAAGCCAGCCGTAAAGCTGATTCTGGGTGGTTAAGGGGGGCTAAAAGGCGGGCGGTCTTAGGGTCATTAGCCCGGATTTCTAGGGCCAAGGCCCCTTGCCCCGGGGCTGGGGGAAAGACCGCTGGGTCTAAAAGGACCCGGGGCCAATCCTTTTGGTTTAAACGGACTAACCCGGCCTCAGCTAAGCATAAAGCCGTAAAAGTCCCCTTGGTTAGATGGGCTAAGCGGGTCTCTAAGTTACCCCGCACGGGAACGACTATTAGATCGGGGCGTAAAGCCATAATAAGGGCTTTACGCCTTAAACTGGAGGTTCCAACCTTGGAGCCGCTAGGAAGTTCCTCTAGGGTTAAACCCTCTAAGGTGACTAAGGCGTCCACCGCTGGGCCGCGCTCGGGGATAGGCCCTAAAGTTAAACCCCAGGGCAACTCAATGGGCAGATCTTTAGCGCTATGGATGGCCACGTCAATTTCCCCGGCTAAAAGGGCTTTTTCTATTTCCCGGGAAAAAAGGCCTTTAAGCCCTAAGGCCTCGGGGGTGGCCGTTAGATCATCGCCCTTAGTGACTATGGGCCGGATATCGCCTTTAATCGCCGGATTTAAGCTAATAAGGCTTAAAAGGGTCGCCCGGGTCTGAGCCAAGGACAAAGGGCTCCCCCGGGCCCCAATTATTAGCTGAGAAATGGGTTCGGTCAACGCGAGCCGCACCCAGCGCAGGAGGTGGCGGCGCAAGAGCCGCAACCTGAGCCCGAAGAAGACCGGGACTCAAAGGCCTCGGAGGAGCCCCTGGATCCGCTTAAGCTTCGGAAGCTAGAAAGAAGCTTGGCGCAGCGGTCAAAGCCGCAATCCGGGCAACTAATAGCCTCTTTTTGGTTAAGGACTAAAGTCTCAAACTCTTTGCCGCACTTTTCGCACTTATATTCGTATATGGGCATGGGGTCACCCGTTAAAAAATCGTTAATAAATCGTCAACCAGACGAGAGGGCTAAATCCATAATATTAGCGCTAAGGCGGGTTTTAGGCAAATATAAATTTTTTGTTAGAATTAAATTTGGTCATTCTAAAATACTATACCATAGGAAACCAAAATTGTAAACAAAAGATATTTTTTAGAGGGCGAGATTAAAGAAGAAAAGTTTAGATTAAAATGTTGTTTATGGAAAAGGTAAATTGATTTTTGTATATAACTTAAAACTATATAGTTAGACTAATAAAATATAGGAAAAATTAGTTTACGTTATTTTAGCGAAATATGAATTCTGGATTAGGTCAATAAAGGGCTCTCGCGGCCCTTAATGGCGCCGGTAATAGGATTAAAAAAATATTTCATATAATATTTGATAATATATTAATTAATTTGGCGTATAGTACATAAATTTACGCTATTATAGCGATCGCCAACGCTTTTAAGGCGATTTTTCGGTGGCGGGGAATTTTTTATTCAGAAAAACATCGCCTGGATAATGGGCCAGAGCTAGTGTAATATATATTAGGCTCACGACCAAAATGAGGTTAATATGGATACCGGGTGGGGGCCTAAGGGTGAGGATATGACTCTAAGCGCCGAAACCGAGCGAGCTAAGCGAACAAAGTTGTCCGCGCTGTCGCTTTTTTCCGGCGCGGGCGGGATGGATATAGGCCTTAGGAAAGCGGGGTTTAAGGTCATCGCGGCCCTGGAAATTGACCAACACTGCTGTGAGACGCTCCGCTCGGCGGCTTTACGCGATCAAAGCCAGACGGTGGTCTACGAAACTGATATCCGAAAGGTGGACCCAGCGAAGTTAGGGGCTGAGCTAAAGGTAGCGCCAACCGAATTGGACTTACTGTTTGGTGGCCCGCCTTGCCAACCTTTTTCGCTAGCGGGTAAACAAAAGGGGCTTAACGACAGTCGCGGCCCTCTATTGTTCGAAATTATCCGGTTCGCGGAATATTTTAAGCCGAAAGTTATCCTCCTTGAGCAAGTGAAAGGCTTACTTGGGGCCAAGGACATCAATGGGAAAAAAGGCGGGGTGTTTGAGCGCTTTATCGCCGAGCTGACCAGCGTTGGCTACACGCCTAAATGGCGGTTGTGTCTCGCCGCTGATTATGGCCTTCCCCAGCTTCGAGAAAGAGTGTTTGTGGTGGCGACTAGAGGCGTCAACGGGTTTGACTTCCCCGTCCCCACCCACGCTCCCCGCGCTAAGGAGCCCAACCTTTTTGGCTTAGCCCCGTATATGACTGTGGGCGAAGCGATCGCTGGGCTAGGGAAACCGACGCCAAAGGTTAAAGGCGCGACCTTCTTTGACCGTGGGGACAGTCACGTTGATGTCACTCCGCCACGGGATAGGGAGCGAATCGCCCAGGTGCCAGAGGGGTCATATTTGGCCGCGCAAACGCATTTAAATAGCGATCTTAGGGGCGATTTGCGACCCAAAGACACCACCAAGTACCTTAGACTGGACAGAGGTAAACCCTCTAACACCTTGCGTTGCGGCGAAATTTTCTTTCACCCAACGGAGGATAGGTATTTAACGCCTAGGGAGTATATGCGTCTCCACGGGTATAGCGATGACTATATACTGTGTGGGCCTATTCGCTCCCGGACGGGAACGGTGAAAAACCTTGACCAACATCGACAGGTGGCCAACTCCGTCCCGCCACCTTTGGCCTTGGCGATAGGTAAGGAAATCCGGCGATATTTGCGCGAGCGAAATATGTGAGCCGCATGGGCGCCACGCTTAATTGTTTTGTACGCTTGGCTAAGGATAATCGCGGTTTGGCTAAGGGGCCGTAAAAAAATAAGTGCTACAACTTTTGAATATTTTTAGAAACAAGTATATTTAATCATTATTTTGACATTGATAGAAAAGAACATAATTCAACTGTTAAATTATTTGAAGAGATAAATTTAGGAACATATGAACCTTTTACTTCAATTTATGTTGTTGCAGAGATAGAACAAGCTCACGAACCCAAGCGAGAAAACATGTTAGGTCTTATTGACAAATTTAACATAAAAGTTCTTGATGAGTCTGAAAAATCTATTAAACTGGCTATGTTATACATTGAAAATAAAATTATACCTGAAAAGTATTTAATTGATGCTATTCACATTTCTATTGCGACAGTAAATTCAATGGATATGATCATTAGTACTAATTTTCAGTACATAGTTAAAGACAAAACACGTATTTTTACAAACTTAATTA
This sequence comes from Deltaproteobacteria bacterium, assembly GCA_031273455.1. GTDB lineage: Bacteria > Desulfobacterota > Desulfarculia > Adiutricales > Adiutricaceae > JAIROO01. Next base: position 44,554 of record JAISRZ010000089.1, on the reverse strand, counting down.
ATGAATCATTATCTTATTACCCTATTAAGATTCTTTCACCTAAGGAGATTTTTAAAAATGACAACATTTAATTCTTTTGAGGATGAAATTAATCATATCCGTCTCAAAATCTACGAGGAGACTAAAAACCTCTCTGGGCAGAAATTCCACGATTATTTTAGGATACCTGCTGAAGCTGCCGCTAAAAAATATGGTTTCAAAATCGTGGACTCTGTTGACACCAAAAGGACTGAGAAGAATCAAGACTCTGAGTAGATTACTCGACTTTTTTGATTAGCTAATTGAGGTTGCTCTTTTAACATTAAGCTGATGATAGAGCCTGGCTTTAAACTAGATTTATCTAAAGACATGTGCTATAGATTTGTAATATGACCTAACTTAACTGGGGTCAGCTCCAAGTCCCCTAGGCACAAGTTTTTTAGCCCCAAAGCGGGTTTACTGTATACCCCATTGGATTGGTTACAAATTTACGCCAACTTTGGGCGCGGTTTTTCCACGCCAGGGTTATCCATGGACGCCAACACTGGCTTCTATTCCAATAGTCCCTTTGAGCTCATGACCCGGGACCAGTATGAGTTGGGAACCCGGATGGATATCACTGATTGGTTAAGCTTTGAGCTAGCTTTGTTTAAAATATTCACTAAAAATGACTCAACCTGGGATGAGGACGCGGGATCTTTGGTGCCAGCGGGGAAAACGGAAAGACAAGGTTTAGAAGCTTCAGTTAAGATTATTCCAGCCCCAGATTGGTATTTAAAAGCGAATTACTCCTTAATGGACGCTAAGTATAAATCATTCGCCCAATCATCTGGCGGTAGTAAATTGAAACTCGATGGTTACAGAATGCCCAACATTCCGCGGCATATAGTCAACATGGAGTTTGGTTACGCGCCTAAAGAAGGTTTAGCGGGAAAGGTTAACTTTCGGTATGAGGGGCAAAACTACTTCCGCTCCACCCCATCGCGCTTAGAAAACGGGAACGCCAATCCCACAACTCCTTATGTGGCTAAGAATAAAGATAAAGTCTTAGTTGATTTGCAGTTAAGTTACCGCTTCAACAAAAACTATCGCTTGCTTTTTGACGTTAATAACGTCTTTAATAAAATGTACTTCTACTATAGCGCTTGGCCCACCGCCCCAGGGGCGGACTATCGTTACGCGCCTTATAACCCAGCGACCTTCTACTTGACCTTAGAAATGAACTGGGATCGCGATGAATAGGCGTTAATCAAGTCTGGCCCTAGGGGCTTTAAGCCCCCTAGGGCCAGTTTGGCGGAGCGAGGTTTAAGCTCACTTCGCGATTTCTTTGGGAAAGGTCCTTTGAAGATCGGTGGGAATGAAGGCTAGCCCTGGGTCTAAAGGAATGAGTTTTCTTTGGGCCCTGGCGGCTAGCTCCCGAAAGAGGCCGTTCTCCTCGCTTAAAGCCATTTTGTGGCTGGTCGCGGCTCGTCTTAAGGCGTCTAGGGCCTTAATGGTGGAACTGGGGTCAAAAGAGCCAGCTTTATGTTTGTCAATGATGGCTAAGATCTTCGGGCCAACCGCGGCGGTTAAAGCTGGGTATTGGTTTATGGCCGCCAGCTCTAACATCTCAGCGTATATTTTGAGCCTCTTTCTAGAACCCCCAGCTTGGTTTAGCCCCTTGGCCAGGTCCTTTAACTCCTCAAGATCCTCGGGATCTTCGATCGATGGTAACGTTTGAAAGACCTTGAGCTCCTTAAGGTCCCTTTGGCTCTTAAGGTCTTTAATATTATCGCTCTTAACCCCATCTTTAACCTTCTTTTTCCGCTTAAAGGGCTTAAAAATCTTCTCCACGACCTTCTGGTCGGCTGGTTCGGTATGTCTTTCGACCGGGTAAGGGGCGAGGGTGACGCCCGTGGGCTGGTTATGACCTTTAGGGTTGGCGTTAGAACATAAGCTGGGCTCCAGGAGGTTTCGCAAAAAGGTTAAGGTTTCTGGGTTAGCTAAGGGTTTTCCATCGTCAAAGGAAGCGGATATAAGTTGGGGCCAAGGTTGAACCAAACCTAAGATCGCCCCAATTAAACCCATTTTAGCCCGCTGGTAGTCAGGCCCTAAAGACTCTAAGACCTTGACGGCTAGATAGCTAAGATCGAGGGCGAAAATATGGAGGCTCGCCTCTCGCTCGATCTTAAGGATGGCCTCAGCCGGATCGGTTAAGGCTAACTTAGAAAGGTTTTCCAATAAGCTCTCCGCTGGGCCGGGTAAAGGCAGCTTTCCTTCGCTAATGGGCGGCGGGTTTTTAAGTAAAGACCATAAAGCCCAGCGCCTTAAAACGTAAGAGGCCGGATCCTGGGGGGAACTAACCCCCAGCTTTTCGGCTAAGGTTAAAGCCATAACCTTCATTTCCCGCGGGTCAGTCAGATCCTTGGGGTCGGCTTGATTAGGGGGGCTCTCCGTAGCCGCGGTGGCCTTGGGGCTTGCTTGTTGGTTAGCTTGTTGGTTAGCTTGTTGGTTAGCTTGTTGGTTAGCTTGTTGGTTAGCTTGTTGGTTAGCTTGTTGGTTAGCTTGTTGGTTAGCTTGTTGGTTAGCTTGTTGGCTAGCTTGTTGGTTAGCTTGTTGGTTAGCTTGTTGGTTAGCTTGTTGGTTAGCTTGTTGGTTAGCTTGTTGGTTAGCTATGGGTTCAACGAGAGCCGGAGGCGTTACGACCGGGGCGTTAGCCAATAAAGTTCTGAGCCGCTCTTTGAAGGCGGCTAAACCCGTTTCCCCGCCGGAACTGACCTTGGCTAAAGTCTCCTCCAAGCGGGTTAGCTCATTGAGGGCCGCCTCTAATTTGGCCGCGTCCTTGACTTGGGCGTTTTCCAGCCATAACGTTTGCCTTTCTAAGTACCAACTAATAATCCCGGCTCTTGCCCGAATCTTTTCTTTGGGCGGATCTAAGGTTTCCCATTTTCGCTCTATCAGATCGGTTAAACCGGTTAGCCCTTTAACCAACCCCTCTATCCCGGCGGTCTGGGTATAGGCCGTCCCCAACCAGGCGGCCACTAGTAGGTCCGGGCGAAAGGCCTTAAGCAATTCTTCCGCGAGTTTAGCGATCTGAACCCAGTTAGGCGGTTTCCGGCCGCTAGCTAAACTCGTGACCCCGGCGATTTCGGCCTCAATGGTCTCAAAACGCGGGTCATCCCGGGCCAAAAGATTAGAGTCATTAATAGGCTCGGCCATAAGTTAGACCTTTTTAACGTTAAACGCGGTTAGTAATCCCGGGCCAAGGAGACGCTTTGACTTAATGACGGCTGAAAGGTTAAGCGGACGGCTAAAAGGCCGCCCGTGTCCCCAGGTCGGCAAAGAATCTCCGGGATGACTAAACGCGGAGGGTTACGGTCATAGTAATTAACGCTTAAGCGGGTAAAGCCGGGGTGGCGGCCCAAGTGGACCACCCGCACGGGGGCCACATTTACGTCCAAACGGAGTTTATCCCAGCGATACGACCCGTGAAAATCCAAGGCCGTGACCGGTCGGCTGGTCTTTAAATCTTGCCAGACCCGGGCGGTCCCTAAAGATCCCTCGTAGGCCGTTAAAATGACCAACCGACCTTCCGCGTCGTAATGGGTCCGCCAATTGGTTAAAGAAGCGGACCCGGAGTTTTTTGGGTCTTCGCCGGGGCACGGGGAAAAATCGGCCAGTTCGTCCAGTTGGGCCACCGGGGCGAGGGGTTCCGGGGCGATGTTTTTCGGGGCGATGGTTTTCGGATCTAGGGGTATAGGCGCGGCTTTAGGCGCCGGTAAGGCGGCGATCGTAACGCTGGGGGGCTCTAAGGGCCCCATGGCTCTTAAGATCAGCGCGATGGCGGCCACAAAGGCCAAAAGGGCCACTAACAGTTGACGGTGGCTAGACGGGCTCATACGGAACCTCAAGATAATCAGTTAAGGGGCTCTATTGGCCGAATGATGGAGGACGGCAAACTGGGGGCCTCGGCCATTTCCACAAACTTTAGTATGGGTAAAGCCCCTTCCGTCTCCACGCTTAAGGTGATCTGGGTCACCCCTAAGTTGGCCAGAATCTCGGCCTCTTGGGGAAAGTCGCCCCGGGTCAAAGTTAGCTCCCCGCTTAATAAGTCTTTCACAAAGTAAGCGAAGGCCTCCCGGCCCTCGTAGGAGAGGGCTAAGGTTAAAGAGGGAAACACGATCTCCACTAGAACGTTCCCCGAGACGCCAGGCTTAAAGTCAAAGACCTTAGAGGTCGGGTAGTTATAGTTTTCTAAGACCGTGGCCCCTTCTGGGGCCTTTAAAGTGACCACGGCTTTTTGAGGCTTTTCCCGGGCCTCTAAGTTAACTCGGGCGGCTAAGACCGTGATCTTCACCGGGTACAGGTCCCGGAGAGGCTCATTGGGGGCTAAGGAGAGTTTACCCAAAGACAATAAACGCAAAAAATCATCGTTAAAGGGAAAACTGACCCCCCGCCAAGTGGCCGGGCGGTACAGTTGGCCTTTTTGGTTAAGGAAAGGGGCGGCCCAGTCGGTTAGAAACTTATCCAATAAGCCATTGGGGGAATAAAGGGCGGTCTGGGCCGCGGTCGCCTCTAAAAACCGGACCTCGTCCACCACTTCGCTAGCCCACTTGCGGTCTAAGGTTTGGGCGGTCTTTTGGATTAAAAGGGTTTGGCGGTTTTTTAAGCGGGCTTTAACCAACTCTTTAACCGGATCCGCGCTGTCCCCGGTCGAGCCCTGATAGAAAAAGGCCAGATACCGGTCTAAAGCTAAGGCGGCTAAGGTCAAGGGCGATTGGGCCTGATCCCCGTAACCTGGGCCGCCAAAGTGGGTTCGAGCCAAAGCCAAAAGATCGTCCGGGTTCCCTTGGATAACCGCGTCGATTTTAGCTAAAGCGGCTTGGTAGTCCTTATAGGGCTGGGACCCGCCCATGATCCGACCCACTAGCTCACTATCCCGGTATTGGCCCGGGCTTAAAAAATCCCGTAAATTGGCCGCGTCAGCGGCGATATAGTCGGCTTGGGCCATGATTCCGGCTAACCCGCCCGGGGACTCGCTTTTCGGCTTAAGTAAACCCCCATGGAGTCGAGTTTGGGCCACTTCCAGCTCCAAGTTGTGGACAAAGGCCGGTAAGGGGTTTTGGCCCATTAAGGGGGATAAATGGTCATTCATGAGCTTAAAGACGTTGTCCGTAAAGGCCGTTAGCTCCCCGGGTTTAGTCAGTTTAGGGGCGATGGCGGCCGCGGCTAAACCCCAGGCCCGCCACTGGGCCAGATAATCTTGGTCATAATTTAAAAGAAACACCGCGGCGTTGGGGGTTTGGGCTTGGGGGTACAGGTGGATTAAGGATAATTCCTCCAAGGCCGCTTTAATGGCCGTTCGGCCCTCTTTGGTGTAAGCCGCCGGGACCGTGGCTAACCTCGCCCGGTTGGCGATAGCCGAAAAAACTTCGGCCTCTAAGCCGGTGGTTAAGGTCACGGGCTGAACTTCCGGTAAAACCCCGGCCCAATCCAAGAGCCAGGATAGATCCGGGCTCCCAGCGCCTGGGGCGGCCTTTAAGATCAAAAGCTCGATCCGGCTTAAACCGCGCAAGATGTTTGGCTTAGGCGGCTTTCGCTTAAAGTAATCAACCAAGATCTCCCCGTAAACGAGGTTCCAGTAACCTTGGCCAGGCCCGGAAAGATCCTGGGGCCAGGCCGGAAAGACGCTTAATTGGTTTTCCAAAGCCCGCGTATCGCCACGCAAACCCAAGCGAAAGGTTCCAGCTAACCAAAAAAGTTGGCGCAAGAGAGCTAGCCCCGGAGGAGGGCCGCCGTTAGAGGCCGCTTGGGGCTCGTTCTGGGCCCCCAAGGCCAAAGAGTCGAGAAGAGTTTGACTTAGGTCTTCCACGCCCCGGAAAAAGGCGTTTTGGGCCGCGTTAAGGCGCTCTTTAGCCGGATCCGGGCCTAAACGCGGGAGGAAGTTAAAGGCGGTGGCTTGGTTTAGGGCGTCCAAGAAGCGATCCCGCTCGTAAACCTGGTCTAGTTTAGCCGCGGGCTCGCCCGCGTTTAAACTGACGGCGATCGTTGGCGGAGGGCTGAAAGCCGCGAAAACGGCCCGGTTATGGCGGACGTTGCCTAAAAAAGCCAAACATAAAATAAGTAAAGCCGCGTAGTATAAGCCAAAGGCCAGCTTAAACCGTCTTTGCCGCTTGGACCCCGGTAAACCCAAAGGTTTGGCCAGAGCTTGGCTGGCCAATAGATCCTCTTGGAAAAAGCGAGCTAAGGTCGGGTGGCCCGCCATCGCTAAAGACTCTTCCCGAGGGTCGGTTGGCGGGTAAAGAAGAATCTTCTGAACCCAGATAGGCGGCTGGGTTAAGCTAACTGGCCCGTTCCAAGAGGGCCCCTGCCAAGCGGGACCAGTTAAGCGCTCTAAAAAGGCGGTTAAAGGTTTAGGAAGATCATTAACGGAAGGTAAAGATTGGAGAACCGGCCCGGCGTTATCTAAGCCGCTTTTAGTCAGCTCCGCGTAAAAGACCCAAGAGAAAAGCTCCTTTAGTCGACTAACGAACCGGTTGGCCGCGGCGACCGGGGGTTCCCCGGGGGCTAAGGTTATCCCGCCAGGCTGGTTAGCTCGCTCTAAGGCCGTGGCCAAAGGGCCGAGCGATATGGGGTTAGCGACTAGGTTCGAGCCGCCCAGTAAAACCCAGACCGGTAACTGAGTGTCTAAGGCCAGGCTAAGCTCTTGGATGAGCCATCGCGCCTTTAAGGCTAAGCGGTTTAAGGCCCTAGCGGCATCGCCGCTTAATAAGCGATCCGGTAGGCTGAAGATAACCGCGCCTAACCCTTGGGGGGCCACGTCTTTAAGGAGGCTGATTAAGCGACTTATCTCCGGGCCCAGTAGCTCGGTCCCTAATAGATCCTGGCCCTCGGAGGAAAGGACCCCCGGAACCTCCACGACCACTTGCCCAGCGAAAAAGGCGAAGTCAAGGTCTTCCTGAACCCGATTTAGCGGATCTCTTAAAGATGGCGTCTTACCCGGTAAGTTAGGCGAGGCCAAGGCTGTAGTTATTAAGGGCTCCCCAAAAACCAAGGTCCATTTTTGGCCCTTTAGAGCCCTTTGGGCGGCTGGCCCCAAGGTTTTGACAAACTCTTGATAGCGGGCGGAGAGAGGATCTAAGGGGGCCAAAGTCGGGCCCAGCTCGGGCTTTTGGTTTAAGACGTTTTTGGCGTAAAGCGATTTTTCCCGCCAGGCGATCAACCGGGCGCTTAAAAGGTATAAGCCCGGGATAACCAGAAAAACAACCGGGCCCAACCAAGCCAGCCAGAAGGGCCAATGGAGGAGCCAGGCAATGACTAGTAACCCTATCCCAGTGACCGTGGCCAAAAGGACAAAGGTTAAAACCAAAAAGAACTTTTTCAAGTTAGGCTCCTTTAAAAAGGCAAAGACTTAACGATGGCCGCTCCGCGCCAAAAGACGACTAGCGTCAAAAGGGCCGGGAGAAGCCCATGCCACAATAAAGCTTGGTTTCGCTCCCAAAAGGCGGGTCGAAAAGAAGGGCCAGCGATAACCGGGCGGATTTCCGGGGCCAGAGGGTGACTAACGGTCAGCTTTTCTCGGGCCACGGTCAGTAGGGCCGCCAAAGTTTCCTCGAGGCCTGGGGCCGCTAAACGCCCCCGAAAGCCTAAAACCAAAGCCAAAGCGTAACTTTCTAAGATGGCCTCTAAGTTCGGGGGGCCAGAGTCGTTTAAAACCCACAGCCGAGCTAAAGCCGAAAGGCTAAGCCCTTCGCTAACAACTAAGGGTTCGTCTGGTTCAAGCGAATCCATAACCGCCCGCGATTCAAGACCAGAGCTAGGGCCCCTGGTCAGTAACCCAGGGGACAAAGAGGGTGAGTTAAGGGAGGGTGGGTTAAGGGAGTCCCGCCGAGGATCAGCGTTTTCTTCCAGAGCTGCCGCCCGCCGCGCCAGAAGTAAGCGAGCCAGCTCTTGGTAGAACAGATCGCCCCCATGCCCAGGGCCTTGGTGGCGCTGGACCAGCGACCAACTGGCCCATTGATAACGGTCGGGCCGGTTCGAGTTTAAGATCCGCTCATCTAACCAAGCCAAAAGGGGGAACCGACCTAAGGCGCTTTCGGCCATAGTTAGCCCCTCTAGGGGCGTTCGCTCCTCCTTTTCCAGCTCCAAAGCGAGAGAGCGAGCGAAACTAGACAGATCGGGCGATTCCGGGGGCTTATGGCCCAAGTCCAAGGTTAAGGCCAGGCTAATAAAATCAAAAAAGCGTTCCGTAAAAGTCATAACGTCTATCTCAAACCCGGTTATTAACCGGAAGTTAAGCGGGCGGTCACCCCTTCCGGGGCTTGGGGCCAGTAAAGGCCTAAATTCTTATTCTCCCGGGCCTCGGCCCACAACGGATCGTTTTGGCGGATGGCGAAGTAAGAAAGATCCGGTCGACTGGGTAACCCTAGCGGGGCTTTTTTCCCGGGGATTAAACCAATGCCCGGTAAGCTATGGGCCGCTAAAAACTCTAGCTTAGCTAAAGGGGCTAAACGCAAACGCCAGTTAACCAAGGCTTGAAGCTCTGGGGCCGGTAAAGGCGAGCGAATGGCTAAGCAATAAGACCCTTCCTCCAGACCTTCGGACGGGAGCTCTAAGGAGAACAGATCCTCTTGGCGCTCAAAAGCCAAAGAAAAGGTCGGCCCTGTGGATAAAGAAGCCAGTAAGCGACTGATGGCCGTTTTTAAAGCCTCCAAGGCCGCGCAAGGGTCGTTATGGTCATACTTAGGCGGTAAGAAAAAGGAGTCCCCGGCCCCGGGCGGGGAAAATAAACTAAGCTCCCCAGCTAGCTCGGCTAAGGTCTGATACAGAGTGAAAGGATGGAGAACCGGGGCGGTCCGTAAAATGGAAAGCTTAGGTAACGACCGGCCAAAGATCCCTAATAGCGACAGCCAACCAATGGACGATCCGTCTAAACCGGCGGACCGGAAGAGGGCGGGGTCCAAGCGATACTCGTCTAGATGGGAGCGCCGAGCCAATAACAGGCCCAAAACGTCCCCTAGAATGGCCCTAGCCGGGTGATCGGGGTATAAGGTTAGGGCTGGTGGCCCGTAGGTGGGATCGAGGCTAATCCGGTCTTCGTCGCGGATGAGCCGAGCTAAAGGGATTAGATCAAAACCGTTAACGGTTTCGGTCTCCCCAAAGACCACCCGAGCTTGGTAGTAAAGCGTCTCCACTCGGCCCACGGGACCCGGGCCCAGAAGATCGGGGACGAGATCCGGCTCTTCTTGGGCCCGATACAGTTGGCCTCGATCCGGCGGCGGCGGGGGATCTTCAGAGCTTAAAGACGAAAAGGGCCGGGGATCTCGGGCGTTATTCCCAGCTAAAAAGAAGTGGGGCGTGGCTAAGTAAACCATTAAACGCTCCACCCCGGGGCCAAAGGCCTCTTTGAACGAGCCGGTTTTTATCTCCAGGTTCTCGGGGAACTTTAAGTGGCGCCCGTCCGGTAAAAGGAGATCGAGCTTAACAATCTCCAAAAAGTGGGAGCCAAGGCTAATCGGGTTGAGGCTAAAATCAACCAATCCCCAGGCGTAGGGGCGTAAGGCGTTAGCTAAAAAACTATTCTCATAACGCCGACGGAGGTCTATAAGCTGAAAGTGCTGGGGCTCCAAAAAGGAGCCTTGCCGCCAGCGGATATCGCGGTTAAAGGGCATGGTCTATTCCTAGCGCGGGGCGGTGGGGCGAAAAACTAAAGGATTGGGATCCGGGCTTTGTTTTCGCGGGTCCGGGACAATCCGCGCCGCCCGGCCCACGGTTCTTGTGGGGAAAAGGTCCGGTTTGAGGACGACCGGATTAAGGTCTTTGGGCGGAAGTTTCGGGTCTGGCCCGCGCTTAGGCTCCGGGACGGTTAAATCTTTGGCCAAACGACCGTAATCGCTGGGGGTCTTATAGAACAACTGGGCGGTTTGGCTTTTTAAAACCAACCAGGCCTCCAGCCGTTGGGGTTGATAGCGTTTAAAAAAGAGCCAATGACTATCTTCCTCAATGGGAATGGGTAAATAAGCGACCGAGCTTACGGGCCTTAAATCTTGATAACCGGCCACCACGGCTAAATAGCGAGTCTTTTCCAAGCGGTCCAAAGTCAGATCCATCTTTTGCCCGGGTTGGACTAAGAGCCTATCCGAGCTGACCGCCCCAGCTAAGGTCGGGGCGCAAGTCAATAAACTGATTAACCCCTCGCGGCTTTGGCTTAAGGTAGTTAAAGCCGAAAGCTCGCTTAACTGATAAAGGCAAACCGCTAAACTGGTGGACCCGCCAATGACCTCGTTTAAGATGGGATCGGCTAAAATCCCCAAACGAATGGCCAAAGGGGCGTAAGCCCAGTTAATGGTCTCCACCGTCTCCGCCGGGGTGGGCGGTAAGGGCTCGGGGTTAGCCGATTTAGGCCCGCAAGCGGTTAAGCTTAAGGAAAGTAAGCCCGTTATGAGGGTTAAAAATAGTTTCATGGGCGTTGGTCCCGTCAGACCCTAACTCCTAAGCCCAGAGTTGGGCGCGGAGGCCGCTTTGGGGGGGCGACCAAGAGAGCTTAAAAACGGATCGTCTTCTAGATCTCTTACCGGATCAGAGGGAGTCGCGGCGGAGTAGACGGTTAAAGTCTCAGCCGCCCTCGGGGCTAAAAAGGTCTCTAAACCCAGACCCCGCTCTTGGCCTAAACTTAAAGCCTCTTTAACGCCGGGTCGGTATTTTAAAATAAACTCATAGGCCAAAGGCTCTTGGGCGTAAGCTTGGATCAGGCTTTCGGCCAGGGCTCTTTTGGCCCCGCCTGGCAGTAACTGGCGATAAGTTTCCGGGTCTGGAGGTTGTAAACGCAAATTGAATTTGGTTCTAATGTCTAAGACATAAGAGCCGATAATGACCCCTTCCCCCAGTTTGGGGCTAGTCGGCTCGCCTAAACGGACCTTAGCCTCTAAGGGGATGGGGACGCTCCGGGGAGCGAAGGGCTCTAAGGTCACTTCTAAACCTAAAGAGCTTTCCAAGAAGATTTTTAAGCCAGCCGCCGGTCTTAAGCGCCGAGCCCATAAGGCTAAACCCCCAGGCCGTAACCCCTCTAACCGTAAACCGTTGGCCCTCTGGCCAAGAGGCCTAACGTCAATCGGCCTAACGTCATCTGGGCCGCTGTCCGGGGCCCAGCCCATTAAACCGCGTAAGATATTTAGCCCCGCCGGATCCTCTAGCTCGCTAAGCCGGGCCGACAACTGGTTATGGAAGTGGGCTAAAACGTGAAGCCGGTAAAAGGGGGCGGCCAGTAAGTCCAAAAACTCCCGAATGGCCTGGCCATCGGCCAAGGCTTCCGTTAAGACGGTCCGCCCATATAAAGGCGGTAAAGGCGAGGCGGCCCCGTAAAGCCCGAAAAAGGAGACCGTTAGGTTGTACAGAGCCGCGGAGGGGCTAGAAGGGTCGTTGGCTTTAAACTCCACTAGATCGGAACCGGCGAAGGCTAAGGTGGAGCTAGCCCGGATATTTAAACCCGTCTCCAAAAAATCGGTGGGTTTGAGGAAATCTAGCCCCCGGGTTAAGATCAAAAGCTTAATGGCCTGAAAATACGCGAACCGCCCAGGGGACTGGGCGAGATCGGCGATTAAAGAACTCTTTTCGAGCCAAGCCGGATCGGCCATGAGCGAGCCTCCTGGGAGTTCGTGTCGAGAATACTTAAAGAAAGGCCGGAGTTTAAAGGCAAAAACCCGGCTAAAAACCTTTCCAGAACGTCGCCAAACAAACCGATCTCCCCGGGTGAGGCGAACTTTGAGCCGTCCACGGCTAAACTTAATTTTCGCCCGCGAATGGGCCAACCCCGGACAAAGGCCTCCATGGTTTCGGCGGTAAGGTTCGTTATGGAACCAATTCGGTTTAAAACGCCGGCTTTCCGGGCCGGATCAGGATCGTCAGGCGGGGCGTAAAGAGCTAAAAGATCCCGTAAACTCGCGGCCCTGGTTAAAGGGCCTAAGCTTAAATGCAAGTGGGATAAAATCCGCCACCTGACCCCTTCCGCGCTCGGCGGCGGACAAACTTTAGAGGGGGCCGAGATGTTCCCAAAAACGGCCATGGCCGGGGAGCGCTCGGTGGGTTGGGAGATGTCGCCAGCCCGTAAAAAGTCGGTCAGCCCCAGGTTATGGCAACGCAATTCCACGGACAAAGTTTCCGGCTCTGGGGGCGTTAAGGATTGGGGGTAGATGACCTTTAAGTACATGGCCCCATCCTCTAGGCCCTCGCCTAAGCGGTGGGTGGCGTAGCGACCCCGATTGTCCGGAAGGCCAAACCCGGTGAAAGGCTGGTAGACGCGCTCTTGACCGGAGCTCGTCACCCCGGTGACCTTGGCCACCCTTTGGATGGCCAGCTTTTCGCCCTCGCTTTTTTGTGGCCTAATCAAATACTCCTCCTGGCGATGGTCTAAGTTAACCGGGTGGGCCGAGCGGTTAAAAAGGTTGACCGCGGGGGCCACGTTTAATAGAAAATACTCCGCCTTGACCGCTAGCGGCCTTTTAAGGGGGTTTTTTAGATAACAACGGACCGCGAAACCGTTTTCCCGGGAGTTTTTTAAAGGCCCTAAGCCGTTAAGCCGGACAAAGAGAAACTTTTCCGGAAAGGCGAAGTACTCCCGGATCAGCCCGTAACCTAAGGCCGCGCTGGCCCCTACGGAACCTTCGGGCTCTAAGCCGTAGGGGCTAATGGCCTCAGGGCCATAGGTCAAGTTAAGGGAACCGGAGACTATTTCCACGGCTTTAACGTTATTTAAAAGGAGATCCCGGCGGTTCGCGGCCTCGCCGAGGTCCCCGGCCAAGTGGATGGCTAAGCTATCTTGTAAAAACGAGCCTAATGGGGCGATGGCGCTCACTTTAAGCTCCAAAACCCCAGGGGACCCAGGGCTGGAGACGAGTCTGGCCCCCGAGATATGGGCCGGCCAAATGGGGACATCCGTCGTCACCGCGAACTGGGCCCGGGCCGAGTTCAGGGGGATCGAGGCCACCATGGAGCCCTTGGGGGCGAAGATAGCCTCGGAAAAGCCCGGGGCCGGGAGAAAGCGGATTAAGGTCATGGCCGGTAATGCGTAGCTTAACTGGGGGAAAAGGATGTCCAACAAAGACTCGGCCAGCTCGGGAAACCCTTCGGACAATTGGCCTTGGATGGTGGCGGCTAAATAAGCCACCCCTTCTAAAAGCCTTTCCACGTCTGGATCCGCGCCTCTAGCCCCGAGCCACGGGGCCAACTCCGGATGAGCCTCCCCAAACTCTTGGGCCTTAGCCAATAGAAGGCTCATTTCGTGGCGATAGTCCGCGGTTAGCATAGAAGTTTTTCCTTAACGACTGACTTGGATCCGCCCATCCGGGCTTAAGCGGGCCGTTAGGGCCACCTCTCCGGGGCCTAATGGGCCCAAATCCCCGGTGATGGTGAAAACCAGGTGGTTAAGGTCCTCGGTTTGGGGCCGACAAGTGGCTTTAGGGTTTAATAAACGCGGCTCATACTTTTTAATGGTCGCGGCCAAGACCTTTTCTAACTCCCGTAACCCTTCCGGGCCGGTTTCGGCCTCAAAGGCCAAAGGGTCCGGTAACCCATACCCTTCCGCGGCTAAAGAGCTCATGGGACGGGAGCTTAAAATCGCGGAAAGGTGGCTAGCGAGGGATTTAACCAAGGTCTCCGGCTTGGGGCTCGGGCTAACCGGGGCTCCTTGGCTTAAAAGCTCCAGCCGCTCCAATAGTCGTAAACGCATATCGTTAAGAACCCCAATCCAGTTTTTCCAAGCGCCCGGTTAAACTAAGATCAAAACTGGCCCCTAAGCGCTTAAAGTGGGGCCTGACGGTTAAACCAACCCGACGCCACCCCGGGCGATCGGGATCCTCCTCCACCGTGGCTTTCCCGCGTCGCAAAGGATGACGGCCCCGAGCCAAAGGCTCGGGGTTATCCATGTCAGTCACCAAGCGGTTAAGCCACTGGTTTAATTCCGACTCTAAGTCCGCGGCGCTCTTAAAGGAGCCTAAACGCTCCCGTTGCAGGACCTTTAGGTAGTGGGCTAAACGGTTAATGAGCATCAGATACGGGAGCTGGGTCGATAGAAGGTGATCCAAAGAGGCTTTGGTTCCGCTTTGGCCGGTGGAAAAGATTTTTGGTTTTAAAACCGAGGCCGCGGAATAGAAGACCGCCTCCCCGGGCTCTTTTTTGGCCACTAAGGTGATTAAACCCTCTTCGGCTAAGGCGAACTCCAAGTTTTCGGAAGCTAGGTACTCTAAACTAAGTCGCTGGGCTTTGGGGCCTAAAGAGGCCATCGGGGCTGTGGGGAGACCCGTAACCAACCCACCGCCGCCTTCGCCGGTGATGTTGACGCTCCAACGGTATTTAGCGAAGCTATCGGCCATGGCCGCGGCTAAAGGGAAGGCCGCCGAGCCCCAGAGGTAATCGGTCTTAGGGTTTAGGGCCGTTTCCTCGTAGTTAAAGGATTTAACCATTAAGGGCCTATAAGGGGCCCGCAATAAAAAGCCTGGCCACAATAAGGCTAAATAGCGCGAGTTTTCCTCGGCCCGTAAGGCCCCATAGCGAGCTAAAGATTTTCGGCGAAAGATGGAGCTAACCTCGGCTATCTGGTCCAGCTCGGCGAAGGATTGGAGGCCCAAAAAGGCTGGGCTCGCGGCCAAGAGAAAGGGGGCGTGGATGGCCGCCCCTAATTCCGCGGCCCTCGATAGGAGCCGTAAATCGTCAAAGGAGTCGCTAAGCGCGTAATCCGTGACCAGGGCGGCCAAAGGCTGACCCCCGAACTGGCCGTACTCGGCCACGTAAGCTAACCGGTAAAGGCCGGAGCCGCTTATTTCCGGGCTATCGAGAAAGTCGTCCAAAAGGTCCTTTTTACTGAGGTTTAAGAACTCAACTTGGATATTTTCCGCGAAATCCACCCGGCTAACCAAAAAGGCCAAAGACCGCCAGACGCGCTCCAAAGCCCTAAATGTTTCGTGCCGCAAGATCTCGTCCAGCTGGGCGGAAAGTTTTTGGTCGATCTCGGCCAATAAAACGTCCACCAAAGGCCCAGTTAAAGGCAAAGGCGGATCGGCCTTTAAGGCGAACTTGATGGCTAAACCTAAGCCCATTTTTTCCCCCGGGCTGAAGATAAAGGGAGCCTTGGGGTCAGAGACTGGCCCCGGGCCAATGGGCCCGAAAAAGGGGCCATTAACGGCTATGGCTTGGCCTAAGCTCATTTAGCCACCAGGACCTTAGTCTGGCCCCCCAGGGAAACCAAACCTAAGGTATTAAAGTTGGCCGACCCATTGTGCTGGGTCTGGGCGGTCATCATGACGGCTTTGGCCCCCTCAAAGTTGACCTTGGAGCTACCGGCCAAAGGTACGAACTGGGCGGGGCCAATGAACTTACCGGAGACCACGCCCCCGCCGACCCCGGCCTCATCGCCGGAGGACAAAAGGAACTTGGATTTAACCGTTAAAGCCGGGGACCCACAGATGAAAACTTTTTTACAGATCGCGCTCGGGTCGGCCATGGTCAATTGGACCATATTGGGAAAGGGCGTGGGGATTAACCCACCCGGGCTTGGGACTTTACAAACGTCAGGGGCGTTACTCATGGCTAAGCCCCCAGAGTTAGTTAGAGCGAACATAAGCCTTACCCTAACTCAATCAGTTGACCATCGATCTTGACGGTTTTAGCGGCCTTAAGATCTAACCTCTCGGATTTGACGTCCAAAGTTTTACTGGCGCAAATCTTAAGTCGATCGGCTTTAATAGTCGTAAGCTCGCTTTCTTGTTGGCTGGTTTTGACGCGGCTAAAGAGGCGGTCAACTAAAGAGACGACCTTGCGCGAGACTTGATGGCGAAGGGTGAAGTTTAGCCGCAACCAAAGCCCCGACCAAAAGACCCGAGCGGTCTTAGCGTTGAGGTTGGTCGCGCTTAGATCGAGGTTGTCGGTTAAGACGGCGATATTTTCCCCTAAGACCGTGGTCCGCTCGGGTAAGGCTAAGGTGGCCGTATCCGCGCGCGATTGGCCCGGGATTAAGATGGCCAGGATAAAGTTACCCAAAGCCAACTCTTGGTAAGAGACTAAATCACCTTTTTCCGGCTCAATTAAGCAAGAATAGGCTTTAATGGCCTTAATGACTAAGCCATGAGCCAAAAGACGATACCAGTCCCCTTCCCGGGCGAGGACCTCGGCGGTTTCGTAAGCGGGATAATCCGCGATGTTTAAAGCTAGGCTCATAATTACCTTAAAACTGTTAGCCCGCGACGCGGGATAAAGATGGATTAACGCCTGACAAAAGGTTGGTTATCCTCTTTTGGGGTTTTTAAAAGTGGGCCAACCCCTATTAGGCCCTAACCACCGCTCGGGCGGCTCTAAGTAGCGATCCGGAAGGTCCGGGTAAAGGTCCGGTGGCTCGGGGGCCTCGCTGGGGCGATCCAGCTTAAAGAAGACCGGGTCCCGAGGTTTCGGAAAGCGCCGAGACCGGATTTGGTTAATGATTAAGGATAAAACAATCGTCAAAATCGCGGTTAGAGCGAGGGTTAAGGCCAAGACCCCAACCACGGTCAAAACCATTTTAAAAATCACCGTTCTCCTCTCGCCGGCGCCCTATTTAGCTTGACCGGCGGTGAACCCCTCCGCCCGGGCCAAACGCGGATCCGTGGGTCTGGCCCCGGTAAAGTCCGCGGTTAAATGGTCCTTGGGTAGACCTAAGGTTCGGTGTAGGTTGACCAAGCGGAAGTCGCCTTCCTCCAGCTGGGCTTCCGCTAAGATGGCCCGGGAAAAGTCAGCCAGTTGGGCCTTGAGGCCTGTTAGGTTAGCCCGGGTCAGATTTGACCCTTGGAAAATCGCTTTATTGGCCAAAGCCTTACTTAAATCGGCCTCGATTAACAAACTTTCCATAAACTTAGCTTGGTTTAAGGTGGCCCCGGTTAAAACGGCCCGGCTAAGGTCCGCCCTCCAAAAGGCGGCTTGGGTCAGATCCAACCCAAGAGCTTTGAAGTTGGGGCTAATGAGCCCGTAAGTTAATAGCCTAGTTAAGTTAGAGTTTTTAATAACTAAAGAGCTAAAGTTAGAGTCTCGGATAATGGCCCCAGTTAAGTCGGAAGACTCAATAACCAGTCCCATGCCTTCGCACTTCTGGATAAAGGCCTTAGTTAAGTTGACCTGGACCAAACCGGCTTTATTCAGGAACTTAACGTTTAAAAAAAAGGTCCGAGAAAGATTGGCCCGGATAATGGGCGAATCGCCTAAGATAAAGTTGTAAAGCTCCCCGCCCGGCCAAGTCAGATCGTTCAGTAAAGAGCTTTCCATGGCCCCGCCGACCATCTGGGCCCCGGTTAAATCGGCTCCCGTAAAAACGCAATTAATAAAATGACAGTCGCTAAAGCGGGTCTCGGTTAAAATCGCTTGGGAAAAATCCAGGCCTTTAAAGGTCTCCCCCGTAAACTCTTGGCCCGCTAGATTAAGGGGTAAAGGGGCCTTATCTGGGGCCTTGTCTGGGAGTAATGTTAGTTGGGGTGAGGGTCTAAACACTTTTAAACCGCTTTAAGGCCAAAACTAGCGATCTTTAAGCAAGTGTCGTTTAAGTCGGCCCCTAGAAAACTAGTTTGGTCATCCACCCTAACGCGGTAAAGATCGGCCCCGTAGAGGGAGGCTCCCGAAAAGCTACCCCCGCGTAAATCGGCGCTCCCCAGTTTAGCCCTTAAAAGATCGGCCCCGGCAAAGTCGGCCCCTCTTAAGGTGGCCCCGAAAAAGCTGGCTTCGCGTAAGTAAGCCCCCACGAAACTGGCTTGGGACAGATCCAAAAAGGCGGCCTCTAACCCCGGGGCCCGAGAGCCCCGAAAGTCCACGCCAACTAAGACGGTCCCTTGGAAAGAGGCCCCAAACAAGGTGGCCTCGCGGAAGCTGGCCTTAGTTAGATCCGAGTCCAGAAGAAAGCGGATCCCGTGGCCGCGAATGGCCCGAAAGTCGGTTCTATGGGCTTTAACTTGACTAAAGGCGGTCTCAAATAAGGAGGCCGCGGAAAAGTCGGCTTGGTTTAAGCTGACCGCGGTTAAGACCGCCCCATCCAGTAAGGCCCCGGAAAAGTCGGCCTTATCTAAGTTTTGGTCCGCGAAGCGGGCTTGGATTAAAGAGGCCCCCCGAAAGCGGCCCGATAGAAGGGCCCCGGAAAAGTCGGCCCCATTAGCCACCACGCGGTCTAAAATTGATCCCGTTAGATCGGCTTCGGTAAAATCCGAGCCCGTTAGGCCGACGCTGGACAAATCTTGGTTTTGGATAATGGCCCGGGTAAATAACCCTTGGGTGAAGATAGCCCCGGTAAGAATGGCCCCGTTGAAGTTAGCCCCAGCGAAGGAAGCCCCTTGGCCGTTAACCCCGGTTAAGTTGGCTCCGTTTAAGCTCGTTTCCGAAAAGTCGGCCCCGCTTAGATCCAAGCCGGAAAAATCTAACCCGTCTAAGTTTATGCCAGTTAAGATGGCCCCAACGAAGATCTGGCCCCAGTGGGGCAAATTTCTAAAACTGGGGGTCTCTAAGGTTAAAACCACCTCGTTTCGGGATTGGAAGAACTGACTGGGCTGGGGGGTGAAGACCGGGTCCCTAGGCGGAACTATCGACTCTTGGTCCATTAACAACGCTTCTGTAGGCGGCTCGGGCGTTTTAGAAATTTCGCTTATTGGGTTTAAGATATCTAACTCGCTTACGCGTTTTAAAATTTTGGGGTCCATAATTCCGGCTTTTTGGGCGATGGCGGTTAAAGATTTATGCGGTAGCTTAGGATCCAGCCGGATCTCGTCAATTAAGGACAAACTTTGTTTAAGCCCGGGGATAACCGCGGCTAAGGCGGTGAGCGAGGCCCCCAGTTCCGGGGACCCGTAAAAGGATTTTCTAATGGTTAAGTAATTTTTCTGGATACTGGCCCCCAAAGATCCGGGGGGTAAGCTAAAGGCCGCTTCCAATTCCTGACCCATGGCTAAGGTCAGCTTTTCTTGGGCCGCGAGGGTGGGGGCTTCATTTAAGGCGAACTTCTCTTCTAAAGAGGTTAAGTTATGAAAGAGTTTTTCCCCTTTTTCTGGTTCCAGGCCCAACCCTTGGAGAGCTTCTGTAAACTCGGCTTTCTCTTGAGCCCCTGGGTCTAAAAGCCTGGTGGGGCTAGGAAGATTGGCCTCCAGATTAACGGAGTTTAAGCCCATTAAGCTGGCTAAAGCCCCAGAATCGCCCGGGTTGGCGTTAAGAGTGGCCGCGGCCTTGAAGGCCTTAGCCTTTTCGAGGCCCAGGGAAGCGGGAAGACCCAGGAGGCCAGCCCATTTCCGGCCATAATCGCTTAAGGCCGCCTCCCAAAGGGCCGGGTTCGGAAAGGCGGAAGCTTTAGGTAGCGGTAAATCCACGGCTTTTAAAGTCGCTTGGATCCGTTCTGGGGAGTAACCGGCGGTCTTTAAGCTTGCGGCTAAATCCTCGTCCGCGGACAAAGGGCCCGGGGCGTTTTGGGATCTAGTCAAAGCCTCGGTTAGGTTCTTTTCCTCTTGCTCCAGATGGGGCTCAAAGGAGGCCAAGGTCACCTCGGGGAGGTTATATTCCCGAAAAAGGCTATTAATGGTCGGGAGCTCTTCGGCCAATAACTTCCGGCTATCGGCCATGATAGCCGCGGCGGCTTCTTTAGGGGCCAAAATCGGCTGAGCTAGAGCGGCCAAGGGAACGGCTATAACTGGGACGGGCTTAGAGACCGCCGGTAATGGCGCGGGCCAAGACGGAAGCGTTACGGGCTCTGGCGTAAGGGGTGGATCTAGAGCCTTAGCCGCGTCTAAAGGTTCGGTGGGTAAAACCCTGGGGGCCGGGGCGTCAGGATCTAAGGGAATAACGCTGGCTAAGGGCGCGAGAGGCCAGATCCCGTCCGCGGCCTTTTCCCAGAAGACCAAGGAGTCAACGGACTTTGACCCCATTTTCTCTAAGCCTATGGCGATGGTCTGAAGGTCCGAGGCTAACTCGTCTTGGACCGTTAGTTGGACTCGCCACAGGAGTAACCCGATAGCGTAACTGGGGAAAAGCCAGATGGTGTCAAGATCGGGTCGAACGGTCAAAAGCTTAGTTCCGGTGGATCCTTGGACTAAAACCGTGGGGATAAGGCCGGGCAAGCGGACTTCCATTAAAGGGTAATGGGCGTGGGCGTTGGTCACCCGGACGATCTCATCGCCCTTGAAGTAGCCTTGGCTTAAACGTTGCTCCTTTTGGGCCAGGTTAAAAAAGGACCAGTTAAAGTCATCGGGCAACCCCGGAAAAGCCGTTAAGAGCCAGTCTTGACCAAAGGAGCCTAAACCGGTCATGGCCCCATTAGCCAGAGGCCGAGGTAAAGGGGAAACCGGGTGGTCGCTTAAAGTGGGGCTGGCGGTTAACTGGCCATGTCTATCAAAACTAGCCTCCATAACTAATGGCCCAAACAAAGAGGGGCCATTAGAGGCAACCTGACCCCCAGGTTTTAAGCCCAAGGGGTTTAACTCCTCATGAAAGGCCGTATGGGACCAATCTAAGGGGTTGGCGGCGAAAGGGGCCGCCGGGCCGGGTAAGGAGCCTAGACTTTCTCTGGGGCCTATGACCAGAAAATCCCGGCGCAAAGACCCGACCGAAAAAGAGACGGCTAAGGCTTTTTCTTTGGAGCCGTAGGGGGCGAAGGCCGCGCCCGCGGCTAAAAACTCGCCGCGCTTTTTAGGTAACCCCAAATCTAAGCCTAAACCGTGGCTTTCATAAGGGGCTAAAGACTCTAGAGCCCCTTTTAAACCTTCCGCGGGTAAGACCAAGCGCTCCGACTCCAGAAGGGAAAAGCCCGCGTAAATCGTGAGGCTCAAGTGGTCTTGACCCTGAAAACGATAGTGGACCGGGGCGACTAAAACTTCCGGAGATGACCGATATTTAGGGGGCATGGGTTATCCTTAGCCGAGGTTAATAATCGCGCCATTAATCTTTAGTTGGCCGCTAATAGTTAAGTTCCCGTTCGCGCCTTTAAACTCTAAGGCGTTGGTGGCGGTGAGCTTAATGTTTTTGGAGTGCTTAAGGGCTATTTCGCTGGTCGATAAGGCCACTTGGTCCGCGGCGGAGACGTTAAGGGTGGCCTTTTTGTCCTCTAGTTTTAACGAAACGTCCTTACTGTGGGCTAATAAAACTTCTTTGGCCAAAAAACTTAAGATCCGCTCCTTGGCCGCGGTTAAGTAAACCCCAGTTTTATCCAAGGTTAGTCCCCGCGACTCCAAGGGTTTATGGGCGGAAAACTTGGCCCCGCCTGAGTTTTGCCACAGGCTTAAAGAGCCGGAGGGGTCATTGGTCCTTAACTGGATGTGTTGCTCGTCTTCCCGGGTCTCCAAGAGGATGCCCTTTTGAAAGTCCTTGGAATACTCCAATAAGCAGGGGTCTTGAGTGTCCGCGTGGGCCTTAAAGATGTCTTTAACCAGCCCTTCTTTATTGGGGACTTCCGGTAACTTTAATAAGTTTTTGTGGTTGGCGATGGTGGTGACGGCGGTTAAGTACTTGTTTCTAAAGGCCTCCCGCCGACCAGTTTTAAACTTAAGGCTGGTGGACTCGCCGGTCGTCAGTTGGATTAAGCGGCCGGCTTTGTTAAACAAAGCCCCGTGGGCTTGCTGGTTGATCTCGGTGGCTAAAGTCCTTTGAAAAATCGTTCTTAAGATAATGGCCTTATTGTTTTTGTAAGAGTCGTACTGGCTTTTCATGTAGGCGGCGGAGAAGATCTCGGGTTTTAAGAGTTTTTCGTCAAGTTGCGAAAATAATTCCGGCGGGGCCGCGGCCAAGTCCACCTGACGGCCCGCCCCCAAGGACTCCAAGAGGATAGGCCCAGTGGCCGAAAGGCATGTGTGCTCTTGACTTTTGACGTTAATAAAAGAAGCCTCGTTATTAATGACCAAACCCTTTTTCTCTTTTTTGTCCAAGGCCTGGTACATGGTCAGCCAGGTGAAGACCGAGGAGACGGCGGATTCCAAGTCGCCAATGGCTTTGACCGATTTAGCGGCCACTTTGCTATCCCTTAAGGACGGGTCCGATGATTTTTTTTGTCGCTCGGCCACCGCGTCGGCGATCCCGGTTCCGGCGCTGGCCAAGGTTCCCCCGAAAGCGATGACGTTCATTAATAAGGCGAATATCCGGGCGTTCTTAAAGTCATCGCTGGACTGCCAGACCCCGGAGCTTTCGCCCTTGGAGTTGACTGTGAGCTCTAAAAGGGGGTCATAGGTTAAGGATTTAACTTTAGCGGCCTTTTGCTTCATCTTATCGACTTTGTCGTACAGCTTAAAGGCTTTCAAAATGTCGTCCGCGCAAGCTAAACCCGTGTCGAGGGACTTTAAAACCAGGTCCGAGGGTTCGCCGGAGTCGCACTGGGTGTCGTCATAGACCTTCGCCGACTTCATGATGGATTTAGCGGCGGTTTGGATTTTGGCCCCGGCCCCCGAGACCATTTTCATGATCTGGGTGGCCCCGGTCAGCTCCGCGTTACTGGCCTTAATCTCAAACTTATTGCCAGCTATGGCCGTCCCATCGTAGACGCTAATCATTTTGTTAAAAGTGGCGTTTTGCTCAATGGTGTCGGCGTTAAAGACCGCCGTGGAGGCGGTGTTCTTTAAGGCGGCCACTTTTCCCGCCAAGTCCGAGATATCCTCGGATTGTTCCTTATCCGTGGGGCTAAGATCCGGGGTTTTGGTCTCATCGCTCGGCGAGGTCGCGGGCGGGGGGCTGGGCTCGCTTTTGGGGGCGCTTTTAACCCCCACCGGGACCGTCCGCGGAGGGGCGGTCGTCGGGCTGACCGCGTCTTCGTCCTCCTCGTCAAAGGGGGAGGTGGACAATGGATCCGTCACTACCGGCCCGGGGCTAGCGGCGGGCGTATCGGGCGGAGCGGACTCGGTCTCCGCTTCCTCGGGTACTCCGGCGGTAAAGTAAATCCCGGCCCCTCGGACGCCTGGGGTGATGGCCAGGGTTTGGCAATCAGGCTTATTTAAAAACATGACCGCCCCGCCGCCCCGGGTGGTTAGGCCCGCGGCTTCCGAGATGGCCGCGTTAATGTTGGGCCCAGTTTCCCCATTGGTGACCGCCCCCGAGATGATGGGCCGATCCGGGTTCCCGTCGATAAAGGTTAAGATGACCTCCACCCCGGGATACAAGGGAAAGGACTGGCCATAACCGGCCCCCACGCTGGGTTGGGCTTGGCGGATCCAGGCCGAGGCCCCCCCGGGTTTCCGTCCGGAGACGTCTAAGGGCAATAAGACCTTGTAACGACCGCTGAGATCCATTTCCGGCTTTTCCCCGGAGCCCGCCCCATCTATCCAAGCGGTTAAAGAGCCGGATATCTTCCGAGCCGGGGTTAGCCGGGGTGGACGGTACGGTTTATCGGCCCTTTGGGCCGTAAAAGAGTGCCGGTAAAAAGGGGCGTCATTTCGGGAATTGGGGTCCACCAAGTTGGCGGGGGCCCCGCTTGACCGCCCTTGGGCCGCAAAGCTAGTGACTAGGTAAGACCCATCAAAGCCGCTAGCCCTAGCGTCCTTTAAATCAAAGACGTGCCCAGGGATAAGGCCAGGGATATGGGTGACCCCGGAGTAGACGGTGGAGCTGGCTAAGATCTCCTCTTTTCGGATATTGGCTAGCCTTTGGCCCTCGGACTCGGTCTCGAAGTTTTCCCCGAAGAGGTAGACCTCGCCTTGGCCATTGGGGGAGATATCCAAGGGGATGTCCAAAGGCATTAAGGGTTTCCGCCAGTTGTAGTCTTTAAGCCTTAAGCTTTTGGGTGGGATAAGGCTTTTAGCCCGAAAGTTATGGACTAAGTAAAGATCTGGATCCGGGGTTAACCCCGTGACCATGACCCTAGTTAAGACCAAGGTCTCGTTGTTTTCGGCTTTAATCTGGGGAAAGCTTAGGGGTTTATCGGCTAGAGCGATGATCTCCTCACCCCGGCTAAAGTCCTGGAAAAGGGCGATGCCCTCGCGCTCTAAGTTCCGGAAGGTGAAGGCGTAAAGGTCCTCGTCATACTGGAAGACAAAGTCTCTAATAGGGTAAGAGGATCGGTCGATCCGGCTAAAATCCAAGCTCTCGGAGGTCACCCCACCGAGCTTAAAGCTTTCCTCCACTATGTCGATAACGTTGGACTGGAGGTGGGCCCGGTTTTGGATCAAGGCCTTTAACGGTTTCAGGATGGAGGTCAGCTCGATTTCCACTAAGGTCTGGTCTCTAACCGTGTCGCCGATTTCCACTTGATTGATCCGCCCGGCCCATTGGGTCTTAAAAGAGCGGGGGAGGTTATTATGGGGTTCTGGGGCCTTTTCCAGCCGTTTATTGTCCGTGACCGTCAAGGTGGCTGGAACCCCCAGTAAGCTTTCTGGATCTAGCTTATCCACGATCTCGCTGGCCATAAGAAGCGTTAGGTTAAAGGAAAAGAGCTGGTTGATGGCCCCTTGGCCGGAAAAGCTCGCCACATAGGGCGTAAGGTCCTTAAAGGGGGCCTTCTGAAAGGCGAACTCAAAGGAGAAATCCGTTTTACTCATGGGCCACCTTAAGGGATTGGGGTTTAAAAAGCCTGACAATCTTTTAGGTTTTGGCGGCCCTTAAGGGTCGCTCATAGCCCCCTTAAGCCAGGATATAGGCCGCCAAAGCCTTAGAACTGGAAAAGGGCCTTATTTAGGCCTTCCAGTCGTCCGTGAACTCGATGTTCCCATCGGTGTAGCTCCAAGTGATCTTGGAATAGGTGAAGCTAACCTCTTCCATGTCCTTATAGGGCTTGTTGTCCGGGAGAAAGGTCACCGGGGTGAACTCCCTTAGGTTGACGATGATGGCCTCGTCCATGGTGATCTTAAAGTAGTTCTCCTCCTCGCCGGTCTCTTTGATCCGGAAGAACAAGAGCTCAACCTTGGCTTGCTCGCCTTTGCAACAAGCCTGATACAGCTTGGGTGTGGCGTTGTCCTTGTGCTTTAAGACGGTTAATGGGTTGTGGATCCGCTGGCCCGTGGGCAGACCCGTGTGGGTGTCTTTGGGGATCTCCACGTTGTGATCCACGTTGTAGACGATGATGCGGTCTTTTTTGTCGCCGCCTTGCGGGCAATCGCCCTTGATTTCCCCTTGGGATTTCCCATTGATGGACATGTAAGCGGTTAGAGCCATGAAGGTTCTCCTTAATGGTTCCGCGATAACGCGGGTCAGGTTAATTGTGAGTTCCAAAGGATCTTTAAGGCCTTTAAGGCCAAAAACGGTCTATTTTTTATCCAATCGACCGACCAAAGACAGGGTGAAACTGGCCCCCATGTACTTAAAGTGCGGTCTAACCTTTAAGCCCACTTGATACCAACCAGGCTCGCCCTCCACGTCGTTGACCTCAATGGCGGCCATCCTTAGGGGCCGACGGCCCCTAACCGAGGGTTCGGGGTTATCCATTTCCGTCACGTACTGGCTGATCCAGACGTTAAGCTCTCTTTCCAGATCGTTTCTTTCTTTCCAAGAGCCGATGTTCTCCCGTTGGAGGACCTTAATGTAATGGGCCAAGCGGCTCATGATCATCATGTAAGGCAGTTGGATGGAGAGCTGGTAATTGGTCTCGGCCTCTTTCCCTTCCGGGGTGGCTGGAAAAACTTTAGGCTTTAAGCAAGAGTTGGCCGAGAAAAACGAGGCGTTGTCCGAGCCTTTGCGCATGGTTAAAGCGCAGAACCCCTCCTCGGCCAGCTCAAACTCCCGTCTTTCGGAAATGAGGGTCTGGGTCGGGATCTTGTTATGGGTCTCACCCTTGTCCTCATACCGGTGTAAAGGCAGATCGTCCACGCTACCCCCGCCTTGGGGCCCAATGATGTTGGCGCACCACCTAAAGTTGGCGAAGCTTTCCGTCAGCCGAGTGGCTAAAGCGAAGGCCGTGTTCCCCCAACAGAAGTCCAAGTCCGGGTCTTCGACGCTTTCCACGTAGTTAAAGGTCTTGGTCGGGTTATCCGGGGAAAAGGGCAGACGCAACAAAAACTTGGGCATGGTCAAACAAACGTTCCGGGCGTCCTCGCTAGTCCGAAAGGATTGCCATTTAGCGTAGATGGGTTGGTCAAAGACGGATTTAAGATCCTTTAGGTTCGGTAGATCCGTCCAACGCTCAATCCCAAAAAAACGCGAAGAGGCGGCGGCGATAAAGGGGGCGTGGGCCATGGTGGCCACGCTGGCGGCTTTAGACAAGAGCTTAATGTCCTGGGCCCCCGGGCCAAATTCGTAGTTGGCCACGATGGCCCCAAAGGGCTGGCCGCCAAACTGGCCATACTCGGCGGTGTAAACCTGCTTATAAAGGCCGGATTTGCTGATCTCCGGGGAGTCCTCAAAGTCGGTTAAGAGGTCTTCTTTGGAGACGTTCATGATATTGACCCGGACGTTTTCCCGAAAGTTGGTCCGGTCCACCAAGAACTTTAAGGACCGCCAGCTCGATTCCATTTTCTGGAAATCCTCTTGGTGAAGGATGGCGTCGATCTGGCTGGAGATCTTCCGGTCCAGGTCCGCGATGAGCTCATCCACCAAACCTCCGGAAATCTTCACTTCCGTCCGGTTAGTGGCCGCGAGTTCGGCGATAAAGACCGCTAGCCCCTCTTTGGCCATCTGATAGGGCTCGTCTTGGGGGTTTAAGCTAGTGGCCGAGATGATCTGATCGAGTAAGCTTTCGTCTTTTTGAGCCACCGCCTCGGAGGCGGTCGCGGTCTGGGTTTCCGGGGCCATATGTCTACTCCTTACCCAGCCCGAGCTCTTGGAAGAGCCGCTCCCGGGCTTCCTCGTTGTCCATTAAGGACTGGACTTGTTTTCTAAAGGCCGGGATATTGGCGATGGGGCTTTTAACGGCTCGTAAGGCTTCCCTTAGCTCCATGAGCTTTTTTAAGGGCTCAACCTTTTGAACCAACTGATCCGGCTCAAAGTCTTTTAACGACTCGAACTCCAAGTGGACGGCCAACTGACTGTCCGCCTCCCCTCCAAGGCGATCCGGGACGGCGATGTCCAAGGACAGGTTTTGGCCCTTTAAGACCTCATTAAAGTTGTCCTTATCCACCCCAATAGGGTCCCGGTCTTCCACCAGCCGGGCGTCCGGTCTTTGGGTAAAGTCGCCGATGACCAAAAGCTTTAAGGGCAGCTCCACCTCTTCTTTGGCCTCGCCGGTCGCGGGTTTGTAAACAATGTTGACCCGTTCTTTGGGAGCTACGGAGCCTTCTTTTGACATATCCCACCTCTGGGGTTCCAAGGCCTAAAATCACTTTGGGGGCTTAACGCGCCCTTAGGGTTAGGGTGGTTTAAGATCCTCGGGGAAAATTGACTAGCCTTTAACTGAATATAACGACCAATGAATTGATTATTGTTTCGCCAACAGTAAAACCTTGGTAATTTGTGGCAGTATCCCCATAATTTAAGAGCTGGGGCGTTTAAGCGATTAAGTCCAAAAGGGCGAGGATATTGACCCACAGCTTGGCTAAACCCTCTTGGTTTTTCTATTTTTAGGCCCTTAGGGTTAAAAAAATGTCGTTAAACATAAAATTGTTTGTAAAGGTTTGACTAGCGGAAATTAGATATTTTGATAACAAAAAAGGTGATGTTTATAGGGAATGAAGAGAAGGTCAGAGCTTAGGGCGCGTGGGGGGGTTTGGGGTTAAAGAAGGGCGCGGGATTTCCAGTTAGAAAGCTGGCGGCGAGGAAGGCGAAAAAGGCTAAAAAGGCAATTCGTTAGTCCATTCGCTAGTCCATTCGTTAGTCCAATCGTTAGACGATTCGTTAGACGATTCGTTAGTAGTAGACGATTTTTTTCTTAGAGTACAAGATGATCCATCTATTTTAGTTTCAATATACCCATATTCTTCCATAGCTAAAACGAATTTTTTAAATTTATTGTATCCATATTGTTTAAAATCTAATAACTTAGCGGCGCTAGAAAATGTAATCCACTCGTTATTGACTGGTAATAATTTAATAAACATTATAAAAATATCATTATTAATTGGCGCGCCTGAAGTATCCGCTTGAATAGAACAAGATTGTTTAGTTATAGGACTATAAATTTTATCAGTTATTTGTAAATAATAGTTATTGTCTATTAACGCGGTTTTAATAAAACCACTGGCCTCCGCGTCAAGAGCGAAGCTACGGAAATTTTTGTACCCGTAACTCTTATAATTGGAAAATGGAGCGACTTGGGCAAATTGTAACCAATCAATATTTTTAGGTAATTTACTTATAAAATCGGTAAATTTATCTATAGATTGCATAATAGTTGAGCTATTATGATTAGTCTTGGCCGGTTTAGTCTTGGTCGGCTCAGTCTTGGCCAGCTCAGTCTTGACCGGCTCAGTCTTGGCCGACTTAGTCTTGACCGGCTCAGTCTTGGCCGACTTAGTCTTGACCGGCTCAGTCTTGGCCGGTTTAGTCTTGGCCGGCTTAGTCTTGGCCGACTTAGTCTTGACCGGCTCAGTCTTGACCGGGGCGGGAGTTTGATTAAGCGGCGTAGTGTTAACCGGAGTAGTGTTAACCGGAGTAGGGTCTGGAAGATTAGAAAAAAGATTAGTCGTATTATGAGTTATAGTATTTATTGAAGAATTATCAGTTGAAGATAATTGATTATCTGTTATAGTAGATTTTTTTAACTTAATTTTTAAATTACTTAAATCAGTATAATCTAAAGCAATATCAGCGATTTTAATTAAATAATCTGTAGTAATATTTTGATTACAAATAATTATTGTTTTTTTTTCCATGTTTTTTTAATAATGATATTAATTGAATGAAATCACTATCGCTAGAAACCAAGGCAAAAGTATTTATATGAGGATAATTAAATAATAATTCTACCGTATGGATAATTATAGATATATCAACATCATTTTTTTTGTTTATGTGTGGAACATTGATTAATTCAAAATTGCATAAACTAAGTTCAAGGCCGCAACTTTTAGAATGTTCGGCGTTCCAATCGTTAAAAGCCATAGCGTTAGTTATTCGGCCATATTTTGAGCATTCATCATAAATTGATTTAATTAAACCAACTTTACTGGCTGGTGGAATATTTTCTATATCCCATAATATCGCAACTGACATAATCTTACATCAAAATAAATCGTCTTTAAAGTGTAATTAAAAATAATAGAAGTAATATTATTCGATCAAAAGAAAGCGAAAGTATCTAAAGGCTAAAACGCTCGGCGTTTCCAAGGCCCCGCCAAGGATCTGAGTAACAAGCCCTACGGGCTCTTTACGCGGTCACAACCATAATGACGACTAATGAGCCGCCGTGGACCTGGTCTTAAGGGATCTAGCCGTGGGGCTAGCCAATTCCGGCGAATAAGGACAAAAGCTTAAGGTGTATTATAACCCAATTGGCCTTCCTCAGGAAGTTAATCGATAACATTGGCCAATAAAGGGCCTTGACCTTGGGGCTCCCTCAATCTTTAGATGGCGAATTACCAACCTTATAGCGCGCTTTGTTGAGGGCGAAGGACACCTCAAAATTAGGGAACCTGAAAGAGTGAAGACGCTTTGTCTCCGTGGTCCCATCAGATGGTTTCACCTGGATGACCTGGTCAAGGGTCAAGTAACCGTGATGGAAGAGCGTGGGTTCGGCCAGGGGTCGCGTTAGATCTGAATTTCTTATCTGGCTGGAAAAACAGGTCGCGAAAGAGGGCTCCAGACAATCTAGGCTACGGAACATGGCTTTCAGATAAGCCGGACGACCGGTCTGGATCCAATAATCGCTGAATTTTTTATTGGCGAAAAAGTAAAGTAGGCTATGGGGGTTAAGGACCCTTGTCTCCCCGCCCCAGTTGTAGCCACCATACCATTTAAGAATGTTCTCTTTTAAAACCTTAACCGTGGCAAAGGGGCCCATTTTACCGTCTTTCCTCAGCTGTTCCAAGGTCTCTTCCAACCGGTCGGCGAAAAGACCGTCCAATTCCTCCAGGGTGAAGCCACAAAGACCAGAGTATTGGGGTAAAAGCGAAATATCGACCAGCTGGTCGCCTTCGGTGTCCCGAGGGTTTAGGGCGTATCTCGTGACTCCGGTGACCAGGGTGAAGTGGATATAGGGGGCCACCTTAGGGTCTTTAAGAGTGGCTAGGAAGCGGTAAATAACCTTAGCGTTGGCTAAAGCGAGATCCTCATCGTCCAGGGCTTTTTTGACTGGGGCGTCGGAGTCTTCAATGAGGACCGCTACTTTAGCTTTACTCTGGCTATAGAGGGCCTTGATAAGAAAACCGAAGCGCTCCTCAAAGGAGCCTTGGGGAACCTTTAGTTGTTTTAAGTCGGCTATTCTCTCCAGCTTGGCCATAAGGCTCATCATGACTACTTGAGGGGAATCAGCGTCCATGGACAAGGATAGGCGAATGACCGGAACCTTGGGGAAAGCGTAGTCTGACTGACCGATCCAAAGGTTCTGGAAACGCTGGCTTTCGCCGGTGAAGAGCTCTTCCAAGGTGGACATGAGGAGGGTTTTCCCAAAACGGCGCGGCCTAGACAAAAAGTAGTTCCGTTCCGCGGCGGTGATCAGATTGTAAATAAGCTTGGTCTTGTCAGAGTAGACCATATCTTGGTCAATTATTTCGGCGAAAGTCTGATTGCCCCGGGGAAGGGGTTTTAAAGCCACCATAGTCTCTCCAAAATATATGGCGCGATATCACAATGCGCCATATTGTGGTTTATTTACAATATATTTTAAATAATTTATGTTATTAGAAGGCTGTTTAAGCTTAAAGGGTAGAGATTGACCACTTCCCCGTCAGAATCTTGGTGGGAAGGTTTGGCGGTTAATCATGGCCCTTTAAGCAACTATATATTATATCATATTCTGGGTTGGTCGCGGCCAATAACCGTCCTTAGCGTTGGACCCACCTGAACCCGCTCATTTTTCTTTCGCCGCCACCAACCATCGCCATCGCCCCCGACAACTAGGCCCGCCTAGATCCATATTTATTAGACTAAATAAAATTATCTATAGTTATGCGCTATTATTGATAACTACGCTCGTTTACGTAATTTATCGCGTCTAAGCCTTTTAAGGGGCGTTTCCATTCGGTTAATATCCCGTTAAAACAGCTATTCGAGACTATTTTTTAATGGTTATTAGGTCATCAAAAAATTGGGCCCGGCCTTGACAAACTTAAGCTAGGGCGTATAATTGATTGCAAATGATTCGCAGAATCAATATCAAATTATTCCATAATAATTGTAGCTTTTTATAGTTCTTATGATTGGATTTTCCTTGAGTCTTAGCTTAAGAGCCAAGGCGTTTAACGGCCTTTGGAGACTAAAAGTCGTTTTAAATGCGATTTAACTCGATTATACTAATGTATATATATGAACAACGTTTTTAATGATTACAAATATTGAAACATAATAAAACTTTTACGCGATAAATCGCGACTTAAAAAACGCGTGGGGGCCTTTGGGAAAGTTTTCTAAAAACCAAAAAAGGGGTTTAAGGCGGCATAAACCAAAGGCTTTTTCGGCGTGTTTTCGATAGTGGCTGGTGGGTTATGATTTTTTATCAACCAATGGTTAGCGTTATAGTCTTGGCAATATGCTCCAGTCCGGCTCTGCCGCGAGGCGACGTGGAGAACGCGGTTTTAAACCTAGAGGACCGCTTGGCCGAGGCCCGGCAGGTTCTTTTGGTGGCCCAAGCGGACGATCCGGGCCAAAGTTACCGCTACCAGATGGAAAAAGCCCAAGTTCTCTATCACCACGCTAGCCAATTCCATTCGGACTCGCCCATAGTTTGGTTGCGCTTAGGCCGTTTGACCGAGATCAGAGGGTTATGGGCCGAGACTTTCGCGGACCAAGAAAAGCTCATGATGGAAGCTCGGGGCCACTTCGCCCGGGCCGCTAGCTTAAATCGCCCGGAACCCAACAATAGAAACGTCATCCCCCCGCCGACCGTGACGCCGGAGCCCTTAAACACCGCGGACCCCATGATTTCCGAGATGATCTTCGCTGGTCGCTTAAGGCGCGGGGAAATAGACTCGGACGAACTGACCGACTATTACGCCGCTAAAAACCAAAATCCTCTTTACCAGCCTGATCTCTGGGCCAATCGGCGCTTTGTTTTACGGGCCCATAAAGACAAAGAGGCTAGGGCGGCGGCCGTCGCCGCCTTCCAAGAGGAATTCGTCTCCGTTATCGCCACCATGCCCTTCTACGTCCCTAACCACCAGCCCAATCCGCCGGTCTTAAAAAAAGTGGATCTATTGTTGGCCTGGTCCGAGACCTTACTCTCTTTACCTGGAGTCCGGCCTCAGACGGTGGAAACGGCGGCTACCCCTTTGCCCTTGGCTTTAAGCTCCTATAGCGGCTCCTTACTGGACCGGGTCCCAGCGGCCAAAGGCGAGCGAGTCGTTATCACCGAGGAGAATAAGGTTAGTCTTTCTCGGCCCCTTATGGATGAGGAAAACTACTTCGCTGAGGCTTTGGAGGTCTTTGGGGCGGCTTTAAAACTCCCTTTGGCCAGTCAAGATCAAGACATTTTACTAACTAGGCTGAGAAGGGTGGAGTCTTTGGCCCCGGACCACGAGCTAAGAAAAGGGGTCTGGGATTTACGGGAGCGGTTGTATCTGGCCAAAAGAAAAAACCAAAGCCAAGACCCGGCTTTTTGGGCGGCTTGGGGCGAGGATTATTACAGCCGGGCCGATTATCAGATGGATGACCGCCTTTGGGCCCGGGACCGGGTTGAAGGGGCCAAAAAGTTCGCCCAGGGGTTAAAACTAAGCCCCCGGAAAGAAATCGTCCATCGGGAATGGGGCCGGGTTTTGGAGTATCGGTCCAACTTAATCAGCGCCCGGTCGAGCGACTTAAACGAGACGGCGCGTTTGGCCAGAGCCCGGATATCCTTGGCGGAAGCTCAAGAACAGTACTATCAGGCTTGGGAGCGCGGCGAAACGCTAGAGGATCTAAGGAACCTCGTGAGGGTGACCACCCATTTGGCCTTTGGGGCGGAGGGCCGCGAGGAGTTTTTGGCTCGCTTCCAAGAGGCCACCCAATTAAGCCGACATACGATCCGTTTTTCGGAAAACCCCGCCGAGGCTTGGTTAGCCTGGGCCACGGACTGCGAGGAATTTATAGCCAAGAGTCTCCCTCAAGAGTATAAAGACATAGTGGTGGCCGAGATCTTCGCGGCCTATAACCACTACTTAAGCTTCAACCGCGCGTCCATCCAGGATTTAACGCGCTTGGCCGATAAGGTCTGGTCCATCGCCGTCAATTACCCGGAAGGTCAAGATCAAGCTTTAAGCGTCCTCGTTGACATCTGCCGACGCCTTAAAAAATTAGCCCCGTCCCAAGCCAACTACTCCTTCGCTTTGGGTCTCACCCTCTACGCCCAGTTGGCTAAGAGGCCAGCTTGGCCGGACGATGTGGCTTTAACCACCGATCTCTCGGCCAAAAGGGCCTTCACCGAGGTTTTAAGCTCCTTTTTAGACGGCCTAGAGGGTCTATCCGTTTGGCGGCCGAAGGGGTCTTTAGAACCAGAGGGAGCGGACTCCGAAGAGTATGAGCCTTTACGGTTTTTGTCCTTGGAGGTGGGGTCCTATTGGATCAACACCCCGGCGGTCACCTTCCAAGAGCGTTTGGCCTCGGCTTTAAACCGGCCATTGGGACGCTTAATGGTCATGGTTAGGCCCAAGAGCTTACCCTCTTGGTATTTACTGAAGTTAGCCTCATTTTTGCGTCAAGCCGCGGCCACGGGTTACCCGCCCACCGAAGAGCGGATGGCTTATCGGCACTTAGCCTTAAACTTATTGCGGATGGCCCGGGAGAAATCGCCCCGGGGAGCGGAATTGGGTCTTATTCTAGCTGAGGAAGGGTTAGTCTTAGTGGAGCTTAATCTATTAAACAATACCCCTGACCCCTCGTTGTTTAAAGAAGCCGAGACCTTATGGGCTAAAGCGGAGATCATCGCCCCAGGCTCTAGTCACTACGCTCGGGCCCGCTGGGCCGCTTGGCGGGGAAATCCAACCGAGATTAAACAATCCTTGGGTCATCCGCCAGTCTGGGAAGACCACTTTATCTGGCCGAGCTACCAGGAGGCGTTAAAAGATCCGGCTTTTCGGGCTTATAAAGATGAGCCATGGATGAAGGCCGCTTGGTATGGGTACGCCCAGTAATAGGTCCATATAGGGCTGACTGGGAAGGCGGATCCAGGCTTTAACGGTTAATGGTCGCCGTTGGTCAAAAGGGAAGGCCCGTAAAAGCCCAAAAATAAAGGAATTGGTCTTGATTTTTGGGGATAAATAATTTAAGGTAGCCTTCCAAAGACGATCCAGACGGTCCCATCGTCTAGTGGCCCAGGACACCGCCCTCTCACGGCGAAAACAGGGGTTCGAGTCCCCTTGGGACTACCAGCGTATATTCCAAAGAAGTTCGTTAAAGGCCAAAAGCCCTGTAAAATCAAGGTTTTTGGCCTTTTTGGCGTCCAAAGCGATCCGTTAAAATCCCTTGACATCCAAATATGGTCTGGACAATAGCGGGAAAACCGCTTGTCCAGTAAGACGGGCAGTGACTGGAAAGAAGATCTGAAAGAAAACCGCGCCAGTCCTTGACCCAATAAAGCTTACTTAATTGGTGGTTTAAATTAATATTATCCTTAATTAGGCTAATTTATGTTATTTAATAAAAAACAAGTTGGTTTTTTGTGATACGGGTAATCCAATTTCTTGCGCCCGTTTAGAATGGCGCGAGGCGTCACCGCAAAGTCCATAATCAAATAAAATAAGAAAATTATATAATTATCTGTTTATATGGGAATTAGGCTACAGTTTCCCATAAAAGGCGGAGAGATTTCCCAATCGTTTTCGCTCAATCGCGTCATCGATACGCTAGACAATATCCTGGTCAGGCGGCGGTTCCGCGCCGGCGTTCATTATCTCAATATATTGTGAGTAGCTGAACACTCGGTTTCGTTTCTTAGAAGTCAATCGCCTGATGACGCCAAGCTCTTCCAGAAGTTCTAAGGACTTGTTGATTGTAGCCGGTGAAATTTTCGTTTCATTCGAAAGCCAAGCCGATGTAACTATGGGACGTTCCAAAAAGATCTGGTGTAACTTTAACTGCGTCGCCGCTGACCGGCGTTTGGCTGAAGTAATTTTCTGGCGGTCTAGTTTCGCCAGGTCGAACAGTTTTTGGGCGGTTTCCGTGGCTTGATTGGCGCTAACCGTAACGGCCTCAGCGAAAAAATCTAGCCAAGCTTCCCAGTCTCCCGTACGCCGGACTTCGTTAAGAAGGTGATAATAATAGTTCCGGTGAGTCTTAAAATAATAACTTAGATACAACATTGGTTTACTGAGTAACTTTTGTTCACATAAAATTAAAGTGATCAATAGACGGCCTAGGCGACCGTTACCATCCAGAAAAGGATGAATGGTCTCGAACTGAACATGAGCCAAAGCCGCTTTTAGGAGCCCAGGAGTTTTCACCGGCTGGTCATGAAGAAATAACTCCAGTTGTCCCATTAACTCTATCACCATATTCGCCGGGGGCGGAACAAAAGCCGCGTCGCCAGGCTTGGATCCGCCTATCCAATTTTGGGAGCGTCTGAACTCGCCTGGCGTTTTGTGGCTACCTCGACCGTGACTCAACAAGACGCCGTGAATTTCCCGCAACAGGCGCAAAGAAAGCGGAAGGCCACGCTCCAGGAGGCTTAAGCCATGGTTTATGGCCGCGACATAGTCGCTGACTTCCTGAACGTCACCCATAGGCAACCCAGGCTTTTGTTCAAGCTCGTAAAGAAGTAAGTCCGACAGCGATGACTTTATATTCTCAATCATGGACGAAAAAACCGCTTCTTTACGAATATATGTATAGAGAAATAGAGAAACATCAGGTAAAAGACTTGAGACGCTGTCCAGCCGACCAACGGCCAGATGAGCTTGGTTGAATTTATCAAGGAGTTCCGAAGTCCAATTAATGGGCGGAATAGGCGGCAGAGGAGCGGGTATGAAGGATTGAAATTTCTCCTCAGATGTCGCTATAGGCAAGTATGTTCCTTGAAGTTCTCTTTTCAAAACATTATCCAATAAGTATATTATAAAGGCAAAAAATATATATTAATTATGTATATTAAAATTAAAGTTTTTGCTAAAAATTATTTAAAATACAATGGTTCATATAGTTTAGCAATAAACGCAAAAATAAAAAAAATATATAATGAAATTTTTGCTATATATCCACGAACTCCCCTTAAAAAGGTCGCTGAGAGGCCATCGCCCAAAAGAAGAAGTTTCGAGATGTTAGTTCAGACACAAAGCAAAAAAGCTGAACATTTTTTAGTTTAGAGGGCTATCCTAAAATAAGGATGAGCCATATTTTAGTTTAGGGGGCTATCCTAAAATAAGGATGAGCCATATTTTAGTTTAGAGGGCGATCCTAAAATAAGGATGAGCCATATTTTAGTTTAGAGGGCGATCCTAAAATAAGGATGAGCCATATTTTAGTTTAGAGGGCGATCCTAAAATAAGGATGAGCCATATTTTAGTTTAGGGGGCTATCCTAAACCCTCATGAACCAGCTATGAACCAGCTAGTTTCGCCCAACGACTCATGAAACATACATTCAATTATAAGTAATTTATACGCTTTAGCTATTTACTATAATCCTTTATGTTACCACGAATTTCGGATGTTTCATATTAAATAAGGAGCTATATCGCGAAAGACGCTTAAAAGAAGAATTTTGCCGAAACGCCAGGGACGGAACAAAAAATAACATCTCTAGGGGCTTTTAAGCGTCTCATAGACGTATCTGGTTTTGTCCGCGTATCCAATAAAAGGTTATCGTCTAATATTTCCTTGAAAGACCGGCGGCTTAAAGGTAATTCTTTTAAAGTTATTCTCCCTCCATTAAGCCCTAGGAACCTTAACTAATCACCTACAGACGAAGAGACTAAAAGCCTGTTCGAAAGGCCAAAAACTACCCATTTGCTCATAATAAATATTCCATAATTAAATATATTTTTCAACTATTTTTACGGCCAAAGCTTAGATCTGATTTTTCATATCGATTCCCAAGAAGTTAAGGAGTATTAAGGATGAGCGCGTGGTGGCCTAGGATGTTTCCATCCACGTTCTCCAAAGCGAGCGGGAAATGGCCAGCGGAAATAAGACCTTGGGCCGCTTTGAGCTAGAGGACATTCCTCAGGCTCCCCGGGGCGCGCCTCAGATTGAGGTTACCTTTGACTTTGACGCCAACGACATTGTCCATGTCTCGGCTAAGGACTTAGGAACCGGGAAAGAGCAGTCCATCCAGATCACGCCCTCTAGTGGTTTAAGCGAAGAAGAGATCCTGCGCCTCATTAAGGACGCCGAGATCCACGCGGATGAGGACAAGGCTCGGAAGTAACTGGTCGAGCTGAAGAACAAGGCCGATAGACTCATCTACAGCGTTGAAAAGAACCTAAGCGAACTGAGCATAAGGTCGATCCGAACACCCGGAGCCAAGTGGAGTCAGCGGTGGCCGATCTAAAGGCCGTTTTGGACAATAGGGACAAAGCCACCTTCGAGGCCAAGACCAATAGCTTAACCCGAGCCAGCCACAAACTAGTCGAGCGGATATACGCCCAAGCTAGCCTGAACCAGCGGCAAACCCAAGGCCAGACCTATGGCGGCGGCGGACCTGGCGAAGGTCAAGCTGGACCGACAGCCTCGGACGATAACGTGGTGGACGCGGAGTTTGAGGAAGTTAAGGATGGAAAAAAAAATAGTCCTACCCTTCATTACGCCAGCAAGGCTTCACCCCCGACTCATGAAACATATCCGCTGACTGGTATGTTTTACGGTAAAGTTGAGCGTAATGCCCTTAAGGGCCTTACAAACAATGAACCGCCAAATAAGCCTTTAGGGGTTTTGCGGACGGTTTATTATGGGCTAGTTAAGGTATAAAGAAGGCGAAGGGACGCCGAAAAGAAGAACAGAAGGGGAAGACCAGACCCTGGCCTTCCCCGCGAATGATGTGGTTAAGAAGATGGGGCTTAAGCTAGATAAAGCTAGTCAGTTTTGTCCCAGTTCATTTCCAAGGTTAGGGAAAAAGTTCTGGGCGGACGATGCTGACCGACCCAATCGCCCGTAGTGGCGTTAGGCAGGTTGTGGCTTAAACCAGTCCAATATTCTTTATCAAAAAGATTGTTAACGTTAAAAAGGAGCTTATAATTCTCATTTATGTTGTAATAAAATAAAAGGTCAACAATTTCATAGTTGGGCGTTTTTCGAACCGGGTTCGCTATGGGATTTCCTAGATTGTTGACCCTCGGGTAGTTGGAAGCGAAGCGGTCATACTCACCGTGGAAGGAAATTCTAGCCCCAAAGGGATAGTTCTCGGGATGGATTAATAAGTCCACGTTTAACATGTGGGCCGGAACGTTGGTCATCTTCCGACCGTCCATAATGGCGTGATTACCTGTGTCAATGAAGCTTTTGTATTTCGCGCCAGTATAACTATAATTCATATTAAGGGTAAAGTGCGGAGATGGTTTTAAACTCGAGCCAAACTCGACTCCTTGCCTTTCAGTTTTACCGGAAGGAACTACTTTGTTCTCTGTTTCATCATAAACAGTATCGTTTTTTGTAAAGATCTTAAATAAAGCCAGTTCTAAGTCTAACCAATCCGTGACCGACGCTCGCGCGCCCAGCTCATACTGATCTCTAACTTTTAAATTAAAACCGTTATTTTGATAAAAACCAGAGCCACTAGTGTTGGTATTCATATCAGGTAAGGAAAAACCGCGGCCATAGTTCGCGTAAACCTTAACTCGATCGTTAGGCGTAAACAAAATACCGGTTTTCGGGCTCAAAAAACCATAAGTCTTTGATCTAATTTCTTTGCTATTTGGCCTTAAACTTAAGTATTTACCGTAAACCCAATCATAACGAGTGCCAAGACGGTAATTAAAGTATTCATTAATCTGATAAGTCACTTCCCCGAGGACAGCCGGGTTATTAATGCTTAGCTTTTCGCAGTACCGATTGCAATTCATTGGGCCTCTATTTCGGCCCTGTCCTTGAATATAGCTGTAGAGAATTCTTGGGTCTTCTTTTTCGTAGGCGTAGGTAAAGCCTAATGTGGCCGTGGAATCATGACCATTAATCTGGCCTTTATAGTTGTAAGTTAAGCCGGTGCCCCATGACTTATGGCGGCTATAATCGTCTGATCCACTGTAGCGACCCCAGGCGGCTGGATCATCGTTTATTTCAAAGCGGGAAGTTTCCATGGAGGTGCCGTAGATATAAAATGTTAGCTGCGACTCATCGTTAATAAAATAGTTAGCCCAGAGCCGAACATCATAACGATCCCTATAACCAGCCCCGCCTTGACCGGACCCGTCAGTGACCGAGTCTTTTATATTTCGGTGCAGATGAGAGATATTGCCCGGAGCCTCCCAGGAGCCGTTATAAGCTCTAACGTTTAAACTGGCCTGGAATTGATCAGTAAAGGAATAAGTCCAGCGGCCAGAAAAATTCTTCTTATCAGCTTTATCGTTATTCCGCCAGCCATCGCTATGATACTCGCGCAGAAGCGCGGGATCTTTCAGGACAGAAACCAGACCTTGGATGGTCAGTAGTGGTTGACCGCTGATAAGACCTCGTTTGGGAACACTTGAAACTGCCGATTCAATAAGATCGGCGATTGGAGCCACTTTCGGCTCCACGAAGGAAAGACCCGAAAGCTTCTGCCTCATGGCCTTCAAAGGCGATAAGGCTTTGTGACTAACCTCGGTTTTACCAGCAAAGACCTTGTTCCAGACCACTTGGGCTTCTTTGGAGATTTCCCCGAAAAGTGTTTGGCCTAGGGAATCGACTTCCAGGTCAAGATTGTCAGCAGTCACGGGCGTTTCAGGCGGAACTCGATGGTTGGTTGTCTATTTTCTGTGTTTTTTGAGGCTAGGACAGGTTTGGCTTCGGAAAGTTGATGGTCAAAAGGATTCATTTTGAAGTCTCCTTATATATGATGAAATTAATCTGTCATGTTTAATCATTATACGTCATAGTATAAATAACTACCCTATTAAATTCATTG
Organism: Deltaproteobacteria bacterium; assembly: GCA_031273455.1. GTDB lineage: Bacteria > Desulfobacterota > Desulfarculia > Adiutricales > Adiutricaceae > JAIROO01. Next base: position 4,615 of record JAISRZ010000089.1, on the reverse strand, counting down.
AAAACAAAGAAACCATCGGAACATATCCGATGGTTTCTGTTGGATAAGGGAAAAAAAAGAATAACTAAGGCTTATTGAAGATAAGGAGAACGAACCACCAATCCTGGCCATTTTAGAGCCAATAGCCGTTTGTCCCTAGTTAAAATAGTGGCATCAATAACCAAAGCAGTAGCTACGATAATGGCATCGGGCAGTTTTAATGTAGTTGCCATCCTTAAGTCAATAGCAATTCTCTCAATCTTTTCATTCATAGGAATAATATTTAAACTTGTTAAAAAAATTTGTATTCCTGATTTTTCTTCTTCAGATAAAGAAGAATGTGCTAAAAGCTCCATTTTAGTAATATAACTAATAAAAAGGTCGTTATTAATAAAAGAATTAATATAATCGATCGATTGGCAATTTTTTAAATAATCAATGAGAATGTTAGTGTCAAACAATAATCTACTCATCCCGCATTTTCCGTTGAATTTCGACAGGATCTCCTGAGAAAGTATCGCTGTCTTTTAAGAACCCACAGAATGATAAAAATAAACTTTTATCTTGAGGAACCGACTCGGGAGTGATGCTCAAGCTGAGTTCCGCTTTACCTGGCGGAAGACTGTCAGGCAAATCAACCTCCAGCTTCAAGATCCTGTCAGCTGGTATGTCAATGGTCTTTGTGATAGTGGTCATGGATAAACCTCCTAACTGCTTACTTTTCTATGCTACAATTTCCCAGGGCAGAAGTCAACTCAACTACTCTCCAGGGCAAAATCATTAAAATCCCCAAATATATGGCATGGATTTTGCTGCCTTACAACATCTGGTGTCTTAAGCAGCCTCAGATAATAATTGACATTCGGGCTGGTTAGGCACTAACCCAAGTGTCGGTCCAAAGGCCATAGGGTCACGATTAAATTTGGTTATTACTCTAATCATACTCATATTTGCCTTCTTATGTGCTTTATAAAGAATATTAAATGCTATTTTTCTAAATAAAGAAAAAATTTCTGAACTATTTCCTCTTCTAATCCGACACACATCCTCTTTAAATGTTACATCAAGGTAATAATGTAACGTTTCGACATTCCAATGCTTTCTAATAATATATCCTAGTTCTTGATTTATCTGATGATTAGATATATAACAATGCGTTTCAAAAGAACGTTTTTCAAATTTATTTCCAGAATACGTTTCTCTTTCAACTTTAATCAATGTCTTTATTCCTTCCCATTTAGACGCTGAAGGTACCCATTCGAAGTCAATTTCCGCTTGGGTTACCTTCCAACGTGAAATTCGGCCATGGTTTTTTTCTGGTCCATATTCATCAGTTCGCATTTTAACACCTAAGCTATTATTATTCCGCGCTAACTCATCGAAAAATAATTCCACCTCGTTGGCCATTGTTTTCTGATTGTCTTTAAGGTTAATGAGGTAATACGCATTTTCGTTTGCAATGTTTTTTGCAATCTCTTTTTGGCAGCCCATAGCGTCAATAGTGACAGTCGCGTTAGCAAGTAAATTCGATGAAGCCAGTTTTTTTAGCATCACAGGAATAGCTGTTATTTCATTAGATTTTTCTTCAACTTTTATTTGTCCAACAACAAAATAAGACATAATTGCATTAACAATATGAATCTTTGACTTTTTTCCACCAATAATAGCACCTCTGTTGGTTTTTCCGTCAATCGCAATTGCCTGAAGTGTATTGTAGTTGGTAAGTTCATCAGTAAATTGTTCTTGAAGTAAATGAAAGTTTAATTTATTGAACGCATTGTCCAATTCATCTATATCAAGGGAACTGATTACCCTGGCTAACGTTGAGACGCTAGGGATCCCATGCTCATAAGGGTAAAAGTTTCTTAACCATTTTAAAACAACCGGTTGGGAAGCCCAATCAATTATATATAACCACCCTGTTAAACCACTAAGCATCGCCACCAAAAAAAGAAAAACAGTAGACTGCAAAGGGTGAATTTTATGCCGACTGATCCGCATATCGGTGAGAGAGCCACAGAAATCCTGTAATTGATCTATCCAGTTGTTCATAAGAGAACCTCATAAGAATAGAGATTCCTAATTAAAACAAATCAATATAATAAAGTCAAAAACAATACCTATACATTAAATTAAGTTATATATACTTGTATTGATAAATAAATCTAAAAATTATTCCCGCCAAAAAATGTGTATAGTTTAAAAATATCTATCGTTTATTTTTTATAATAAATATGTCGTTTTAATATGTTTAAATATTATAATAAATGATTAGAACAATTAATTAATGTTTATAACATGCTAAAAATCATAAAATACGAATTTTATTGTATTTATTAAAATTTAAACATCCTAAAGATTGTTTATCAACCAATTGCTGATAATTATCGTAAAAAATGTAAAATATATATGGCAGCTTATTTTAGCATCTAATTATGGCAATTTAACAATTTAAAATAAAAATTTAAAATGATTTATCGGCATAAAATTGTCAATATGTATTATATAAATGCCTTATTAACAAACATCAATGAATCAAAAAACAAATTTATTCCAATAAATATTTTAAAACATAGCAATATATTTTTATTATACGTATCGCAAATTTTTAATGATTTTGCCCTGTCAACTCTCAACTCACTCCTTTTTGGTATCCAAACAAGAATTATGGGTTCACTTATCACAGATTTTCATGGTGAAAAAGTTTTGACTTAAAGCGGTGGCCCACTCAAGCCACCATTGCAACCACCACTTCAGCCACGGATATTAATTCAGATATAAACTGTTTATTGTTGATAAAAAATAAATAATAATCATAAAGTGGTTGATATTTCAAACGATAAATGTTTGTTACCCAACCATTCATATGAAAAATTTGATTTTAATCAATTAACATTCATTAAAATTGGCATTCCACTCTTCTTTTTTAATTTAACAGTTATATTGTCATCAGAAATATTAATATGGCCAGCATTCTGAATAAAATCTTTATATATTGTTCTTGGGTAGCAAGTTGTACTTTCTGGCAACTTTGAGAGATTTAAATAAGCCTAAATCACTGGCAAGTCGGATTACAAGTGAGTTCCAAAAAAAATGGTACTACTGGCTAAAAAAAAGATCTTTAATAAATTCAAAGTGTTGGCTTATTTATATAACGAAAATGGTCGGAATATGGTCGGAATATGGCGGGAATAGCTGACCATGCCGTAGAGAAGTTAAAATGAGTTCTCCTTTCCCTCCCTGTAAAGAGGAGTGATAGTCAAGGGCAGCCAGATATGGTTAAAGGCTCATGACCGTAAATACTGGTGGAGGTGCCGTTCAACAAACCGATTTTTCTAATAATTTCAATTTGTTACCTGGAAAGAAAAAAGTCTTGATCTTAGTAGGACTCTTATTTAAAATTCCTCTTTATAGAGAAGGGTGTGGCGTTAAACTCTCTTTTTTTTAAGATAGAGGTATTTCGAGGGTATTTTTCCGAGGATATCAAACCCAAAGTAAAAATATTTTGTCGGTATTTTTGATGGTATAATAATTTCGCAAACAAAAATTATTTAAGAATTTCAGGATGATATCTTTAAACATGGTAGACCTTGGGACTACTAGCGCATATTCCAAAGAAGTACGTTAAAGGCCAAAAACCTTGTAAAATCAAGGCTTTTGGCCTTTTCTTGTCCAAGGCGATCCGCTAGGGCACCGCTTTTAGTTCGGAACTAATCACCACCCTAGAGATCCGAGTTAGGCTGAGGCTCTGAACTAGGTTCTGAGCTTGGCTCTGACGTTTAAAGCCCCAAATTTATTTAGAGGTCTATCAAAAAGATTTTATTAGACTGTTTTAGGGAAAAAAAATTAAAGCTTATTATTAGCAAAGTTTTAAAACTATAAAACAACATTTTTGATTATAAAATTAAGTATAAAGACTGGCAAATTTAAAATAATCTGACGCCAATATGGCTGGCCCTTAAATCTCCACGTCCACCCACCTGAATAGTCACAAACGCTCAAGTATATCAGCGTTATAATAAGCCCAAAATTGATCCGCGATTTAAGGCTATCGCCACACGTTGAAAAAAGTTATCAAAATTTAGAAATGTATCAGGTACCAATGTAAAACAGAGCGCTTATTGACGAGGTCGTTGTGGCGTAGGGTGGGGATAGGCGTCATCGTTATCAATTTCGAGAGGGTTGGTCATCAAAATACTGTAAACATCAATCAAGTAATTGATATTTTTAAAAGCCTCCATGACGCATATAGTGATCCCAAAATTGAGTCCATCTGTTTTTTGAAAGGATGAGTGAACGAATCGCAATAATATTTGAGGCTCCTTCTTGCTTCCACCTCATGCCTGATCCACACATGCGCTGTTTTATAAGCGTTTTACAAGCCGCCTCAGTAACGCCACTACCAATCGGGCGATTATTTGTCCTTTCTCGGCGGTAATGGGTTCTATCCTTTTGGTTGTTGAGGTAAACAAGAACTTTTTCAACTTCTTCTTTTGATGTTTTTAATATTTTTTTTCTAACTTTTATATCGTCAATCAATAAATCAACGCCGTTATTTGAGTATTTAATTTTATGATGCCAAAAGTCAGACCACTCCTCTCTATCAGCGCGTTTTCTCGGAAAAAGAGCGTCCGCC